>NZ_JBSAXC010000010.1:0-296333 GCF_053427725.1 Burkholderia sp. PU8-34
TATGTTGTCACACTAATCCGCAATTTTAGCGCCTTTTCATATCGCGCTGCAGCGAAAACCTGCTTTGGATCGTTACGCAAACGCGAACAAAGGCGGCCCGAAACGTGCTTCGCAGACAGCGTGAGGAACGCGAATGCACGGGACACGAGCCGATGCCTGCATCGTCAGCTCAAGTCGTTCTGATAGTAGTACCCAGTTGTGACATACCAGCCGCGGCGCACTTCCACAGGCCGATCACCATATGTATAGGACACGCGCTCGACAGACAGCAAAGGAAATCCCGTCGGCACGTGCAACTGGTCGGCCACCGCCGGCTCCGCCGCCACCGCGCGGATCTTCTCGGTCGCGCGGATCATGCGCGTGCCGAACTCCGCCTCGAACATCGCGTAGAGCGGCCCCTTGTACTCGCTGAGGCGCTCGAACGTCAGGCCGCGGAACATCGCGCCCGGCAGCCAGATCTCGTCCAGCACCGTCACCTCGCCCTCGAACTCGAGCAGCCGGCGCACCTGCACGACCGGGTCCGACGGCTTCAGGTCGAGCTGGCGGGCGATCTCGGCCGGCGCGCGCAGCCGCCGGCACTCGAGCAGGCGGCTCACGTGCGCATGCTCGGCGCCGTCGTCGGCAAGCAGGCGCAGGAAGCGGAACTGCGCGCGATCTTCATTGTGCGTCGCAACAAACGTACCCTTTCCCTGCCTGCGTACCACGAGGTTCTCGGCGGCCAGTTCGTCGATCGCCTTGCGCACGGTGCCCTGGCTGACCTTGTAGCGGGCCGCGAGTTCCACCTCGCTCGGGATGATCTCGCCGGGCTTCCATTCACCCGATTCGAGACTCTGCGTGATCAAAGACTTGATCTGCTGGTATAAAGGGCTGAACGTCGGCGCAGGCGTGGGCGTGGGCGCAGCCTCGCTCGCGCCCGGCTGCCCTGGGCTGCCTGCGCCGGTCGGATTCGCGTTGTTCGCCTGGTTCGATGTCATGGCGCGCATTTCATCACAAACCCAGGTTTTCCGTCCACTCAAATTCAGCAAAACATCTGTCTTATATAAGACATAAGATACCGTTTGACTTTGCGCGCCTCGACTCCTACACTCCGGGGCGAGCAAGGGTTCGCGGATTGCCAAGCGCGTCCCCGGCTACGTGCCTCTGCCCGTCTCCAGGTCACCGCGCATGCAACCGCGACTCCTCCGCCCTGCTTCAATGCAACGCTTCGCGTAACGCGCATAGAATGGCGTTTTCCCGAGCGTCCCACGCTTCACCCGTCCTGGAGAATTTCAATGGCTAAGCCCGCAAAGCGCGTTGCCGTCACCGGCGCCGCAGGTCAAATCGCTTACTCGCTGCTGTTCCGCATCGCGAACGGCGACCTGCTCGGCAAGGACCAGCCGGTCATCCTGCAACTGCTCGACCTCCCGCAAGCCCAAGCCGCCGTCAAAGGCGTCGTGATGGAACTGGAAGATTGCGCGTTCCCGCTGCTCGCGGGCGTCGTGATCACGGACGACCCGAAGGTCGCGTTCAAGGACGCCGACGTCGCACTGCTGGTCGGCGCCCGTCCGCGCTCGAAGGGCATGGAGCGCAAGGACCTGCTGTCGGCGAACGCCGAGATCTTCACGGTTCAGGGCGCTGCGCTGAACGAAGTCGCGAGCCGCGACGTGAAGGTGCTGGTCGTCGGCAACCCGGCCAACACGAACGCGTACATCGCGATGAAGTCGGCACCGGACCTGCCGAAGAAGAACTTCACGGCCATGCTGCGCCTCGACCACAACCGCGCGCTGTCGCAGCTGGCAGCGAAGTCGGGCAAGCCGGTCGCATCGATCGAGAAGCTCGCCGTGTGGGGCAACCACTCGCCGACGATGTACCCCGACTTCCGCTTCGCGACCGCCGAAGGCGAATCGATGCTGAAGCTGATCAACGACGACGAATGGAACCGCAACACGTTCATCCCGACCGTCGGCAAGCGCGGCGCGGCGATCATCGAAGCCCGCGGCCTGTCGTCGGCAGCGTCGGCAGCGAACGCGGCGATCGACCACGTGCGTGACTGGGTGCTCGGCACGAACGGCAAGTGGGTTACGATGGGCATTCCGTCGGACGGTTCGTACGGCATCCCCGAAGACATCATCTACGGCGTGCCGGTCGTGTGCGAGAACGGCGAATACAAGCGTATCGAAGGCCTCGAGATCGACGCGTTCTCGCGCGAGAAGATGGACGGTACGCTGGCCGAGCTGCTCGAAGAGCGCGACGGCGTTGCCCACCTGCTGAAGAACTAAGCATCACGCGCGTTGCCGGGCGGCCCTCGGGCAGCCCGGTTGCGGCACGGGCCGGCATGCCGCCGGCCCTGCCGAACGATCCGATCCGCGCACGTTTTGCCGCCCCGCGCTCGCCGCGCACCGGCCCAGAACGCGCCCGAATCCGATTTTCTCCACGTTGACCCGCTTCCCTGACGTAGAAGAGATGGCCGCGCTCACTCCTGCACAAGTGCTGTACGACGGGGCGTCCCCGCCCGCGATCCTGCCATGCTGCGACCACTACGCGGGCAGCGAGAAGCTGATGCGCAAGTCGCTTGCGCTGCAGGCCGAACTGGGCCCCGTGTTCGACATCACGTTCGACTGCGAGGACGGCGCCGCCGTCGGCCAGGAAGCCGCGCACGCGGAACTGGTCGCCGCCACGCTCGGCAGCGCCGAGAACCGCTTCGGGCGGGTCGGCGCGCGGATCCACGACTTCTCCCACCCGCACTGGCGCGACGACGTGCGCATCATCCTGCGCGCGGCACGCCCGCCCGCCTACCTCACGCTGCCGAAGATCGCCAACGCCGCCGACGCGGCCGAGATGTGCGCGTTCATCGAAGGCACGCGCCGCGAACTCGGCATTGCCCGGCCGATTCCGGTCGACGTGCTGGTCGAGACGCACGGCGCGCTCGCGCAGGCGGCCGCCCTCGCCGCGCTGCCGCTCGTCGGCACGCTGAGCTTCGGCCTGATGGATTTCGTCTCCGCGCACCACGGCGCGATCCCCGATTCGGCGATGCGCTCGCCCGGCCAGTTCGAGCACCCTCTGGTGCGGCGCGCGAAGCTCGAGATCGCCGCGGCCTGCCACGCGCACGGCAAGACGCCGTCGCACAACGTGACGACCGAGGTGCGCGACATGAGCGTCGTCGCGAACGACGCGCGCCGCGCGCGCGACGAATTCGCGTTCACGCGGATGTGGAGCATCCACCCGGCGCAGGTCCGGCCGATCGTCGACGCATTCGCGCCGCGCACCGACGAGGTTGCGCTCGCGGCCGACATCCTGCTGGCCGCGCAAGCCGCCGACTGGGGGCCGACGCGCCACGGCGACACGCTGCACGACCGCGCGAGCTACCGCTATTACTGGTCGGTGCTGCGCCGCGCGCGGGCGACCGGCCAGCCGGTGCCCGCCGAAGCGGCGACGCTGTTCGGCCCCGCCGCCGCGGGAGACACGCCGTGAGCGCGCGCCGCCGGCCCGGCCGAACCGGTCTTTCAAGCATCCCGACCGGGATGTGGGCCGCTCGTCCGCTTGCCGAACGAAAAAAACGTAACGGAGCCTGAAAACCTGAAATATGGGCGGCCAAATAGGCGAAAATAGCGGCCGCTGCGCGCTTCCGGGGCGCGTGCAGTTTCAACCCGCTGGCAGCCCCGGCCGCCAGCCTTTGTTAACTGATTTTCGAAAGGTTCTGACTCCATGAAGAAACTCCTGATCGCTACCGCCATCGGCGCCTTGTCCGCCACTATGCTGGTGTCGGCTCCGAGCGCGTTCGCCCAGGAAGCGGGCACGACCGCGAAGAAGGCAACGGCCAAGCGCCCGGCGCCGCGCAAGCGCCTGATCCCGCGCAGCAAGAAGGCACAGGCGCGCGCAGCAGCGAAGGTCGATACGGCACCGGAAGGCGCCGTCAAGTGGGCGTGCAAGGACGGCCTGTCCTTCGATCTCGCCGGCGACATGAAGCGTGACCAGGTCGTCACGGTTCACTGGGCGCAGAAGAACTACAAGCTGCCGCGCCAGCAGACGACCACCGGCGCCGACACGTTCTATGATCCGGCAGCGGGCTTCAAGCTGATCGTGATCCCGACGAAGGCGATGCTGTTCAGCGACGCCAACGGCGGCGAGCGCCTCGCGGACGAGTGCATGACGCCGGAAATGGCGCAAGGCACGCCGGCGCCGACGCAATCGAACGAGCTGAAGAACAACTAAGCCCGTTCCGCCAGGCCCCTCGATGTCCGCCCCGATCTCCAACGTCCGCCCTGCTCCGGATACGGTGCTCGTCGATATCGTCGACTACGTGCTGAACGCCGGAATCGACAGCGCGCTCGCGCTGGAGACCGCGCGTCATTGTCTGATCGACACGCTCGGATGCGGACTCGAGGCGCTGTCCTACCCGGCCTGCACCAAGCTCCTGGGGCCTGTCGTGCCCGGCACGATCGTGCCGAACGGCGCAAAGGTGCCCGGCACGTCGTTCCAGCTCGATCCGGTCCAGGCCGCGTTCGACATCGGCGCAATGATCCGCTGGCTGGATTTCAACGACACCTGGCTCGCCGCCGAATGGGGGCATCCGTCCGACAACCTGGGCGGAATCCTGGCGACGGCCGACTGGCTGTCGCGTACCGCTGTAGCAGCCGGCCGCGCGCCGCTCGCGATGCGCGACGTGCTGACCGCGATGATCAAGGCCCACGAGATCCAGGGCTGCATCGCACTCGAGAATTCATTCAACCAGGTCGGGCTCGACCATGTGCTGCTCGTCAAGGTCGCGTCGACCGCCGTCGTCGGCCTGCTGCTCGGGCTCACGCGCGACGAGCTGATCAACGCGGTGTCGAACGCGTTCGTCGACGGCCAGGCGCTGCGCACGTACCGCCACGCGCCGAACACGGGTTCGCGCAAGTCGTGGGCGGCCGGCGATGCGACGTCGCGCGCGGTGCGCCTCGCGCTGATCGCGAAGACGGGCGAAATGGGCTATCCGTCCGCGCTCACCGCGAAGACCTGGGGTTTCTATGACGTCCTGTTCGACGGGCAGCCGTTCCGCTTTCAGCGTCCGTACGGCACGTACGTGATGGAGAACGTGCTGTTCAAGATCGCGTTTCCCGCGGAATTCCACGCGCAGACCGCGGCCGAGGCCGCGATGCAGCTGCACGCGCAGCTCGCCGCGGCGGGGAAATCGACCGACGACATCAGCCGGATCACGATCCGCACGCACGCGGCGGCGATCCGCATCATCGACAAGCAGGGGCCGCTCGCCAACCCGGCCGATCGCGACCACTGCATCCAGTACATGGTCGCGGTGCCGCTGCTGTTCGGCCGGCTGACGGCGGCCGACTACGAGGACACGGTCGCGGCAGACCCGCGCATCGACGCGTTGCGCGCGAAGACGGTCTGCGTCGAGGACCCGCAGTTCACGAAGGATTACCACGATCCCGACAAGCGATCGATCGCGAATGCGCTGACGATCGAATTCGCGGACGGATCGAAGCTTGCCGAAGTGGTGGTCGAGTATCCGATCGGCCACAAGCGACGCCGTGCCGACGGCATCCCGCTCCTGATCGAGAAATTCAGGACCAACCTCGCCCGCCGCTTCCCGGCAAAGCAGCAACAAGCGATTCTCGACGTGTCGCTGGACCAGGCAAAGCTCGAAGCGATGCCGGTCAATGAGTACGTCGACTTGTATGTGATATAGGGGGCTGTTTGCGGATGAAACGTGCATGCGAATGCCCCAAATCGGTCGCAGGGCAAGGAGTGAGGAGCGCCGTTTGGCCGTGCCAAACAAGCGACGAACGACGCCGCCATGTGGCCGATTTGGGGCATTCCCGTGAAGTAAATTTTAAAATTGGGGTTGCCCCGAGAAAGGCCGCTCGCTGCGTCATGCTTCTTGCGAATACGTCCAGTATTCGCAGCGTCGCAGTCCTTGCGAGCGGCCTTTCTCGGGGCAACGCATGCACGTTTCATCCGCAAACAGCCCCCAGGTCAGATACAGGACTCTTTGTTTCCTAGACTTGAACCCAGGAAAATCACCATGGCCCACAATCTCCACAAGACCCTCAAGGAATTCGACAGCGGTTCCGGCAAAGGCAAGTTCTACTCGCTGCCGCAACTCGGCAAGGAACTGAAGACGAAGATCGAGCGCCTGCCGGTGTCGATCCGTATCGTGCTCGAGTCCGTGCTGCGCAACTACGACGGCAAGAAGATCACCGAGGAACACATCGAGCAGCTCGCGAACTGGACGCCGACGGGCAAGCGCGTCGACGAAATCCCGTTCGTCGTGTCGCGCGTGGTGCTGCAGGACTTCACGGGCGTGCCGCTGCTCGCCGACATCGCGGCCATGCGCGGCGTCGCGAAGCGCGCGGGCAAGAACCCGAAGAAGATCGAGCCGCTGGTGCCGGTCGATCTCGTCGTCGACCACTCGGTCCAGATCGACTACTTCCGCCAGAAGGACGCGCTCGACCTGAACATGAAGCTGGAATTCCAGCGCAACAACGAGCGCTACCAGTTCATGAAGTGGGGCATGCAGGCGTTCGACACGTTCAAGGTCGTGCCGCCGGGCGTCGGCATCGTCCACCAGGTGAACCTCGAGTACCTCGCACGCGGCGTCCACAAGAAGAAGGACGAAGACGGCACGGTCTACTATCCGGACACCCTCGTCGGCACGGACAGCCACACGACGATGATCAACGGCATCGGCGTGGTCGGCTGGGGCGTGGGCGGCATCGAGGCGGAAGCCGGCATGCTCGGCCAGCCCGTGTACTTCCTGACGCCTGACGTCGTCGGCGTCGAGCTGAAGGGCCAGCTGCGCGAAGGCGTGACGGCCACCGACCTGGTGCTGACCATCACCGAAATGCTGCGCAAGGAGAAGGTCGTCGGCAAGTTCGTCGAGTTCTTTGGCGAAGGCACGAAGACGCTCGCGCTGCCGGACCGCGCGACGATCGCGAACATGGCGCCGGAATACGGTGCGACGATGGGCTTCTTCCCGGTCGACGAGAAGACGATCGACTACTTCAAGGGCACGGGCCGCACGAAGGCGGAAATCGCCGCATTCGAGAACTACTTCAAGGCACAGGACCTGTTCGGCATTCCGAAGGCCGGCGACATCGACTACACGAAGACGCTGACGCTGGATCTGGCCACGGTCGCACCGTCGCTGGCGGGCCCGAAGCGCCCGCAGGACCGCATCGAGATCGGCAACGTCAAGTCGACGTTCACCGACCTGTTCTCGAAGCCGGTCGCGGAAAACGGCTTCGCGAAGAAGGCGGACGACCTGAACGCCGAGTACCAGACGAGCAACGGCGTCGACGTGAAGAACGGCGACGTGCTGATCGCCGCGATCACGTCGTGCACGAACACGTCGAACCCGAGCGTGCTGCTGGCTGCCGGCCTGCTCGCGAAGAAGGCCGTCGAAGCCGGTCTGACCGTCGCGCCGCACATCAAGACGTCGCTGGCCCCGGGATCGCGCATCGTCACCGAATACCTGACGAAGACGGACCTGCTGAAGTACCTCGCGAAGCTCGGCTTCGAAGTCGCGGCCTACGGCTGCACGACCTGTATCGGCAACGCGGGCGACCTGACGCCGGAGCTGAACGAAGCGATCGTCAAGAACGACATCGTCGCGGCGGCCGTGCTGTCGGGCAACCGTAACTTCGAAGCGCGTATCCACCCGAACATCCGCGCGAACTTCCTGGCCTCGCCGCCGCTGGTCGTCGCCTACGCGATCGCCGGCAACATCACGCGCGACCTGATGACCGAGCCGGTCGGCAAGGGCAAGGGCGGCCGCGACATCTACCTCGGCGACATCTGGCCGACGAGCGAAGAAATCCACGCGCTGCTCAAGTACGCGCTCGATCCGAAGAAGTTCGAGGACAACTACGCGAAGCTGACGAAGAAGGGCGACCTCTGGAGCAAGATCGAGGGCGAATCGGGCCAGGTCTACGACTGGCCGAAGTCGACGTACATCGCGGAGCCGCCGTTCTTCGGCACGGACTTCTCGATGGAACCGGCCGACGAGATCGTCACGGTCAAGGGCGCACGCGCGCTCGGCATCTTCGGCGATTCCGTCACGACCGACCACATCAGCCCGGCAGGCTCGATCAAGGAAGACTCGCCGGCCGGCAAGTGGCTGAAGGAGAACGGCGTGCAGAAGGCCGACTTCAACAGCTACGGCTCGCGCCGCGGCAACCATGACGTGATGATGCGCGGCACGTTCGCGAACGTCCGGATCAAGAACCTGATGATTCCGGCAAAGGCAGACGGCTCGCGCGTCGAAGGCGGCCTGACGATCCACCAGCCGAGCGGCGAACAGCTGTCGATCTACGACGCAGCGATGCAGTACGTCGACGCGGGCACCCCGACCGTCGTGTTCGCGGGCGAAGAGTACGGCACCGGCTCGTCGCGCGACTGGGCCGCGAAGGGCACGCAACTGCTCGGCGTGAAGGCCGTGATCGCACGCAGCTTCGAGCGGATCCACCGTTCGAACCTGGTCGGCATGGGCGTGCTGCCGCTGCAGTTCAAGGGCTCGGACAGCATCCAGTCGCTCGGCATCACCGGCGACGAGACGTTCGACATCGAAGGCCTCGGCGACGACTTCAAGCCGCAGCAGGACGTCACGCTCGTGATCAACAGCAAGAACGGCGAAACGAAGCGCGTGCAGGTGCTGCTGCGCATCGATACGCCGATCGAAGTCGACTACTACAAGCACGGTGGTATCCTGCCGTTCGTGCTGCGCTCGCTGCTCGCAGCGTAAGCGTTCTGCTTTTGCAGGTGCCGCATGCCGCTTCGGCGGCTGCGGCCGATTTGGAAGCCCGGCCTCGTGTCGGGCTTTTTTTTCGTCCGTGCAGCCATTAGAGAAATGACTCTAATTCGCGCGCCGCACGCGACGACGGAAAGCGGGCCGAAAGACTGTGTTCCACAGTTCGGAACAGCCGGGCATCAACTGCCCCTTTTTTTAGCCGCCGACCCGGATGCAACGCCCGATCGGGATGCCGTTCGCCCTCCATTGACCACATAGTGCGATTCAGCGCGCGCCCGAAGCGGCCGGGCGCGTTCACCGGCGTAATCCCACGCATGCCGTTTCAGCGACGATTCCCGCGCGACGACGAACGACGCGCACGCTGGAGCCGCGGGTGTGCATCGGGGCGATACGTTCGACGCCGCGCGAACCGGTTCCTCCGTCACCTCGCCACGGCGCGGCTTCAGCCGCATTCGGACGCGCCACCTCGCGCGCCATTGTCAGAACTGACAGCTATGGAAACTGGCAGCTACCTGAAACGCACCGGCGTCCCTACGCTCGTCTGCGCTCGCGGCCCCACAAGGGCCGGGGTTCCAACCACGTCGTCTCTCCTCAAAAGGACTCCCGATGAAACGGAACGCCTGGTTTGCCCTTCCCCTTCCGTCACCCCGCCGCCTCGCCTGCGCGTGGCCGCTCGTGCTCGCCGCCGGCACGGCGCACGCGGCGACGGATTGGGTCGACACCCACACGAAGGCCTTTCTGACCGGCCCGCAGCTGATGGCGCGCAGTGCGGCGCCGTCGCTCGAGCTGGCGGCAGGCGAGACGACCGACGTCGTCGTCAGCCTGAAGCTGCGCAACGCCGCGCAGCTCAAGCAGCTCGCACGCGACGTGAACCGCCGCGGCAGCGCGCAGTACCGCAAGTTCCTGACGCGCTCGCAATTCCTCGCCGATTACGCGCCGACCGAAGCGCAGGTCAAGTCCGTCGTCGACTATCTGCGCAAGAGCGGCTTCGTCGACATCGAGGTCGCGCCGAACCGGCTGCTCGTGTCCGCGCGCGGCACGGCCGGCACGGTCAAGACCGCGTTCAACACGTCGCTCGTGCACTTCGAGTACGCGGGCCGCTCGGGCTTCGCGAACGCGTCCACCGCACAGGTGCCGCGTGCGCTCGGCGACGTCGTCGGCTCGGTGCTCGGGCTGCAGAACGTCGCGCGCGCGCATCCGCTGTTGCGCGTCGGCGACGTCGCGAAGCCGAAGGCGCTCGCCACGGGCACCGCGACCGGCCACTATCCGAAGGAATTCCCGGGCCTCTACAACGCGACCGGCGTGCCGACCGCGGCTGGCGTGACGGTCGGCATCATGACGATCGGCGGCGTCGCGCAGACGCTGAAGGACCTGAAGACCTTCACGTCGAGCAACGGCTACGGCGCGGTGTCGACGCAAACCGTCCAGACCAACGGTTCCGGCGGCAACTACACCGACGACCAGAACGGCCAGGGCGAGTGGGATCTCGACAGCCAGTCGATCGTCGGCGCGGCGGGCGGCCAGGTCGGCAAGCTCGTGTTCTACATGGCGGACCTGAACGCGTCGGGCAACACGGGGCTCACGCAGGCATTCAACCGCGCGGTGTCGGATAACGTCGCGAAGGTGATCAACGTGTCGCTCGGCTGGTGCGAGACCGACGCGAACGCCGACGGCACGCTCGACGCCGAGGAGCAGATCTTCACGACGGCGGCCGCGCAGGGCCAGACGTTCTCGGTATCGTCGGGCGACGAAGGCGTGTACGAGTGCAACAACCGCGGCTATCCGGATGGCGCGAACTATACGGTGTCGTGGCCGGCGTCGTCGCCGCACGTGCTCGCGATCGGCGGCACGACGCTCTACACGACGTCCGCGGGCGCGTTCTCGAACGAGACGGTGTGGAACGAAGGGCTCGACAGCAACGGCAAGCTGTGGGCGACGGGCGGCGGCGTCAGCACGATTACGCCCGCGCCGTCGTGGCAGTCGGGCAGCAACCGCCAGCTGCCCGATGTTGCGTTCGATGCCGCGCAAAGCACCGGCGCGTACATCTACAACTACGGCCAGCTCCAGCAGATCGGCGGCACGAGCCTCGCGGCGCCGCTCTTCACGGGCTTCTGGGCGCGGATCCTGGCCTCGAACGGCACGGCCCTCGGCTTCCCGGCGGGCAACTTCTACGCGGACATTCCGGCGAACCCGTCGCTCGTGCGCCATGACGTCGTGTCGGGCAACAACGGCTACCAGGGCTATGGTTACAACGCCGGCGCGGGCTGGGACTATACGACCGGCTTCGGCAGCCTGAACATCGCGAATCTCAACCAGCTGATCAAGTCCGGCGGGTTCTGAGCAATGCGTTCGTAGCCTGCGCCTGCACCCGGCAGGCCCCAACCGGCGCGCGGGACTTGCTGCCCCGCGCGCCTGTATGCCGTTACGTCACCGCGCGCCGCGCATTGCGGCCGCGCAGCCATTCGAGCGCGAGCAGCAGGCTCGTCGAGAAGATGATCAGGATCGTCGCGAGCGCGGCGATCGTCGGGCTGATGTTCTCGCGGATCCCGGTGAACATCTGCCGCGGCAGCGTCGTCTGGTCGGCGCCCGCGAGGAACAGCGTGACCACCACTTCGTCGAACGACGTCGCGAACGCGAACAGCGCCCCCGACATCACGCCCGGCGCGATCACCGGCAGCGTCACGCGGAAGAATGTCGTGACCGGGTTCGCGCCGAGCGACAGGCTCGCGCGCACGAGATTGTGGTTGAAGCCCTGCAGCGTCGCCGCGACCGTCGTGACGACGAACGGCACGCCGAGCGCCGCGTGCCCGCAGATCAGGCCGGTGTAGGTGTTCGCGAGCCCGAGCGGCGCAAAGAACAGGTACATGCCGACACCGACCACGACGACCGGCACGATCATCGGCGACAGCAGCACGGCCATCAGCAGCCCCTTGCCGCGGAAATCGGCCTTCGTGAGACCGATCGCGGCGACCGTGCCGAGCACGGTCGCGACGATGGTCGCCGACGGCGCGATGATGAAGCTGTTCTTCGCGGCCATCCGCCACTCGTCGGACGCGATCAGGTTCTCGTACCAGCGCATCGAGAAGCCCGGAATCGGATAGACGAGGAACGTGCTCGACGAGAACGACAGCGGCACGATCGCGAGCACCGGCAGGATCAGGTACAGCAGCGTCAGCACGACGAGCACGCGCAGCGCGACGTACCACGCGCGCTCGGCGAACGACATATGCGGCGCGAACAGCGGCCTGGCGAGCAGTTTCATGGTCGAATCCCCTTCCCTTTCCGTTGTTGCGCGTTCAGCCGAGGCTCACGTTCGAGCGGGTGAAGCGGCCGTACACCGCGTACAGCACGAGCGTCGCCGCGAGCAGCAGCCCGCCGAGCGCACACGCCATGCCCCAGTTGATCGTCACGTTCGTGAAGTACGCAACGTAGTAGCTGACCATCTGGTCGTTCGGCCCGCCGAGCAGTGCGGGCGTGATGTAGTAGCCGATCGCGAGGATGAACACGAGCAGCGCGCCTGCGCCGACGCCCGGATAGGTCTGCGGCACGTACACGCGCCAGAACGCCGCGAACGGATGGCTGCCGAGCGACACCGCCGCGCGCTGGTAGGTCGGCGGGATCGACTTCATCACGCTGTACAGCGGCAGGATCATGAACGGCAGCAGGATGTGTGTCATCGAGATGTACACGCCGACGCGATTGAACAGCAGCGTCAGCGGTTGCGAGATCAGCCCGCTGCCGATCAGCGCCTTGTTGATGAGCCCCTCGCTCTGCAGCAGCACGATCCACGCGGCGACGCGCACCAGCACCGACGTCCAGAACGGAATCAGCACTAGGATCATCACGAGGTTCGCGCGCCGCTCCGACAGCGTCGAGATCCAGTACGCGAGCGGATAGCCGAGCAGCAGCGCGAACAGCGTCACCGCGAAGCCGATCACGAGCGTGCGGCCGAAGATCGCGAGATAGATCGACTGGTCCGGATCGGCCTGCACGATGTGACCGAAACCGTCCTGCTTGTGGTCGAGCGCGGCGAGCAGGTAGAACGGCGAAGTCCGGCTGCCGTTCTTCGCGATCGCCTGCCAGTAAGCGACGTCGCCCCAGCGCGAATCGAGATCGACGAGCTTCTCGCGCGTCTGCGCGGGTGTGAGCGCTGCGTCGCTCTGCCCGTTTTCGCCCTTCAGCGGCATCGCGCGCGCAGTCTTCGCGACGAGCGAGCGGTAGCCGGGAATCTCGGTGTTCAGGCGCCGCGCGAGCGCGCCCATCGCTTCGCTGTCGGCGACTCGCGTCATGTCGGCGGCAAGCGCCACGTATGCCGCGTCGGCGGGCGCCGCCTTGCGATCCCAGCCGGACAGCGCGGCGACCGTCTTCGGCAATGCGGTCGCGATTTCCGGGTTCTGCACCGCGCGCGTCAGCAGCGTGCCGATCGGCACGACGAAGATCAACAGCAGGAATACCGCGAGCGGCGCGACCAGCAGCAGTGCCATCGCGCGTTTTTTTGCTTCGGCGGCCTTCAGTTCGCGCTTCAGCGCGGCGGTCGACGGTGTCGACGAAGAAGAAGCGATCGTCATCGTATTCAACGGTTCTCTCCGGCCGGACCTGGAATCCGGCGGCGTGCCGCGCGAAGCACCGTGTTGCGTGCGCAACGCGCGGCCGGTTGCATCAGGACTCCGACACGCTTACTTCGAGGCCCACGCCGAGAAGCGCTGCTCGAGTTCGTCGCTGTGGTCGGTCCAGAAGCCGATGTCCTGCAGCACCGCGTTCTTGCCGTTGCTCGGCGAGTTCGGCAGGTTCGCGAGCGTCTTCGCGTCGAGCGCCTTGATCGCCGCGACGCTCGCCGGGCCGTACGAAATGTTGTGCGCGTACTCCTGCTGCGGCTTCGACGTCAGCGTGTACGCGATGTACTGCTCGGCCAGCGCCTTGTTCGGCGAGCCCTTCGGAATCGCCCAGTAGTCCAGATCGTAGATGCTGCCGTTCCAGACCACCTTCAGGTTCTTGCCTTCCTTCTGCGCGGCGCTGATGCGGCCGTTGTACGCGGTCGACATCACCACGTCGCCGGCTACGAGGAACTGCGGCGGCTGCGCGCCCGCTTCCCACCACTGGATGTTCGGCTTCAGCTCGTCGAGCTTCTTGAACGCGCGGTCCTGGCCGGCCTTCGTCGCGAGCACCTTGTAGACGTCCTTCGGCGCGACGCCGTCAGCCATCAGCGCGAACTCGAGGTTGTAGCGCGCGCCCTTGCGCATCCCGCGCTTGCCGGGGAATTTCTTCACGTCCCAGAAGTCGGCCCAGCTCGTCGGCGCGGCCTTCAGCTTGTCCGCGTTGTACGCGAGCGCCGTCGACCACACGAAGAAGCCGACGCCGCACGTCTGCGGCGACTCCGGAATCAGGTCCGACTTCTTCGCGATCTTCGCCCAGTCGAGCTTCTCGTACAGGCCTTCGTCGCAGCCGCGGTTCAGGTCGCCCGATTCGACTTCGACCACGTCCCAGTTGACGTGCTTCGCCTCGACCATCGCCTTCACCTTCGCCTGCTCGCCGTTGTATTCGACGGCGGTGACCTTGTTGCCGGTCGATTTCTCGAACGGCTGGTTGAACGCGACCTTCTGCGCGTCGCCGTTGGCGCCGCCGAAGTTGACGACGGTGATCTCGGCCGCCGACGCGGATGCGCCGAACACCGCCAGCGCCAGTGCGAACGCCGTGCGGCGCGCCGTGAAGCTTGCTCGATTCATGATGGTTCCTCTCGTGGTGGAAGTGAGCCGTTCTTGTGGACGACGTGCTGCGGAAAAACGCGAAACCGTTGAAACCGTGCTCAGGCGAACACGCGCAAATGCTCGGGCGCGAACGCGAGGCCGACCGGCGCACCGGGCGAGAACGCATCGAGCGCGCCGGTGCCGAGCGGCACCTTCACGAAGCATTCGTCCTGCCCCGGCACCGCGCAGCGCATGCGCACGTGATCGCCGAAATAGATGAGGCTGCGGGCCTCGCCGGCCAGCAGGTTCGCGGCAGCGCCGTTCGCGTGGCCATTGCCGTTGCCGTTGCCGCTGTGCTGAGTGAGACTCATGCGTTCGGGACGGATGCACGCGACCGCGGGTGCACCCGCTTCCGCGTTGCCGATATTGCGGCCGACGAGCTTCGTGCCGTCGCCGAGATGGAATTCGCAGAACTCGCCGTCGACGCGCGCGACGGTGCCCCGCAACCGGTTGCTGTCGCCGATGAAGTTCGCGACGAATTCGTTGCACGGCGATTCGTACAGCCGGTCGACGGTATCGAGCTGCTGCACGATGCCCTTGTCGAACACGGCGACGCGATCCGACATCGTCAGCGCCTCGCCCTGGTCGTGCGTCACGTAGACGAAGGTCACGCCGAGCTTCTCGTGCAGCGCCTTCAATTCGTACTGCATGTGCTCGCGCAGTTGCTTGTCGAGCGCGCCGAGCGGCTCGTCCATCAGCACCAGCTTCGGCTCGAACACGAGGGCGCGCGCCAGCGCGATCCGCTGCTGCTGGCCGCCCGACAACTGCGCCGGGTAGCGCTTCGCGAAGCGCTCCATCTGCACCATCTTCAGCGCATGGGCGACGCGCTCCGCACGCTCGCCGGCCGGGAGCTTGCGCACCGTCAGCGGATACGCGACGTTCTGCTCGACGGTCAGGTGCGGGAACAGCGCGTAGTTCTGGAACACCATGCCGATGTTGCGCTTGTGCGGCGGCACGTTGTTCAGCAGCTCGCCGTCGAGGCGGATCTCGCCGCCCGTCGGGAACTCGAAGCCGGCCAGCATCATCAGGCAGGTCGTCTTGCCGGAGCCCGACGGCCCGAGCAGTGTCAGGAATTCCCCGCGGTGGATGTCGAGGTCAAGCGATTTGACGACGAGCGTTTCGCCGTCGTAGGTCTTCCGCACACCGCGGAAGCTGACGATCACTTCATCGGTTCTCATCGAGACTGTCCCCTTGCTACGCGACAAACATTATTGAGATGCGAAGCACTATACGGCGAACACGGTTCTACAATAGGGAACCATTTCAATATTACTAGTAGGACCACTTTGGATACCGTGATCCTCGCCGACTGGCTCTCCGCCCGTCTCGACCGCGGCTCGTCTGAGCCAATGTACCGCCAGCTGCTCCAGCTGATGCAGCAGGCGATCCTGACCGGGGAATTGGGGCCAGGCACCAAACTGCCCAGCTCGCGCACGCTCGCCGCCGACCTGTCGATTGCCCGTAATACCGTACTGCATGTCTACGACCAGCTCACCGCCGAAGGGTACGTGCTGACGACGACGGGCAGCGGCACCTATGTCGCCGATACGCGCCCGGATGCCGCGGCGATGCAGGCGCCGGGCAGCGCGCCGCCGCCACCGGCCGCCGGCGATGCGGCGGCGCAGCAGGACGCCGCGCAGGGCGGCCTGTCGATGCGCGGCCGGCAGCTGATCGAGCACGCGGGCGTGTCGCGGCGCCAGTGGGGAGCGTTCATGCCGGGCGTGCCGGACGTATCGGAATTTCCGAGCCGCCAGTGGAGCCGCCTGCAGGCACGTCTGTGGAAGGAAGCGAACCCCGAGTTGCTGACGTATGCGCCCGGCGGCGGCTACCGGCCGCTGCGGCGCGCGCTGGCCGACTACCTGCGCGTCGCGCGCTCGGTGAAGTGTTCGCCGGACCAGGTGATCATCACGACGGGCATTCACCAGTCGATCGATCTCGCGGTGCGCCTGCTGTCCGACATCGGCGACCGTGCGTGGGTCGAAGAGCCCTGCTACTGGGGCGTGCGCAGCGTGCTGCAGGCGGCCGGGCTGACGCTCGCGCCGGTGCCGGTCGATCAGGAAGGGCTCGACCCGCGTGCGTGCGACCTGCAGCATCCGCCGCGTCTCGTGCTCGTCACGCCGTCGCACCAGTATCCGCTCGGCATGGTGATGAGCCTCGTGCGGCGGCGTATGCTGCTCGAATACGCACGCCAGCACCGTTGCTGGATCATCGAGGACGACTACGACAGTGAGTTCCGCTACGGCAGCCGGCCGCTCGCGTCGCTGCAGGGGCTCGACGACGGCGGGCGCGTGATCTACGTCGGCAGCCTCGGCAAGATGCTGTTCCCGGGCTTGCGGATGGGCTACATGGTCGTGCCCGAGCATCTCGTCGACACGTTCCGCACCGGGTTGTCGGAGCTGTATCGCGAAGGCCAGCTGATGCAGCAGGCCGTGCTCGCCGAATTCATCATGGACGGTTACCTGACTTCGCACGTCCGGCGGATGCGCACGCTGTACGGCGAACGGCGGCAGCTGCTGATCGACGCGATCCATGCGCGGCTCGGCGACGCGCTGCCGGTGATGGGCGACGAAGCGGGCCTGCATCTCGTGCTCGGCCTGCCCGAGTCCTGCGACGACCGCGCAGTCACGCAGAGCGCGTTCGACGCCGGCGTGATCGTGCGGCCGCTGACGAGCTATTACAGCAGTGCGGCCACGGCACGCTCGGGTCTGCTGCTCGGCTATGCGTGCGTCCCGCACGAAGGCATCGGCCCCGCGTTCGACACGCTCGCGACGACGATCGAACAGCACTTGCCGGCACGCGTCACGCGCGCGGCATGAGCGCTCCCGCGGCCCCCACCGCCCAGTCGCTCACGCCCCCCGCTGCTCACGTCGCTCAAGTCGCACCCGCCGGCACGATCTATTGCGACTGCGCGGCTGCGGCGCTGCGATCTACTGCGACGATGCGCCCGTGGCGCCGCGATCGAGCGACGCCGCGCGCAACGCGTCGCCCGGCTTCGTGAAGAAACGCTGCCGCAGCGCCGCCACCTGCGCGTCGCGATCCTGCGGCGACAACCCTGCCGCGTCGATCTGCGCGCGCTGCGCCGCATAGTCCGCGTAGCGGCTCTGCCACGCGGCGTCGTCCTGCTGCATGCGCGCGACGCGCTCGGCAACCTGCGGCCCGAGCGACTGCGTCAGTTGCGCGCGCATCGCATCCGGCGTCGTGCCCGCTCGCTGCAGTTGCGCGATCTGCGCGATCGCGGCCTGCTGCTGCGCGATGCGCTGCCGTTCGGCACGCTCGCCGGCCGGCAGCTGCTGGTCGAGCGCCGCGAGCCGCTCGGCCTTCTGCGCGTCCGTCAACGTGCGGTCCTGCGTGATCTTCAGCCGCGCGAGGTCGTAGCGCTGACGCCATTGTTCGTCGGCGAAGAACGGTTGGCTCCAGTCGCCGAGCGTCCGGTACGCGATCGACGCGCGCTGATCGAGCGCAAGCTGCAGCGCGGCAAGGTCGAGCTTGTTCGGCACGCCGCCTGCGTCCGGCAAGGCCTCGAGCGCCGCGAGATACGCGCGGTAGCGGTGCCACACGTCGAGCGCTTCCGCCTGCGCGACCGTGCCGTCGAGCTGCGCGGCGATCTCGCGCGCAACCAGCGCATCGAGCGCGGCCGCGCTCAGGTCGCTCTGCGCGCTCAGGCAGTAGTCGAAGAAATCGCGCACCGCGCGCACTTTCGCGAGATGGCCGGCCGGATCGAGCGGCAGGCGCGGCGCGCTCGACCCGGCGAGCGACGCCGGCAGGCGCGTGCCGTCCGGCGCGGCCGCCGCCTGCATCGCGGCGCGCGTGCTGCCGGCTGACGCCGTGCCGCCGGATCCCTGCTCGGCACGCGCGCCACGCTGCGTGGCCGCGCCCTGCCACACCCCGACGCCGGCCGCCGCGGCGACACCCACGACCGCATACACTGCGACGCGCCGCGCGAGCGGCGCGCGTCCTTCATGTGCGGCCATCGATCACACGCCCGCGAGTTTCAACCGGTTCGCGTGCGTGCGGATCACCGCGACCGGATCCTCCGCATATGCGCCGCGCACCCCGAGCAGCTGGTTGATCTCGTCGAGGTGGTTCCACTTGTAGCGCGTGCTCAGCACTTGCCCGAACAGCGCGCTGCATTTCGACACGAGCCCGTCGTTCTGGCCCGAGCCGCGATTGATCATCACCGTGCCCGTGCCATACAGCGCGAGCGTCGACGGATCAAGCGCGTTTGCGGGATCGACGAGCGGGATCGTGCTCGTATCCTGCGCGCCCGTGACGCCGAACACGGATAGCGTCGGCTGGATCGCGGTGCCGGCCCACGAGTACAGCAGATGCGTGTTGCCGCCGACCGTCTCTGTCGCTGCACCGGTCTGGCACGAGCCGGGCGCGCCGAGCCCCGCGCTCGGATAGTTCTGGTTGAAGCTCGCGGCCTGCGACGTGGTCAGCGTGTTCAGCGCGGCGAGTGCGTCCTGGTTGGTGTTGTTCGTGCTGCTCGTCAGGATGCCGAACACATTGACGAACGCGGCGATCACCGACGACGACAACCCGGTCGGATCATAGGCCAGCACGCCCTGCACGAAATCGGCGAACTCCGAGCCGCGATGCGGCGTGCCGATCGTCGTCACCGATGCGACGAGCTCCGGCGCGACGGCGGCCACATAGCGCGACGTCAGCCCGCCCTGGCTGTGGCCGATCAGGTTGACCTTGCTCGCGCCCGTCGCGGCCAGCACCTGCTTCACGTACGCAAGCAACTGTTCGCCGCGGCCGTTCGGACCGTCGTCGCTCTGGAAGCCCGACAGGTTCGCAACGTAGACGGTCGCGCCACGCTGCTGCAGGTCCTCCTGGATGCCGTACCAGTACTCGAGCACGCCCGCGTACTTGTCGGTGCCCGTCAGCCCGTGCACGAGAACGATCGGATAGCGCGTCGTCGCATAATCGTCGGTCGGCGCGGTCACCGCCGCCGCGCGCGTCGTCGCGGCCATCATCACCGCGGTCAGCCCCGCGAACGGCGCTGAGCTCATCGCGCAGGCCACTGCCCCTGCCACCACCCTGGATCGCATCGATCTGGCCATGCATGTTCTCCTGTTTTTCTTGCTGCTGGTGCGAGAGAGATCGTATCGGCGCCGCGGGCGCCCCCATCTGCGCCCGTGCGTCGAATGCGGGAGTGAAGCATGACCGGTGAACGTTTGCG
The DNA here is from genome assembly GCF_053427725.1 of Burkholderia sp. PU8-34. Taxonomy (NCBI): domain Bacteria; kingdom Pseudomonadati; phylum Pseudomonadota; class Betaproteobacteria; order Burkholderiales; family Burkholderiaceae; genus Burkholderia; species Burkholderia sp. PU8-34. The sequence continues at coordinate 19,655 of NZ_JBSAXC010000010.1, forward strand.
CCCCCTCTAGATACGGTTCTCTAATCGGTTGACGCGGGCGGCGCGATTCGGCGGGGCGCCGCCCGCGGCCGCGCATGCTGCGCTGCACATGCAGCATGCGCGGCCTGCGCGGCAGTTACATCTTCGCGCTGACCCGCACCCACCCGGTGCGCCCGGGCTCGGTCACCGGCGTGTTGGCCGAGTATCCGAAGCCTGCGTTGCCTGCGAGGTTCAGGTGCTCCGTATAAGCCTTGTCGAGCACATTGTCGATGCCGACCGAGATCTGCACGGTCTTGCTGAGGTTGTATTGCGCATGCAGCGACAGCACGCCGAAGCCCGCGCTCGGACCGAAGTCCTTGCCGACCACGTTGCCCTCGTTCAATGCATAGCGATGCTGCGGCGCAACGACCCGCCACAACCCGCCGGCCGACCATGCGCCGCGCGTGTACTCGAGGCCGAAGCGCGCCTCGAGCGGCGGCATCTGCGGCAGCGGATCGCCCGTCGCGACGTTGCGCCCCCACGCATACGCGAGCGACGTTTCCACGCGCAGCGGCGCGACCGGCCGCCATGCGACACCCGCCTCGCCGCCCATGATCTGCGCATTGACGTTGGTCGCCTGCGTCGTCGGGCCCATCATGCCGGCCGAGTAGTTGAACAGGATGAAGTCCTGCACGTAGCCCGCGTATGCCGACACCCACGCGTCGAGCTTCTCGCTCCTGTACTGCGCGCCGACATCGAGCTGCGTGGTCTTCTCGGGCTGAATGGCCGAGAACGCATTGATCGCCCCCGCCGGCCCGCGCTTCGCGGAAAACAGCTCCCAGTAGTCGGGGTAGCGCTCCGCGTGGCCGATCCCCGCATACCACGTGACCGGCAGCGCCGCGAGATCGCGCTCGTAACGGATGAAGCCGCTCGGCAGCACCCGTGCACGATCGTCGTCGAACGTCGGGTTCGGCTTGCTCATCATGCCGCCCGTCGTCGCCCGCTTGTCACGCGCACTCGCATAGTCGACGCGCGCGCCGCCGATCACGCGCGACGCGTCACTCGCATACCACGTCAGCTCGCCGAATGCGCCCGTATTCCACATCGTCGCCTGCGCGTTCCACGGCTGGTCCGCATAGTTCTGCCGGCCCATCGCCGAGCGCGAATCGAGCCGGTTCGACTGCGCATCGACGCCTGCGACGAACTTGAATTCGTCGCCGAAGCGGAACGTCGCCGCTGCCCGCGCACCGAGCGTGCGCCGCCGCACTTCCGACGCCATACGCATCGGCATGCTGCTCGTCGGGTCGGGCTGGCGCAGCGTGTAGTTGTCCATCACGTGATCGGCTTCGTTGTAGTACACGCGCGCTTCGACGCGGTCGAGCAAGTCGCCGATATGCCGCTTGTCGAACGACAGGCCGAACGTCTCGCGGCGAAAATGCGCGCCGTCCATTCCGCGGCCCGCGTAGCGCGCATAGCCGTCGCCGGTGCCGGCCGTCAGCTCGACGCGCGTGTGATCGTCGGGCGTCCAGCCGAGCGCGGCGTCGGCGTTCCATTTGTCCCACTGCGACGGCACCGTGCGGCCATTGCCGTCCTCGTAGTCCTGCGCGTGCGCATGATTCGCGGTCACGCGGCCGTAGACGTCCGGTGTGCCGGCCGTCACGTCGACGTTCTGGTCGTTGCGGCCGAACGAACCGCCGACCAGGCTGCCTTCGAAGCGCATGCCGGGCTTGTCGAAGCGCGGCGTGATGCGCTCGAACAGCACCGTGCCGGCCGACGCGCCGGGGCCGTACAGCACCGTCTGCGGCCCCTTCACGACGGTGACCTTGTCGTAGCTTTCCGGCGCGATGTACGACGTCGGCGAATCCATCCGGTTCGGGCACGCGCCCAGCGTCGGCATCCCGTTCGCGAGGATGTTCAGCCGCGAGCCGAACATCCCGCGCAGCACCGGATCGCCGTTCGTTCCGCCACTGCGGATCGACGCGAAACCGGGAATGGTCTTCAGGTAATCCGCGCCGTCGCTGGCGGGCAGCGGCTGGCGCGGCGTCTTCGGATCGGTGACGACGACGAGCGGCGTCGTCAGCGGCGATGCGACGACCTCGACCGGCGGCAGCATCGGCGCCGCGTCGGCCTGCGCGGCCGGGTCGGTGTCGGTCGCGCGAGCGGCCGCGGTCGCGGCACACGCCGCGGTCATCGCGCCGGCGGCCAGCGCCGGCACCGTGAGTTTCAACATCCGCGGCACACGCCGCGAACCGGCATTGCGCGGCGCCGGGTGCGCGCGCAATTGAAAAATGATCATGATCGAAAGCCCGAGTAACGCCCTCCACGCGATCGACGGATCGCACGGATATCGGCGGAATGAAAAACGGAAGAAAACGCGTCAGGCGTTCCCGGGCGGCGCGCGCGGATAGGCGCGCGGATAGCGATCGACGCTTGCCGCGACCGTGACGGGCACGGCGGCGGACGCAGCAGGAAGGAAAACGGGGAGATCCGGCGTGACGGACGGGCCGCCGATCGCCGGACTGTGCGAGAAGAAGCTGCAATAGCCGCACGCCTCGAGATGCAGCGCGTGACGATGCGCGCCGCCCGCGTCGGACGTGTGCTGCGCGCCATGCTCTGCACTGCAGATGATCGCGTCCGGCGTCGACGCCTGCGCGACCCGCCACTGCGATGCCAGCGGCGCCACGATCGCGAACCAGATCGCGAGCATGCCCAGCCAGGCAGTCAGGGTGCGATGTCGGTTCGGCATGCGTGGCGTCGAGTAAGCGGAATGTAAATCAGCCCGAATGTTACAGAATGTTCAGCTCAATGGCCAGTGCAATGCGGATTGTCCCCGGGGTTGCCCTCAAACGCACCGGGGGCACATGGTTGTCCGCGCAACCATGCGCCCCCGGCATTGTGCGGCGATCCGGCCGCGCGAATCAGTGCGACATCAGAGTGACATGCGGCGCATCATGCCGTCGCGCCGGACGTAATGGTGATAGATCGCGCCCAATGCATGCAGGCCGATCACGAAATAGAACGCGTTGCCGATCAGTTCGTGCGCGTCCTTGACGGTCGAGCGCAGCGCCTTGTCGGGCCCGACCAGCGTGAACGACACGCCGAGCCAGTCGAGCGACACCGGCTTGCCGCCCAGGTTGATCATCAGGATGCCGAGCAGCGGCTGCGCGAGGATGAACGCATACAGCGCGATGTGCGTGAGCTTGGCGAGCCACTGCAGCAGCGCCGCCTGCGGCACCGGCTCCGGCACCCGGCTGACCGCCCGCCACACGACCCGCAGGACCGACAGCACCAGGACGAACGTGCCTGCGGTCAGGTGCACGTTCATCCAGAACGCACGGCTGTCGCTGCCCTTCGGCCCGCGGATCTCGACGGCGAGGTACGCAAGCGCGACGAGCAGAAAGACGGCCCAGTGAAAGAAGATCGCGGGTGTGCTGTAGCGCGCCTGTTTGGCGAGGATGTTTTTCATGCTCGGTCTTGTCTTGTATCGGGGGTTCGGCTGCTGCGGACGCTTGCCAGCGCCCGACAGGCATGCAGCGATTGTAGCGGCACGGGTGGCGGGATTGGATCGCAGCGGTCAAAAATCGGACGAATATGACGCGCCCGTGCCGCGCGCGACGACGGCGCGGAAACGTATCACGCACGTGAACGGCTGTGGCACGATGGAGTTTTAGCGTCGATGTCGTGCGGCACCATGGGCAAAGCGTACTTCGTTGCGGCCTACCGGCTGATCGCCGCGTTGCTCGCCTTGTCCACGACGCTGCATGGCATCGCCGGCCGCTGGGGCATGCCGGCGTTTCATCTCGGCAACTACCTGAGCTACTTCACGCAGCTGAGCAGCCTTTACACCGCGGCCGTGCTGTGCGCAGGGCTCTGGCGCATCACCCGCCGCCCGGTTTCGCCGCGCTACGAATCGATGCGCGGTGCGGCCGTGCTGTACATGCTGATCACCGCGATCGTCTACGAGCTGCTGCTGGCGCGTCTCGACGCACTGCGGCATATCACGCCGCCCTTACACAACTGGGTGCTGCACCGGATCGTGCCGCTCGTCGTGCTCGGCGACTGGCTGTACGTCGAGCCGCGCTCGCCGATTTCGTGGCAGAGCACGGCCGCATGGCTCGGCTTTCCGCTGGTCTATCTCGTGTACACGCTCGTGCGCGGCGCGTGGGAAAACTGGTACCCGTATCCGTTCGTCGACCCGCGGCTGCACGGCTACCTTCCCGTTGCGCTGCAATGCTCGCTGATCGCGGTCGGCTCGTCGCTGCTCGCGATGGCTATCCGCTGGCTCGGCAACCGGCAGCGGCAGATCGACGCGACAACGAAGGAAAGCTGAACGGCCGGCGTGCGCGGCCGGTTCGGCGCCCACGCCGGGGTGGCGTCAGCCGCCGTTCCTCGGCAGGAAGCCCATCGGATCGACCACCTTGCCGTTCTGCCGGACTTCGAATTCGAACGTCGCACGGCCGCTCGCGTCGGTGCCCATCTCGGCGACCGGCTGGCCGGCGCGCACGGCGTCGCCTTCGTTGACGAGCAGCTTGCCGTTGTGGCCGTAGGCCGTGATCAGGCCGTTTTCGTGCTTCAGGATCACGAGCGGTCCGTACGCCTGGACGCCCGATCCTGCATAGACGACCCGCCCGCTCGCCGCGGCACGTACCGTGTGATCGGGCCCGGACGCGGCGATCACGATTCCGCGCGCCTTGCCGGCCGCAAACGGCGTCGTCACGACGCCGGTGGCAGGCCACGCCAGCAAGCCAGTCTGGCCAGGCGCCGGCTGCGGCGTCAACGTTGTCGCGGCAGGCGGCGGCGCGACGCGAAGCACCTGGCCCGGCGTGACCGCGCCTGTCGGCGCCATATGGTTCCAGTTCGCGATGTCCTGCACTCTCTGCCCGAATGCACCTGCAATGCTTGCGAGCGTGTCACCCGGATTCACGCGGTAGTAGCCCGCCAGCACGCCGCCGGACGTGCCCGCCGGCGCCGCAGGGGCCGATGGCCGGTACGGCTGCCAGGTGTCGGTCCATGGCGTCATCGTGCAGCCGGTCAGCGCGACGGCCGCCGCAGCCAGCGCCGCCTGCGGCAGCCAGTGTTTCAGCGAAGAACGGTTGGAAAAAATTTCTCTCAAGGTACCTCCCGGATTTGCCTCGATGCGCCGCCCGCCGCCCCCCGGCGTGCGACGCACGATGTCCGGCGCAACGGCCGGACCCTTCGTCATCCGACCGCGTGCGCGGCCGGCAGTTTCCAGATCATCGGGGATGCCGCGCACGGACTCGCCGGCCCGTTGCGCTTCATCCAGACCGGCAAAGATACCATCTGCGACGGTCCGGACGACGACAGGCGCCGGTTTGTTACCGGTTTGTCACCCGTTCGCCTCCCGTTCGCCGCCACAATCTTGCAGACGCGCGGCGTGCGCCGACCGACCGGCGACGGCTCCGGGGCCGCGCCGGCGCGGGATCGCCGCCGCCCGGCCGTCCCGTCGAGATCCGTCACCTATACTCCGTGATGCGCTGCCCGATCCGATCTTGCGAGGAGACCGACAATGAACAACGCGACGTTTCTATCCGTACAGCTCGACGCCGAGGATTTCGCCGGCTCCAGCGGGCTCGTCGAGTTGCTGAACCGGCATCTGCTGTTCGCGGCGGATGTCGCCGAAGCCGCGGATGCGCTCGTTCAGCTTGCCAGCGTCACGCACCTGTCGGGCGGCGCACGGCGCAGCGTCGAGCTGCCGGTCGCGGCGATCGAACGCCTGCGCGACGCGCTCGACACGCTGAGCGGCTACGACGAGACGTGGCTGATGGCACTGGAGCCGGCCGACAAGCTGTTCAAGGAGATCGGCCGCGGCAAGCGGCCGCTGCACTGACGCGGCGCGCTTTGTCACGCCCCCAAAAGAGAACAGCCCATCGTTCCATATCGTGGAACGATGGGCTGCACGGACAACCACAAGCGGGTGAACCGAATCCGGCGGGCAGCCGGTCGCGGCCTTGCGGCCGCTTCGATCAACGACCCTTGTAGACCGGCGCGTCGTCGGCGATGCGCTTGACCCCATTCGGCCAGCGCGAGCCCGCAACAGCCGCTGCCGGTGCACCGGATTCCTGCTGGGCGGCCGACTGCGCACCGAAACCGCTCGTGTCGGCGGCAGCGACGTTCTGCTGCGGATGCACGCGCGCTTCGGCGGCGAGGATGCCTTCCGGATAGGTGGTGCGGTCGCTGCCCAGCTTGTAGCCGGCCTGTTGCAGCTGGGCCAGCTCGGCCTTCACCTGGGCACGGGTGACCGGTGCGTTTTGTTGGGCGAAAGAAGCGGCCGGAACAGCGAGAACGGCAGCAGCGGCGAACGTTGCGATCAGCGATTTCATGACTTACCTCCGTGATTTTTTGCTCCGCCGCACACACCGTGTCTGCAGCGATGGAACGAAGTCTAGCCCCGAGATCACTTAGGGAAAACCATGAAATGACAAAAACACTGTTTTCCCGGAGCTAACAATTCCGGGATCCGGTATCGAGAAACCCTATCGATAGAATAGATTTTCGCAACAATTGCGCCGCTGCACGCCGCTTACGACCAGTTCGCGTGGAAGCTGCCCGGCTTGTCGGTGCGCTCGAACGTATGCGCGCCGAAGAAATCGCGCTGCGCCTGCACAAGGTTCGCCGGCAGGCGCTCCGAACGGTAGCTGTCGAAGTACGCGACCGCCGACGCGAACGCCGGCACCGGCACCCCGGCCTTGACCGCCTCGATCACGACCTCGCGCAGCGACGCCTGGTAGTTCGCGGCGATGTCCTGGAAGTACGGATCGAGCAGCAGGTTCGCGAGCGCCGGATCTTTCGCGTACGCATCCGTGATCTTCTGCAGGAAGCGCGCACGGATGATGCAGCCCGCGCGGAAGATCTTCGCGATCGTCCCGAGATCGAGATTCCAGCCGTATTCCCCGGAAGCCGTGCGCAGCTGCGCGAAGCCCTGCGCGTACGAAATCACCTTGCTCAGGTACAGCGCACGGCGCACGGCCTCGATGAAGGCCGCGCGATCGCCTGCCAGCGGCGTCGCGGACGGGCCTGACAGCACCTTGCTGGCCGCCACGCGCTCGGTCTTCAGCGACGACAGCACGCGCGCGAACACCGATTCGGTGATCAGCGGCAGCGGCACGCCGAGATCCAGCGCGTTCTGGCTGGTCCACTTGCCGGTGCCCTTCTGCGCCGCGCGATCGAGGATCACGTCGACCAGATGCTTGCCGGTTTCGTCGTCCTTCTTGTCGAAGATCTTCGACGTGATCTCCATCAGGTAGCTGTCCAGCTCACCCTGGTTCCATTCGGTGTAGACCGCGCCCAGCTCGTCGTTCGTGAGACCGGCGACGCCCTTCAGCACCGCATAGCTCTCGGCGATCAGCTGCATGTCGCCGTACTCGATCCCGTTGTGGACCATCTTCACGTAGTGGCCCGCGCCGTCCGGCCCCATGTAGGCGACGCACGGCTCGCCGTCCGACGGCGCCTTCGCGGCGATCTGCTTGAGGATCGGCTCGACGAGGTCGTACGCGTCGCGCTGGCCGCCAGGCATGATCGACGGGCCGCGCAGCGCGCCCTCTTCGCCGCCCGACACGCCGGTGCCGATGAAGTGCAGGCCCGACTGCGCGAGTTCCTGGTTGCGGCGGATCGTATCGGTGAAGTGCGTGTTGCCGCCGTCGATCAGCACGTCGCCCTTCTCGAGCAGCGGCTTCAGTGCGGCGATCGTCGCATCGGTCGCCTCGCCCGCCTTCACCATCATCAGGATCCGGCGCGGCGTTTCGAGCGACGCGACGAATTCTTCGAGCGTGTAGGTCGGCACCAGGTTGCGGCCGGGGAATTCGGCGATCAGTTCGTCGGTCTTCTCGCTGCTGCGGTTGTATACCGACACCGCATAGCCGCGGCTCTCGATATTGAGTGCGAGGTTGCGGCCCATCACCGCGAGGCCGATCACACCGATTGCTTGTTTGCCCATTAGTCAATTCTCCGGAAAAAACAGGGCGCGACCCGAACGGATCGCGCGCACAGGCGAAAGGATAAGGGAAACGCGGCCGCGATGCGCGGGCGGCGTCACTGTTCGGCGTGCGGCAAGCGCCGGAACACGACGCTCAGGTTGTTCGCCGGCATCTCGACGACCTCGCTGCAATCGAGCCCCCGGTCGAGCCCGAGCGCGACGACCGCCTCGAGATCGCGCACGCCCCACGACGGATCGCGGCGCCGAAGCTGCGCGTCGAATGCTTCGTTCGACGGCGCGGTGTGCCGCCCCTCGCGGCGATACGGGCCGTACAGCACCAGCACGCCGCCTGGCCGCAGCACGCGCGACGCACCCGCGAACAGCGCTTCGGTGCACGCCCACGGCGAGATGTGGATCATGTTGATGCAGACGATCGCGTCGAGCGCCGCGAATGGCCACACTGCGTCGCGCACGTCGAACGCGAGCGGCGCGCGGACGTTCGGCACGCCCGTATGCGCGATCCATGCGGCGATCGACAGCCGCGCCTGCGCGTCGGGATCGCTCGGCTGCCAGCGCAAGCCCGGCAGCCCCGCCGCGAAATGCACGACGTGCTGGCCCGTGCCGCTCGCGATCTCGAGCACGTCGCCGCTCGCCGGCAGCACGCGGCGCAGCACGTCGAGGATCGGCCCGCGGTTGCGTTCGGCCGCGGGGGCCGAAAGCCGCAGCGACGGATCGGCGGGAATCGTACCGGTCATGATGCCGATGGCTCCTGGTCGGGATGAGCGAGGCCCAGCCGCGCACGCAGCGCATCGAGCGCGGGCGCGCATTGCGCTTCGACCTTCAGGGCCAGCATCGGGTCGGCGCGCGTGTGGCCGAGGTTGAGCGCGGCGACCGGCTTGTTCTGCGCGTGCGCCCACACGCAGAAGCGGTAGCCCGAATACACCATCAGCGACGAGCCGACGACCAGCACCGCGTCCGACGCGTCGAGCGCGCGCGCCGCCTCGGCGACACGCTCGCGCGGCACGTTTTCGCCGAAGAACACGACGGCCGGCTTCAACAGCCCGCCGCACGCGGGACAGGCCGGAATGCGGAACGCATCGAGCGCGTGCCATTCGAGATGCGCATCGCCATCGGCGGCAGGTTGCGCGTGGGCGCCGAGCAGTTCGGGATTCTCGGCTTCGAGCACGGCCTGGATCGCGGCCCGCGCATGCTGCGCGCCGCAATCGAGGCACGTGACGCCGCTGATCCCGCCATGCAGTTCGATCACGTCGCCGCTGCCGGCGCGCTGATGGAGGCCATCGACGTTCTGCGTGACGAGGCGCTCGATCCGCCCGGCCGCGCCGAGCTGCGCGAGCGCGACGTGCGAACGGTTCGGCTGCGCACGGCCGACGACCGGCCAGCCGATCATGCTGCGCGCCCAGTAACGCCGCCGCGCGGCGTCGGAGCCGAGGAACTCGTGAAGCTGGATCGGCGGCGAACGCATCCACTGGCCGTTGCGGTCGCGATAGCCGGGAATGCCGGAATCGGTGCTGATGCCCGCACCCGTCAGCACGAACAGCCGCGGATGGCGCTCGACGAACGCATGCAGCGCATCGAGCGCGGCGGGATCGACGAAGGCGGACGAAGGCGAATCGGAGGAAGCGAAGTCGGTCATGACGGCGACGGCGGCCCGGCGGGAAAGCCTGAGGCCGCGATGAACGGGGGAGCGCCGGCGGCCGAAATGCGCGTGGCCGGCATGCCAGCACATGATACCGAAACCCGGATACGAGCAGGCCGGCGATCCGTCACGCACAAAAAAAGGCGCCCATCCGCCAAAGGGTGATGGGCGCTTGAACAATTGATCCATCGGGGTTGTGGATCAACTGGAAACCTGGCGTTGTTGCATCCGCGGGGTTCTGCCCGGCGGATGATCCCCGGCCAACGCCAATCCTCTTATGTCATTTGCTTCGCAGCACGCTGCTTGCCATCCCCCGCTCGATCCGGACAGCCGGATCGATTTCCGGCGATGCGACGGCCGAACGCGCTCCGGCCACTCCGCGGTGCGGAGCCGGAAACCGTTCGCGCTGCGTGCACGTCGAGAAGACCGTTCATGTCGTATCGATCGCCGCTTCGTGTCCCGATGTCGTTCAAGACGCCTCCGTTCGCGCTGCGCGTCCGGTTTCGGTTTTGAATCACACCGTCCGCGCGTCGATGCCGGTTCGGGTTCGTCGCGCCGTTCGCGGATACCGCTCGCGATGCGCAATCCCCCACTCATTCATCAGGATGGCAAATCAAATTGCGTGCGTGGCCGTCCATTGGCCGACGCCCGTTTCCGTCGCACTCCGCTGTCGTCAGACAGCAGTCGACGCTCAGCCTCCTCGCCATTCATGCGCGACGCGGAGAGGATGAAACGGACGCAGATTTCCGGACGGGATTCGGTGCCGAGCGTGATCAAGTCACCTCGTGCAGGTGTGAATTGGGCAACCGAGATATTCGGCGATTCAGGTTTGCAACACGGCGCGTTGCGATGAGATCTCTTTTCATTCTCGTGTCCCCGATTGAAATGCTCCCTGACCACCGGTGCGCGATCGTCGATCTGACTCCGTCGACGTTCCTGCTGGCGGCACGGATAGATACGCAAGGAACGCACCACCGGGCGCAATGCCAAGCCTGGCGGGGCTCCGCGATGAAGGGTCCGGCAGCGCGCGGCGGCGGCGGCGGCGAATGTTTCAGGATTGAAACACGGCCCAGGCGAAACGGTTGCGAACTTGTGTGACAGTCGATGCGGCGTCACATGACGATGGCGGCATTTCGACCGGACGGCACGCACTCGTACGCCTGCTGCAGGACATGCGCACAGCAGGCACCCATCGCTTCAGCCTCAATCTCGGCTCGGACAGGCGGGTGCGCAGCGCGCTGGACGAACTGGCCGCGCATGTGCACCCGGCATTTCACGACGGTATGTGACGCGCACGGCACTCGGCACGACACCGCACCGACGGGTCGTCATCACGTCGTTGATCTGCTATAGGAATCCCGGACAGAATTGCGTGTTAGTGTTTCGAAGCGAGCTTTCCGGCAGCCGGCGGTTGCCGGCTCCGTCAAACGGGCACTTCGTTCCAGCGGTTCCCGGTCTCCAGCTTTGCGACATGTTCGCTCAGCGCCTCCGCAAATACGCGGATCTTCACCGGCTGGTTCCGGCGGCTCTGGTAGGCCAGATTGATGGTAAGCGGCGGCAATTCCCAGTCGAGCAACACGGGAATCAACCGGCCGGCCTCGATATCGTCGAACACGATATAAAGCGGCTGAACGAGAATCCCCACCCCGGCCCGGCCCGCGGCGCAGATCACCTGCCCCTCGTTCGACTCGAGCACCGCATCGACCGTAATCGAGCGCCGCTCGCGACCGCGCTTCAGATGCAGCACGTGCGGGTCCGCGGCGTGGCTGTAAATGAGCATCTTGTGACGTTCGAGATCTTCCGGGGTCGCCGGCTTGCCGTGCTCGGCCAGGTACGCCGGCGACGCGGCCAGCACGCGGCGCGTGCGCGCAAGGCGCCGCACCGTGATACTCGAATCGCGTTCATGCTCCCGCGTGCGGATCGCGCAATCGAAGCCTTCCTCGATGAAGTTCTGATACCGGTTCTCGGCCGTCAGTTGAACGGACAGGTCGGGGTACCGCCGATTGAATTCCGCCAGCCATGGCGCGATATGCAACACGGCAAACGATACGGAACTGGTCACGCGCAGCACGCCCGTCGGGCGCATCGCCATGCCGCTGACCGCAAGATCCGCCTCCTTGATTTCCTCCATGATCGACGCGCACCGCGTCTGATATTCGCGCCCCGCATCGGTCAGCCATAACCGGCGAGTCGTCCGCTCGATCAGGCGGGCTCCGAGCCGGTCTTCAAGCACGCTCAACATGCGGCTTGCCGCAGCGTTCGACATCCCGAGCCGTTCCGCCGCCTTGGACAGGCTGCCGAACTCTGCCGTGAGCAGAAAAAACTCGATCTGCGTGTAGCGATCCATGTGATGAACTCTTCCGGTCAGTGGAATTGTGTTTTCACTATAGTGCATATATTTCCACAAGGAACGCCGGTACAGTCCTAACGAATTCCTAACGCGTGCCGCTGCCGAAAGGTCAGACCGGCATCGAGGCATCAGGAGAGAGACAATGCGGAACATCGGCGAAGACACCATCACGCAAGCTGTGCTTGCGGCGATGTCGGGTTGCGGCAACGAAAGGCTGCACACGGTCATGACGAGCCTCGTCCAGCATCTTCATTCGTTCGCACGGGAAGTGAAGCTGACCGAGGACGAATGGCTGTATGCGATCAACTTCCTCACGCGCGCCGGGCATATCACCGACGAAAACCGCCAGGAGTTCGTGCTGCTGTCGGACACGCTCGGCCTGTCGATGCTGGTTACGGCGCAGAACAACCGCAAGCCCGCCGAATGTACCGAGGCGACGGTGCTCGGGCCGTTCTTCGTCAAGGGCGCGCCGGATTACGAAAACGGACAGGACATTTCCAACGGTGCGGCAGGCCTGCCCTGTTTTGTCGCCGGGCACGTGCGCACGCTTTCCGGCGAGCCGATCGCCGGCGCGGAAATCGACGTGTGGCAATCGGACGAAGAAGGGTTCTACGACGTCCAGAACATCGACCCGGACAGCGATGGCATCGAGTTTCGCGCGCGAGGCCGCTTGCACACCCAGGGCGACGGCCGCTTTCATTTTCGCTCGATCCTCCCCGAGGCTTACCCGATCCCGCACGACGGCCCGGTCGGCCAGATGCTCGATGCGCTCGGACGCCACCCATGGCGCCCGGCGCACCTGCATTTCTGGATCAAGGCTCCCGGGTATGAACCCCTGATCACGCATCTGTTCCGCAACGGCGACCGCTACCTCGATTCCGACGCCGTCTTCGCCGTACGCTCGTCGCTGATCGTCGACTGGATCGAGCATCCGCCCGGCGTGGCGCCGGACGGGACGCGAATGAATACGCCGTACTACACGCTGGACTATGATTTCGTCCTGAACGGTTCCGGCCACACACGGTAACGCGCGAGCGGACGGCCGGCCGCACGCCGGCCCGCGCGCCGCCCCACGCGTTGCTTGCGTGCATGTCGAGCATGCCCGCGCCACCCGCAATGCGGGTTCGTCAACTTTGCAATGGGGCCAACAGTGTCCACCTCTGATTTCGTCTATAACGGCCGCGCGACACGCGTCGTATTCGGCGCCGGCTCACGTGATCTCATCGAACGGGAACTGCTCGCGCTGGGCGCGCAGCGTGCGCTGGTCATCTTCGGCCACGAACAGAGCACGCTCGGCACGTCGATTGCCGAGCGGCTCGGCGCACACGCAGCGGGCATGTTCGATCGCGCCACGATGCACGTTCCGGTGGAGCTCGTCGAGCAAGCACGCTCGGCCGCCGCATCCGTGGACGCCGACTGCCTGGTCGCCGTCGGCGGCGGATCCGCGATCGGCCTCGCGAAGGCCATTGCCCTCGCGTCCGGCCTGCCGATACTCGCGTTGCCGACCACCTACGCGGGCAGCGAGATGACGCCGATCTTCGGCATCACCGAGGCGGGACTGAAACGCACCGGCACCGATTTGCGCGTGCTGCCGAGGACCGTGATCTACGATCCCGACCTGACCGTTACCCTGCCGGCCGCCCTTTCGCTGACGAGCGGCATCAACGCGATCGCCCATGCCGCCGAGGGGCTGTATTCGCGCGATGCCAATCCCCTGACGAGCCTGATGGCGGAAGAAGGCATCGCGGCGCTCGCCCGCAGCCTGCCGACGATCGTAGCGCGTCCGCAGGACGCCGCCGCGCGGGCCGATGCGCTGTACGGCGCCTGGCTCTGCGGCACGGTGCTGGGAAGCGTGGGCATGGCGCTGCATCACAAGCTGTGCCATACGCTAGGCGGCAGCTTCAATCTGCCGCACGCACCGACTCACACGATCGTGCTCCCGCACGCATTGGCATACAACGCCGATGCCGCACCCGACGCGATGACGCGCATCGCGCGCGCGATCGGCCACGACGACGCGGCACTGGGCATGTACGAACTCGCGCGTGCCAACGGCGCGCCCGTCGCGCTGAAGGATATCGGCATGCCGGAGAGCGAACTCGATCATGCCGCGGACCTGGCATGCAGCAACGCCTACTGGAATCCCCGCCCGCTGGAACGTGAAGCGATTCGAGCGCTGCTGCAACGGGCATTCGACGGCAGTCCGCCGAATTCCTGACGGCACGGCCCTTCCGTCACGTCAATCGGGACACGGCCGCGTACGCGGCCAGTCTCGCCATCCCTGTCAGATGCAATTGAATTCCGCCATCCAATTACTTAGGATAACTGTTAATTAGACGATGTTGTGCTACATTACTTCCATGAAGCCCACTGGATTTTGCGGCGAGGCAATTGACCATGGATTCGCAAGCATCAGTCTACGAAACGACCGCACGAACGCATCGGCCGGCGGAATTGAAGCGATCCGAGCAGCAGCGGGCGCAGGAAACCCGTTGCGCGATCCTGAATGCGGCGCTCGTTGAGTTTTCATCAAAGGGCTTCGACGCCGCCAGCATTCGCGGCATTGCCGACCGTGTAGGGATGCGGCATCCACTCGTCACCTATCACTTCCGTTCCAAGGAAGTTCTGTGGCGTGCCGTCGCGGAACACGTGTTCGAACGCATCCGTCATGAACGTGACGCAATCCTGTCCGGATCCGCCCCGGTCAACGCGCTCGACCGGCTCAAGATCGCCTATGGCGGGCTATTCCGGTTCACGGTCAACTTCCCCGAGTTTCATCGCTTCATCCTCCAGGAGACACTCATCGACAGCCCGAGGCTACATTGGCTCGCGGATTCGATCCTGAAACCCGTCATCGATTGGCTGCTGCCGCAAATTCGCGCCGCGCAGGAAGAGCGGGCCATCCCGAACGTCGAGCCGATCATGTTTCACTACATGCTGATCAGCCTCGCGTCCACGCTATCGGGCTTCGGTCCGGAGATCTCGTCCACCAGCGATCTGTCGGCATCCGATCCGGCGATTGCCGACGAATACTGGAATACCGTGGAGCAGCTCGTGTTCGGTGCGCTGGCCCCACGCGATACGGCGTCGCTGTCGAACCGCTGATGCGCGGCCGATGCCGCACTCCGGTCCTCGGCCATCGCCCGCCAGCCGGGCTCTCTCGCGCCCGTCAACCCGCCTTTCGAGATGGCGGCATCAGTCGGCGGACCTGCGCGCCATCAACGCCTTGCCCGCGCGCGCCCCATACGCCTTGCCCATTTCCCGGCTCACCCATGCGCCGATCGAAACGGCCGCGTCCAGGTCGATTCCGGTTTCGATTCCGAGGCCGTTCAGCAGATACAGCAGATCCTCCGTGGCGACATTCCCTGTCGCGCCCTTTGCGTACGGACAGCCGCCGAGCCCGGCAATGGACGAGTGGAATACGGTCATCCCGGCCTGAAGCGCACCCGCGATGTTCGCCAGCGCCTGCCCGTAGGTATCGTGAAAATGACCCGCGAGGCGCGCCAGCGGAAACGCCGTCGACGCCTTTTCAACGACGCGTCGAACGTGTCGCACCGTACCGACGCCAATCGTGTCGGCAAGGTCGATTTCGTCGCACCCGAGATCGCGGAATCGCTTGACCATGTCGACTACGGCGTCGATGCTCACATCGCCCTCGTACGGACATCCGAACGAGCAGGAAATGCTCGCGCGCACATGCAATCCGGCATCTTTCGCGGTGCGCGCCACCGGCGCAAAGCGCTGCAGCGAGTCCGCCACGGAACAATTGATATTGCGAACGGAGAACGCCTCGCTCGCGGCTCCGAAGATGACGACCTCGTCGGCTTTGCTCTCCATCGCGGCCTCGAGCCCCCTCATGTTCGGCGTGAGCGCCGCATAGGAGACCCCGGCCGAGCGCTTGATGCCCGCCATGACGGCTGCGCCGTCGGCCATCTGCGGCACCCATTTCGGCGAAACGAACGATGCCGCCTCGATGCGTCGCACGCCGGCGTCGGCGAGCCGATCGACCAGTTCGATCTTGATTGCCGTCGGAACGAAGTCGTGTTCCGCCTGAAGCCCATCCCTGGGCCCGACCTCGACAATGGTCACGCGCTCCGGAAATGCTCCGTCCCGCCCCGTCTCTTGCCGTTCCTGCCGAATCATGTACGTCTCCATGTCGTGCCCAAGGAGGGGCGCCCGCGGCGCCCGTTCGGCACCTATCTCGCGAGAACTTCGCGCAATACCCGGCGCAGCTCGGCCGCCGGATCGTCCGACAACGCAGCGCTGCGCCATGCCACGTGGTGATCGGGGCGAACCAGCACGCAGCCGCTGTCCGCGATTTCGCGTACGCGTGCCCAGTCGCCGGCGTGGTCCGCATAATGCTGCCGCGGGCCGATGACGCGCACGTCGATTTCCAGTCCGAGCTCGTCGGCTACTGCCGACGCGGCGTCGATCCACGCTTCTCCACCCAGCCCCGTGAACAGCGCGAACCGCCCATGCCCCGCGAGGTCCAGCGTCGAGAGTTTCCGTCCGTGCGCGTCGAACACCCACGCATGCGGCAACCGCGCGCCGGGCCATGTCGTCGACTGGTAGTACAGTTCCGGGTCGCGCGGGAACGCCGGTTCGGCCTGCCCGTCGGTGACGGCCGCGCTCGAGCGGTAGCGCTGGTTCATTTCCACGCCGTGAGCGTCGAGCTCATATCGCTTGAATGTCAGCGCTTCCCGAATCGCCTCCCGCTGCGCCTCTGCCGCCTTTGTCGATTGGCTTCGGGCGTGCATGTTCGATGCCATGACCTCCACGTCATTCGATGCGTCGATACCGAGCGCGCGGTAGAGCGGCGCAAATTCGGCAATCGACTGGTTGGCCCGCGTCACGACCTGCTTCGCGATCGGCGCCCGCTCGGTCGAGTAGGTATCGAGCAGCGCGTCGCCCGCCCGCCCCTTGATCACCGCCGCCAGCTTCCACGCAAGATTGAACGCATCCTGAATGGACGTGTTGGAGCCGAGCCCGCCGGACGGCGGGTGCCGGTGCGTCGCATCGCCCATGCAGAACACGCGCCCGTCCTGCATGCGCGTCGCATACATGTTGTTCACCGTCCAGGTGCTCGTGCCGAGCAGTTCGATCTCGAGATCGGGCTTGCCGACCAACTGCCGCGCGATCTCCGTCGCGCGCGCCTGGTCCACGACCGGGGTGGGCTCGCTGATGTCGTAGCCCCAGACGATCAGCCATTCGTTCCACGGCCGCACCATGCGGATCAACCCCATCCCGATACCGCCGATTTCAGCCCCCGGCTGCATGATCGGATACAACACGGCGGGACGATGCGCGACGAATTCCGACAGGTCCGCACGGAACCAGATGTTCATGGAACCTCGCACACCCATCTGGCCTTCGAACGGCAAGCCCGCATTCTTCGCGACCTTCGAGTTGCCGCCGTCCGCGCCGATCAGGTAACGCGACCGCACGGTGAACTCTTCGCCCGACAGTCGATCGCGACAGCGCGTGATCACGCCGTCCCCCGTCTGCGTATGACTCAGGTATTCCGTGCTCATCCGCGCCTCGGTCCCTCTCGAGCACGCCGTCTTGAACAGCAACGGTTCCATGAACGTCTGCGGCAGATCGTTCATCTTCGTCGGGCTGGACAATTGCCGCTCCGCCCTCGACAGCGGATGCGCGCCCCAGCTCGGCACCCGGCCGATCTCTTCGCCCGTCAGGCTTTCGCAGAATACCGTTCCGCCCATCAGGTCCTGATCCGTCGCATGCAGATAGGCCTCCTGCTCCACCTCGTGGCCAAGATCGCGAAGCACCTCCATCGTGCGCAAGTTCGTGATGTGCGCACGGGGCGTGTTGGCCAGCCAGCGATAGTAGTTGACGACCATGTTGTCGATGCCGTACGTCGAAAGCAGCGCGGCGCAAGCAGACCCGGCGGGCCCCGTCCCCACGATGAGGACATCCGTTGTAATTTCACTCATTCCACACCTCCTGTCTCCCAGTCATCCCGCACGCTCGACATTCATGCCTGTACGGATTCCTAACATGTCGGAACACGGCTTCGATACGACCTCGTTCCGCGACTATCGCGCTTTCACGCGGTCTTCTGCTCGTTCAGCCCCAGCAAGCGAACCATCTCCTGGCGCATCGCAAACTTCTGGATCTTTCCGGTTACCGTCATCGGCAGTTCGTCGACGAACCGGATGTACTTCGGCACCTTGTAATGCGCGATCTGCCCCCGGCAAAATTCCCGGATCTCGTCCTCGGTCGCGTACTCGCCCTGCTTCAGCACGATCCACGCGCACAGCTCTTCGCCGTTTTTCTGGTCTGGCACGCCAAATACCTGAACATTCTGCAACTTCGGATGCCTGAACAAATACTCCTCGATTTCGCGAGGATAGATGTTTTCGCCGCCACGGATCACCATGTCCTTGAGCCGGCCGACGATATTGCAGTAGCCGTCCGCGTCGATCGTCGCGAGATCGCCGGTATGCATCCAGCCGTCGACGATGCTTTCCCGGGTCTTTTCCGCCTCTCCCCAGTACCCCAGCATCACCGAATAGCCTTTCGTGCAGAGCTCCCCGGTCTCGCCGACGGCGACGGTATTCCCCGAGGTGTCGACGATCCTGACTTCGAGGTGCGGCTGGATCGTCCCGACCGTCGTCGTCCGCTTGTCCAGCGGATCCGTCGTGGCGCTCTGGAACGACACCGGGCTGGTTTCCGTCATCCCGTATGCAATGGTGACTTCGCGCATGTGCATCCTGTCGACGACCTGGTTCATCGTTTCAACCGGGCACGGCGATCCGGCCATGATGCCGGTTCTGAGGCTGCCCAGGTCGAATGATGCAAAGTCCGGGTGTTGCAGTTCCGCGATGAACATCGTCGGCACGCCGTGAAGCGCCGTGCAACGCTCCTCCGAGACGGCCGCGAGGGTCGCACCGGCGTCGAATCCCTCACCGGGGAACACCATCTGCGCGCCCACCGACACGCACGCCAGGACCCCGAGCACCATGCCGAAACAATGGTAGAGCGGAACCGGGATGCAGAGCGAATCGGCTTCGGACAGCTTCATCGCCATCGCGACGAAACGCGCGTTGTTGACGATGTTGCGGTGTGTCAGCGTCGCACCTTTCGGACTGCCCGTCGTGCCGCTGGTGAACTGGATGTTGATTGCGTCCTGGGCGGACAGCGATTCCTCGATCGCATCGACCGACGTCTCCCCCATTTCCCGCAGCACTTCCGCTCCGCGCTGCATCACCGACGGAAACGGCGTCACGCCCGATATGCCCGGATCGTTCACGGATATCACGACGCGGAGGTCCGGCACGCGTGCGCAATCCAGGTTCCCGGCAATTCCGGAATGAAGCTCCGGCGCGATCTCGAGCAACATCGAAAGGTAGTCCGACGTCTTGAATTGCTCGGCCGTCACGAGCGCCTTGCAGCCGACCTTCCGCAACGCATACTCGAGTTCCGCGATGCGATACGCCGGATTGATGTTGACCAGTATTGCGCCGATTCTCGCCGTCGCGAACTGGACCAGCAGCCATTCGACGCGATTGGGAGACCAGATCCCGACGCGGTCCCCCTTCTCGATCCCGAGGGAAAGCAGGCCCGCCGCGAGCCGATCGACCTGCTCGTCGAATTCCGCCCATGTCCACCGTACGCCTTGCTCCCGGAAAACGACCGCCGGCCGATCGGGAAAGCGTCGGGCGGTATCTCTCAGGAACCGGCCGATCGTCGCTTCGCTCAGCGGAATCCCTGTTGCGCCCTGCACGTGCGCGATGCCGTTGACGGGGGAAACGGACCCTGTGCGGGTTGATACGTGGTGCATTTGGTCATTCTCCAACGCGTGTGCTCTAGTGGAGCGCGTGCCCCGACTGACTCGCCGTCACTTCCCGTGGAAAACCAGGTCGCCGGGCTCCTGATCGGCATCGAATGCCTCCGCCGTATTGGCGAAGCCCCTCGTTGCGTCCTCGGTGTCGTACAAATCCATCGTCACATCCAGCATGACGGCGTCCGCACCGGTCATGCCGCCGCTCGACCAAGCCTTCAGCAGCGTGCGCGTCGCGGCATACGACAGCGTCGGGCCATCCGCGAGTCGCGCGATGAGTTCGCCGGCGACGCGCTCGAGCGAATCCGGCTCGGCGACGTGCGTCGCGATGCCGAGCTCGCCCGCCAGGCTGCCCGGAATGGGTTCGCCCAACATCGCAAACCGGGAAGCGCGACTCCGCCCCACGCGCTCCGCCAATCGCTGCAGGGCACCCGCAATCGGCAGCATCGCGGTCGTCACTTCGACGCAACGAAACACCGAGTCGGTTGCCGCCACCACGAAATCGCAAGCCAATGCAAGTTCGAAACCGCCGCCGAAAGCCAGGCCCTGCACCACCGCCACGGTCGGGACGCGCAGCGCCTCGATCGCCCGATAGGCGCTGTTGACCTGCGCGACAAATGTGCGGAACCAGTTAATGTCCTTGCCCGGCCATTCGCGAACTTCGCCGCCGAGACTGAAATTCGGCCCCTCGGCGCGGACGACCAGCACGCGGATATCGCTTTCGCTGGCTTCGCGAACGGCATCTTGCAGGCACTGGGCAAAGCGTGCATCAAGCCGGTTGTAGGGCGGATTCGCGAGCACGATGCTCCCGACTTTGTCATTGCGCTCAAAACGGATGCTTTTCATCAGATAACCTCGAATCAATCAAATTCACCACGTGTCCAGACGTACTCCTGCTTCCATTTATGTCAGGAATGCTTATCGTCAAGCGGAATCAAAGGGAGCAGAAGATGCGATGGCCTGTCTGCGTCCCGGTAAACCTTGTGAGTGACCGTCTCGCTGCTGCAAACGTGATACGGGATGTATTCGACGTCGGTCATCGCGCCCGTTCCCGTCGGCACGTCGAGACTGCTGATTTCGATGCAGATTCGATGCCCGGCCTTGAATTGATTGGCGGTTGCGAGAATCTGGATCTCGTACTTGACGATCTCGCCCGGCGTGACCGGCTCGATCGCGTTCCGGGTCAGTTTATGGAACGGCTCTCCGGGCGTCGACCGGTCGGGATCCGTTGCCCGATACGACGCCTTCAGCCAGCCACGAGTCAGCTCGCGTTCCGGCAACGTCGCGGGGACTTCCCGTTCGCCGACTCTTGCGGTCACGACGGAGACGTCCGGCCCGACGTCCTTGAGCACGACGATCCAGTTCGTGTCCGCCCGGTCGATCTCGGCATAGAGCGTCAGTGAAATCGGACCGGCGACCAGCACGTCATGCGGGAGCGGGTCGGTCATGTATCGCAGCCGCTCCACCCTGGATGTCTTCTTGAGCGGCATTTGCGTGAACACGTCAGGCTCGCGCAATGCGTTGCCGACCTCGGCCGACGGCCGCGGCGCGTCGGTCGTCAAGCGCTCCCATCCACCGAGGTAGTACTTGGCCCATTGCGTCTCCGGCAACGGCCAGTCGGTGCCCGTCCGCCATTCGTTGGCGCCCATGACCCAGTATCTGACCGGCGGCTCGTCCATGATGCCGGTATCGATCCCCTTCAACCAATGGTCGTACCAGCGGATCACCTCGTCATGGTATTGATGGAACGGCCGCTCCAGATGCGCCGGCCCCGTGAAGATCAGCTTGCGCGGTTGCTTGACGTTCTTGAAGTAATGCTGCGCGCCAAGCCAGTGCAGCTTGTACGTATAAGCGTACGCACCCGAACCTGTGTAGAACGGAATCCTGATCGATCGAAAGGTTTCCTCAGCCCGCTCGACGGTACCGTCGGCTTCCCACGGATTCGTCATCATGTGGTACATCACAAACGTTCGCTGCCCCTTCTGCGTCAGGATGTTGTACAAATTGATGTACATCTTGTAGTCGGGGTTGCGCATCGCGGCCTGCCAGAGCGCTTCCTGCTCGTCCGACAGCGGACCCGGCACGCCGCGCGGCTCATGCACGGTGCTGAACACGTCGAGCAGGTACGGAAACGTGTGCAGCACGCCGCCCGGATTGAAATCGCGGAAGCCGAACATGCCGCCGTAAGCGCTGCACGCGTCGTACGGAAAGATCGCCTTCAGCGCGGGGTGCCCTTGCGCAGCGGCGCGCCATTGCTCTCCCGCAAAGCCTGAAATGCCAACCATGCCGACGTTGCCGTCCGACCACGGCTGCCGGGTGATCCACTCGATCATGTCGTAGTGGTCCGTATTTTCCGAGCCGTAATGTCCTTCCGATTTCGCCGACCCTCTCGGCTGCGCGATGACGTGCACATAGCCATTGGCGACAAACCTCCGGCTGTCGCCCGCCTCGACCGGGCCGAACCAGAGCGGCGCGTGCGCCGGCTGCGGAGGCAGCACGTCGGCGATATCAGGCCCCTGGAGATCCTTGTTATGCAGTGCCGATGCATACAGCACCGGATACTTTCCGTCGCCATCCGGCCGATAAACGTCGACGGCAAGACGTGTGCCATCGCGCATCGTGACGATTACGTCGCGTTCCTCAATCATGTCCCCTCCACATATTCACTGGTACGTCAGGTTTCAGCAGACCGTCATGTTTCAACCGGGAAACGGTACTTGCCTGCCGAAACACGTTTCCTGTTCGTGCGCCGCCAGGGTCGCACGATCAAGCAGCTGTCGAATTCACTATACTGCACACTCGTACAGTATGCAAGCCTGATCATTTCGGCGAGCGATGAAAGCCTTCGTCATGCTGCCCGCCTGATTGCGCGATCAGCTAGCGGCCAAGCAAGCGCGCAGCGTTTTCCCCATACACCTTGTCCATCTCGATCCCCGGAACCCGGAGGTCGTCGAGCACGGCCCCGAATTGCCGGATCGCGCTCGTCGGTGCGAACGGGAAGTCGGTGCCGAAAAGCACGCGATCGGGTGCCGCGACTTGCGCGAGCGCGCTGAGGGACGCGTACCCCGCGGAAAGCGCGGTGTCGAAGTAGAACGACCTGATCGCGTCGAACGTGTCGCCGACACGCTCAGCCACACCGGGCATCATGGAAATGGAAAGCGCGAGCCGCGGCGCGAGGAACGGGAGCGTGCCGCCCGCATGCGAGAGGATGAACCGGATGTTCCGGAAACGGCGCACCGCGCCCGATATCACGAGGCTCGCGGCCGTGCGCGTCGTCTCGAACGGATACTCGAGCACGGACGCCGGCGCGACCGATGGCACGTCGTGAGGCGGCTGATTGGGATGAACGAACACCACCGCGCCGCGCCTGTCCAGCTCCTCCCACAACGGTGAAAAGTGCGGGTCGCCCAGATATCGTCCGTCGTAGTTCGTGAAGACGATGAAGCCATCGACTTTCAGATGGTCGAGGCAATAGCCGACTTCATTCAGCGACGCATCGATGTCCGGCAGCGGCAGGCTCGCGAACGAGCCGAACCGCCCCGTGTACCGGGCCCTGAGTTCCGCGGCATGATCGTTGCACTTTCTCAGCAGCGTGGCTGCGTCCGGCAGGGGCGGACCGGACGAAATGGAAATGATGCCTTCGTCGATGCCGTTCTCGTCCATCATCGCAATGGCCGCCTCTGCGGACCACTCGGGCGCAACGCCACTGGGCATGGCGGCCTTCAACAAGTCCAGTCCGACCGCGTCCACGTAGAGTTTCGGCAGGAAATGCTGGTGTGTATCGATCTTTCGCTTTGCCATAACGCTCGTCTCCTAAATTGCGCTCTCGCCGCTGCGGCGAGGGCATTGATACCGAATCGAATTCGCCTGAATCAGGCCTTTGCACCGCACGACGCTCACTGCGTCGTGCCGCCATTCGACAACGGCTGGGTGCCCGCCGATACCGCACCGAATTCGCCCGAGTCGTCGCGCCGCGATTGCCGTGCGGAGAGAATCCGTGCCATCGCGGCCATGCACAGGCAAGCGATCACCAGCGGAATCGCCAGCAACGCGCAGGTATACGCATAAGGGAATCCCGATACGACGATCAGGCCGATCAGCGACGAGCCGACGATCGAGCCCAATCTGCCGATCGCGACGTTCCATCCGCCTCCGGACGCACGAAGCGCGGTCGGATAGAAGATGCCCGGAATCGTGTTGATGCAGATCAGCGGGCCTCCGACCGCCAGGCCGGACACGAAGACCACGCCCGTGTGCCAAGGGGTTGTCTCGGAGAGGCCGAGCGCGACGACAAGCAGCGAGCCCGCGCCGAATGCCCAGGAAATGACCGACGCAACGTTGCAGCGACGCACGAGAATGGCGAACAGCACCGCGCCGCCAAGCGCCCCGAACTGGAACATCGACGACACCTGCGATGCATCGTGCATCGACAGGCCAACCTGCTTCAGATGCGTCGGCAACCAGCTCCCGACGAGAAAGAACACGAGATAGCCCGAGAATTCCGTGACCCAGGTCAGCACGGTTCCGGACCGATACTCGCTTTCCAGCAGCGCCAGGGTTCCGCGTCGCGATGCCTTCGGCGTGTCGATGACAAAGGTCAGCGCGGAACTGTCGGCCGCCGGGAACATCCTGGCGAGCAGCCGCCGCACCGCGGCATCAGGCCGCCTCCTCGCCACCATGTAGAGCGGCGACTCCGGCACCAGCCAGATCAGCAAGGCCAGCACGCAGAGCGGCATCGTGCCGCTCAACATCAGCATGCCGCGCCAGCCCAGTGCACCGATCGCAACGGAAGTCACGAAGCCGGCGATCGAGGCGCCAAACAGGAATCCGCAAAACATCGAGGCGAGCATCGCCGAGCGCGACCGGCCTGGGCTGTACTCGGCGACGAGGGACGACGTCGCCGGCATTGCCGCGCCGATACCCAGGCCGGTCACGAAGCGCCAGATGATGAGCTGCAGGATCGACCCAGATCCGCTGGATGCGAGACCGGCTACGCCGAACCACGCAATCGCCGCGATGCTGACCGCTCTGCGGCCGACACGATCGGCCATCGTGCCGCCGACGATCGAGCCGACCAGCAGCCCCGAAAGCCCGAACGCGACCAGCGGTGCGAGGGCTGCCCCCGGCAAGCGCCACTCGTGACTGATGGCAGGCGCGATGAACCCGATCACGATCGTGTCGAATCCCTCGATCGCCGTGGCGGCAAAGCATACGAAGAACACGGTCCACTGCATTTTTCCCATCGGCATCCGGTCGAGAAACTCGCGTATGTCGATACGACGGCCTTCGGTCTGTTCCATTTCGTTTCCTTGAATTGCGATTGCCCGGCATCGTCAGAATCGGTGACGCAATCCGACACGCAAGATGCTCTGGTTTCTGCCGCTCGACGGCGTGGTGACGTAGGTGATTTGCGCCTGGGTTGCCGAGCCGCCCGCCCTCATCCATTCGGCGGCAAAATAGACATCGGTTCGCTTCGAAAACAAGTAGTCCACAAAGAGATCGACGGCCCGGTAGATGGGCGTCGCATCGCCGGCATCGACCTTGCCATGTGTGTAGACGTACGCCATGCCGGCGAGCAAGGCCGGATTGATCAGGTAGCTGACGTTCGCCTCATAGTTGTCGAAGCGGACGTCCTTTCCCAGGAACGCCTTCGTGAATCGCGTCGTCGTATATTCAAGGCCGACGGTCGCATTGCCGATCCGGTACTGCCCGCCGACGCCGGCGATCTTCTGGCTTTCCGCCTTCGGCACGTAGGCAGCGAACGTAACGGTTCGCGGCGCGATGCTGTCGAACACCGCCGTATAAGGGTTCTTGATGATCGTATAGGCGGCCGCCAAATACAGCGGTATCGCGACGCCCGTGTAGGTGATGCCGACCGACGTCACGCTGTTCGACGAGAACTGGCCGGGCTGGCCGCCGAAACTGTAAAGAGCGCCGAGCGCGAATCCGGCCACCGTCGGGCTGACATACTTCACTGCGTTGTTGATGCGGTTCGTTCCGGCCGTGTTGTCGATGTCGCCCGCATGCGCGAAGTACACCGACCAGTTCAGTCCGGCATTGATCTTCGAGAGAAGATCGGCAATCTCCTCGTACTGGCGCCCGAGCGTCAACGTGCCGAGTCGGCTCGAGATGCCGACATAGGCTGAACGGCCGAAAAGCCGGCCGTTGTTGCCGACGTTCCCGGTCGACGGATCGAAGCCGTTCTCCAGAACGAAAATCGCTTTCATGCCGCCGCCGAGATCCTCGGCGCCGCGAAGCCCCCATCGGGATATCGACGCCCCGCCGCTCTGCAGTTGCCAGTTCGAGTGGCCATTCTGGTTGGTGGTATAGGTCACCCCCTCGTCGACGATGCCATAAAGCGTCACGCTACTTTGCGCATACGCTGTCGAAAGCGAGCCACATATCAGCATGGCGGCACAGGGCAAATGCTTCATCTCCAGTCCCCTCCGTATTTGTGCTCATTCGGCCTTGCAAACAACGTGGAATTCCAATGAAGATCTCTAAACTGCCCGATCGTACAGCTTTAGTGTAGGTCTAAATTTTCCGACCGTACAGGATTGCATGGCTGGGACTATCCCTTAGCAACGCCCTGCTTGTCTGATGTTTTGGCCGGCGAACGGACGCGCGTCGATGCACGGCGATGTCGCGCCGCAGCAGGGCGCGCGTGAGGGAAGGAGAAGCGCAGGTGTGCTTGCTTGATGGGCGGGCCGCGTTCTTGCGGCCCCGGGCGGGTGATTGCCGGGGCCCGGGGATATCAGGCGGACGGGTTGCCCGACGCGCTCGACCGTCCGACAAAAGCAGCAACTCGCTGGCGGAAATCAACGGTGGAAGCACATCGCAAGAATGCCTGCTTCTCGCGTTCGAGATGTCGCTCGAGTTCGGCCTCCGACGACGCACTGCCGACGAGAGACTTGAGTTCTGCGACGGCCGACTCCGGAATCCCGGCTATGCCGCGCGCAATGGCCAGTGAATCGCCTTCCAGCAGGGACGCGTCGGTCAAGTGCTGAACGAGCCCCAATGCATTCGCCTCTTCGGCGCTCAGCGAATCCTTCACCAGCAGGGCATGCAGCGCATTCGCCGTTCCCAGCCGGCGCGCCAGATGAAACGACAGGCCGCCGTCGCTCGACGTCCCGAGTTTCGCGTAGCCGACGACGAAGCGGGCAGCACGCGATGCCACCACCAGGTCGCACGCCAATGCCAACGAGAAACCCGCTCCCGCCGCAGCCCCCTGCACGCTTGCAATCACCGGCATCGGCAATCGCCTGATCGACAGCACCACGGCGTGCAGCGCACCGATGAGCGACTCGAGAACGCCGTCCGATCGGCGCAGGCTGTCGTGGATCTGAACGAGGTCTCCACCCGCCGAGAAGATCCGGCCCGTTGCCTGGAGGATCACTGCGCGATACTTCCCTGCTCGCTCGATGTCGCCGAGGATGCGCAGCATCTCGTCGCAAAACGCCAGGTCGATCGCGTTTGCCCGCTCGTCACCATGCATCGTGATCAGGGCAATTTCGTCATTCGATGCAAGCGTGATTTTCCCGTTCATTTCGGTATGCCAATCATGAGCCGGACCGCGTGACGGGCCCGGCTCGATTCACGATGTGCCGGCGCGCATGGCGCGGCTCCGGTATGGCGCGGAAGCGCTCACGGCTCGGGCGAATGATCAGGAACCGTCTTGCGCGCCGATCCGCAGCCGATTATATTTTACGTTCGTGCAATTTAAAAGGCGACGGATGCCTGCGATCGCAGATGCAACGTGAAAAGGACAGGCGCAAGCGCGGTTTGCGCGATTCGACGGCCGGGGGCAGCGCCTTGTATTATACTTTCGTACAGTTTTACGCTGCTTACGCCAGTGGCGCAGATCGTTCCGGCAAAGCAACTCCCATTCGAGAGGTCATATGACACAACGCAACGTGTCCGCGAAGAAGCCGGCAAGAAAGGGCCGACCGGATGAATTCACGCGCGCCGAACAGCAGCGCGCGCAGGATACCCGGACTGCCATCCTCGGCGGGGCGCTCGCTGAATTCGCCGCGAAGGGCTTCGAAGCCGCCAGCATTCGCAGCATCGCAGAACGCATCGGCTTGCCGCACGCGCTCATCACCTACCATTTCCGCTCGAAGGACATCCTCTGGCACGCGGTGGCAGAGTCCGTGTTCGAACGTATCCAGCACGAGTGGGAAAAATATCTGACGGATACACCGCCCGCACAGGCGTCGGAGAAGGTGAGGCTGGTGTACCGGGCGCTCTTCCAGTTCACGGTCGACTATCCGGAATTCCATCGTTTCATGCTCCAGGAATTTCTTGGATACAGTCCGCGGCTGCAGTGGCTCGCCGATACGGTGCTGAAACCCCTGATCAACTGGGTGCTGCCGCAAATCAGGGAGGCACAGGACGAAGGCGCGTTGCCGAAAGTCGAGCCCATCATCTTCCACTATCTGCTGATCAGCCTGACGTCCACCCTTTCCGGATTCGGGCCGGAGATGGCGGCGACGGCCAACATTTCGTCGTCCGATCCCAAGATCGTCGACACCTATTGGCAGATGGTCGAGACGCTCGTTTTCGATCGGCAAGCACCTGAGCAGCAGGGCCTGGCGAAGCCCCGCCGCAGCACTGTCGCGAAGCAGCCGCGCGCGGCGGCCAGAACGGGCAGCGACGCCTGATCCGGATCGCTTATCCGGTTTGCGACGCCCCGCGTCGATCCAGATGCGCGAGGATCCTGTCCGGTACCAAGGGCAAATCGCGCACGCGGGCGCCACATGCGTCTGCCACGGCGTTCGCCAGCGCGGCCGCAGCCGGGCCCAGCGAACATTCACCCGCGCCGAGCGAAGGCGCGTCGGGCTGGTCCAGCAGCAGGACGTCGATCGGGGGCACCTCGTCGACGCTCAGGATGGGGTAGTCCTGCCATCCGCGCGTGGTGATGTCGGTGCGATCGAACCTCACGCGCTCCTTGAGCGCCCAGCTCAACGCCTGGACGATGCCACCCTCGATCTGGTTTTTCACCCCATCGGGATTGATGACGTGGCCGACGTCGACCGCGGCGGTCACGTTGGCAACCCGGATCATCCCGGTCGCGCGGTCGACATGCACATCCACGACGATCGCCGTGTAAGCGCCGATGTTCTTGTAGCGTGAGTACGCAAAGCCGCGCCCGTTCTGTCCGTCGCGCCCGCCTCCCGCGCGCCAGTTCGCACGGCTCGCCGCCTGCTGCACGACCGCTCTCGCGCGCGGATCGCTCAGATGGGCCAGGCGGAACGCCACCGGGTCGGCGTTCGCCGCATGCGCGAGTTCGTCCATGAACGACTCGATCGCAAACACGTTGCCGAAAGCGCCCAGCGTTCGCAGCGAACTCGCGCGGACAGGCGCATCCAGCAACAGGTGGTTGGTGATTTTCCGGCGCGGCAGGTCGTAGACCGGCACCGCATTGCGGTCGCCATTTCCATACGGCTGCGGAATCCGCAACGGCGGCGCCGGCCGGAAAGGCCTGGCGAGATGCCACGCGGCCAGCAGGTTGACGCCGCCGGGCTCCCCCGGCCGCATCGCATGCGAATTGCTCCACACGTGATGGTTCCAGTCGGCGATCCGGCCGTCGGCGGACAGCGCCGCCTCCACGCGCATCACCATTGCCGGGCCGATCGGCGCCCACGCGAATTCGTCGTCGCGCATCCATTGAAGCTTGACCGGCCGCCCCGGCACTTCGCGCGCAAGCAACGCCGCATCGAGCGCGGCATCGTCGGCGCCGTTGTGGCCGTAGCAGCCCGACCCGGGAACATGCACCACGTCGACCGCATCTGCAGGCATCTCCAGAACCGTCGCGAGATTGCCGCGCAGCGGGAATGCCCCCTGCGTGTGCGACCAGACCGTCATGTGCCCGTCCTTGAGCAGCGCGACGGAGCAGGAGGGGCCGATCGATGCGTGCGACAGATACGGCCGGGAGTAAGTCGCGCTCAGCCGCTTCGCGATCTCCGGTGGCTGCGCATCCTGTCCCGCGACACTCACCACGCTGTCTTCACTTCGCCACTGCGGCAGCGCATCCACGAGATGATCGGCATCCGGCAGCGCGACGTGATCCGCGCTCCACTGCGCGGCCGCCATCAGCGCGCGCCGCGCGCCGATCGCCTGCTCTTCGCGCTCGGCGATGACGCCCAGGAAGCTGCCGTTGCGAACCACGGCGACGACACCGGGAAGCCGTCGCACGGCCGCTTCGTTCACCGACACCAGCATCGCGCCGTTTCTCGGTGGCCGTGCGATGCGACCGTACAGCATGCCGGGCAGGCGCATGTCCTGAACGAACGCCGCGCCGCCCGTGAACTTGGCCGGCAGGTCGATGCGCGGCATCGACTTGCCGACCAGCCTGTACTCCGACGGGCGCTTCGGTGTCGCAGCGGCACTCACGTCGCGTGCGAGCAGCCCTCGCTCATCCCTGACGATGTCCGCATAGGCGATGCGGCGGCCGTCGGCCAGCAGGATCACGCCGTTCTCGACCCGAAGGCCGGACTGTGCGACGCCGAACCGCCGGCTCGCCGCGGCGAGCAGTACCGCGCGCGCTTGCGCTGCAGCGGTACGCAATGCCGCTCCGCCCTGCTCGATCGACTGGCTGCCGAACGTATAGCCTTCGTTCGGACTGTGGGCCGTATCCGCTGACATCATCCGGACGCGATCGAAATTCACGTCGAGTTCGTCGGCAGCGATTTGCGCGAGCGCGGTGAGAATGCCCTGCCCCAGCTCCGCCTTGCCCGTGAAAACCGTGACCGTGCCGTCGACGTCCACCCGGATCCAGCCATCGAGCTTGGGGTTCGCGCGAAGATCGGCCGGCAGGTTCGCACCGGCCTGCGCAAACGCCTGGAACGGCGCGAGCGTGAACGTCGCGACGACCGCCCCCGCCAGCCTGCCGAACGCGCGCCGCGAAATCTTGACGGTGCTCATTTGTGCAACGCCTCCGCTGCGCGCCGGATTGCGCGGATGATCCTGTTGTGCGCACCGCAACGGCATTTGTGCCCGGCCAGCTCGCGCCGTATGGTTGCCGGGTCCGGGTCCGGATCCCGGTCGAGCAGCGCCTTCGCGGTCATCAGGATTCCACTCGAACAGTAGCCGCACTGCGCGGCTTGCTCCGCGATGAATGCCTGTTGCAACGGGTGGAGCCGTTCGCCGTCGCCCAGGCCCTCGACGGTGGTCACCTTCGCCGCCCCGACCGCGCCGACCGGCAATACGCACGAGCGCGCCGCGTCGGCGCCGATCGTCACGGTGCATGCGCCGCACTGTGCCTCGCCGCAGCCGAACTTCGGGCCATTCAATTGAAGATCGTTGCGCAGCACGTAGAGCAGCGGCGTTTCCGCCGGCACGTTCAGCACGTGACGCTTTCCGTTCACTGCGATTGAAATGCTCATGTCGCCTCCCATCACATCGGACACCCGTATGGCCGGCCACGCGCCGGGCCCATCGGCCCGGCTGCCCGTTCGCCCGGGTTCACTGCACCGGCTACCCGCCGGTTGCCACTTGAAGCACCCTGTCCTGTTGCTTCGATATCCTTCGCATCATCAGCCCGGAATCGGCACCGACCCGTCGTCACGACGCCTGCCGACGACGCGCGAGAGAACGATCAGCATCAGGCACGACGCCAGCGCGGGCACTGCCGCCGCAATGAACAGCGCCGTGTTCGACCAGTGCAACGCAATGAGCTGTCCCGCGAGCACCGGGCCGATGATCGAACCCGCCCGCCCGACGCCCAGGCTCCAGCCGACGCCTGTCGCCCTGAGCGAGGTCGGATACAGCGTGGCGGCCAGCGCGTTGATCGCCGGTTGACCGCCCACAATGCAGACGCCACTGATCAGCACGACCGCATAGCGCAAGCCGAGCGCCAGATCGGGGGCGCCGACCGCTGCGACCGCCAACGTCGCAACCAGGAAACTGAACGCCAGCACACGATAGAAGCCGAAGCGATCCATCAGCGGCCCCATCAGCAACGCGCCGGCCGTGCCGCCGATCTGCAGCGAAGTCCCGATGAGCACGGCGGTCGCGGTGCCGGTGCCGAGCCGCAGGGACAGCATCGGCAGCCAGTTCGACAGAAAGAAGAGATCGAGCAGGTTCGCGAAGTTGATGCCCCACAGCAATAGCGTCATCGCACCGCGCCCGTTGCGAAAGAGTTCCGCGACGGACGCCTTTGCATTCATCTGTCCATGCACGACGTAGCGCGTCTGCGGCCCGACTTCCGCTTTCGGCCTGATCCGGCGCAGCCACCGCGCGATTTCCTCGGGATCGCGCCGTTTGAGCACGAGCAGTTGCAAGGATTCCGGCAGGTATCGCGTCATTGCCACGGCGACCGCCAGCGGCAGGATGCCGCCGATCAGGAATACCGACTTCCAGCCCGCCGTCGGAACCAGGGCTGCGCTCAGAAGCCCACCGGCAATGGCGCCGCCCGTGAACCCGCAGGACACCCAGGTCATCAGCGACGCGCGATGTTTCTGCGGACTGTATTCGCTGACCAGCGCGATGGCGTTGCCCATCACGCCGCCGATACCGAAGCCGGTCAGGAATCGAATCGCGAGAAACTGCGGAATGGTCTGGATGGCGGCAGTCGCGAGCATGCATAGCCCGTAGAAGACCGTCGCCCCGATCAGCACCGGCCGACGCCCGACCCTGTCGGCCGCCGCGCCCAGTACGATCGAGCCCGCGAGCATCCCGAGCAGCCCCGCGCCGAAAACGGGGCCGAGGTTCGCAGGACTGACGTGCCACGCCTGCACGATCGCGGGAGCGACGAACCCCATCGTCTGTACGTCAAAGCCGTCCATGACCACCGAACAGCCGATCAGCACCATGATCCATTTCTGGAAGGGACTCAGCGGCTGGTGATCGATCAGCGTGCCGATGTCGAGGACGGGAGAACAGGCTTCTTCCACCTGGTTTGCGGTATCGGGAATCAACGTTGCACCTCGCTCGATCTGCCTAGAACGGATAGGACGGAATGTCGTCCCGGCTCGTCACCCACTGCCACTCCGTGAACTGGTCCGCATTGGTCAGCGTGCTGTAGTTGTGCCCGTTGCCGGACTGACCTAGCCCCCCCATGGGTCCGAAAACCTCATGCATGACCGTCTGGTCATTGATATGGACGATGCCCGCATGCAGTCGGTCGGCCATCCGCCGGGCACGGCGCGGATCGGATGACGCCACTGCCGCGACCAGGCCGTACCGGTTCCGGTTGGCCAGCGAAACGGCCTCGTCGTCGCTGCCGAACACGGTGACTGCCGCGACCGGGCCGAAAATCTCTTCGTCGAACGCCGGCATGCCCGGCGCGACATCGACGATGACGGTCGGCTCATAGAACAATCCGTTCCGGGAACCGCCAGTCAGGACCCTTGCACCGCTGCGGGCGGAGTCGGCGACGATGCGATCGACATTTTGCGCCTGCCGTTCGTTGATGATGGGGCCGAGGTGAACCTCGCTCCTGTACGGATCGCCGACCATCAATGCCCTGGCGCGCCGCACGAGGCTCTCGACGTATCTGTCGGCAATGCTTTCATGGACGAGATGCCGGCCCGCCGACATGCACACTTGCCCTTGATGCAGGAACGATCCCCAGGCCCCCGCACTCGCGGCAGCTTCGACGTCGACGTCGTCGAGCACGATATAGGGGTTCTTGCCGCCGAGCTCGAGGCACGCCCGCTTGAGCATGCCGCCGGCAACCGCTCCGATCTCTTGCCCGACCCGCGTCGACCCCGTGAAGCTGATCATGTCGACTAGCGGATCCCTGACCATTGCATCCCCCACCGGCGCGCCGCCCGGAAGCACGTGGAGCAGCCCCTCAGGAAGCCCCGCGGCCTCGAACAGCCGCGCGTACATGACGCCCCCGCAGACCGGGGTCTGCGGATCGGGCTTGAGCAGGACCGCATTGCCGGTCGCCAGCGCCGGTGCGATCGCGCGCGCCGCCAGGATGAACGGGGAATTCCAGGGGGTGATGACGCCGACCACGCCCATCGGAATCCTGCGCGCGAGACTGTGCCGCCCCTTCACGTCGGTCGCCGTGACGACGCCGGTCGGCTGGCTGCCCAATCCCGCCGCTTCGAGAATCTCGCGTATCGCGAGTTGCACCTCCATGTGCGCCTTCTGTCGTATCGACCCGGTCTCCCGGACGATCTGAACGGCGATCTCGTCGCCGTGTTCGCGCAGCAGACGCGCGACTTCGCGCAGGATGTCGCCTCGCTGCGGGCCCGGTTTCGCGGCCCAGGCCGGTTGCGCCTCTGCCGCGATCGCGGCGGCGGCCGACACATCCGCGGCCGACGCGCAGCCGATCGATCCCATTTCCGTTCCGGTTGCCTTCTCGGTCACGGGGAGCGTACCGGCCCCTGCCGTCTTCCAGCCGCCGCTGTAGATCCTGTCGCGCCATACGGATGCTGGCGCCAGTTCGGTTACAGACATCAGATTTCTCCCGTTCCCTGCATCAGTCGAGGCCGAACAGCCGTCGTGCGTTTTCCCGGCCGATCTTCGCGCGGTCGGTTTCGCTGATCGCGCACGAGTCGAACCATTGCGCTGCCTCGTCATGCGTTTCGAACGGATAGTCGACCGAGTACATGATCCGGTCGCTGCCGACTTCCAGCATCGTCGACAGGAGTGTCTGCGTCCTGAAGTTTCCGCTGGTCGTCACGTAGACGTTCTCCCGAAGGTACTCGCCCACGCTGCGCTGGCACGGCAGCCCGCGCGGCGCCTTCCGGAGAATGTGGTCGACGCGCCAGACGTTGAACGGGATCCCTTCGCCGAGGTGCCCGAGAATCATCTGCAGGCCGGGATTGCGGTCGAACAGGCCCGATGTCATCAGGCGCAGCGCGTGAATGCTCGTCTCGACCGCGAACGCCCAGGTCGCCGCGGTGAGCCACGGAAACCCGTCATAGATCGGTTCGCGCGACGGCAGCGGATCCCGGGGATGCATGTAGAACGGCTTGCCGAGCGCCGCCGCGCTCGCCCAGAAATCCTCGTACTGCGGCGCGTCGTAATAGACGACGTTTTCAACATCGCCAACTTGCGAGAAGCCGTTCACCATGAAGCCGTGGAAGCCCAGTTCCTTGACGCAACGCTCCAGTTCGCGAGCCGCGGCGTCGGGATCCTGCATGGGCAATGCGGCAAAACCGCCGAGGCGAGTCGGGTGGCGGGCCACATGCTCGGCGAGCACATCGTTGGCGCGTCGCGCGACATGAATCGCTTCCTTGACGTCCGGAATGCCCTGGATGCCGGGAGAGTTGAGCGACAGGATCGAATACCCGGTCCCCCCCTGCTCCATCCGCTCGAGTCGTTGCTGCTCGATGTCCAGCAGGCTGGATTTCAGCATGTCCCAAACCGCGGACGGCGCGTAGATTTTCGACTGTTCGATCGTCAGGTCGATCGCGAAGTGCTCTTCAAGCGCAATCTTGTTTCTCATCGATCTGCTCCAGATTGGCATGCGCAGGCTTGCACATGCGACGAAGATGTTCCGGCACGACCCAAGGCCGTACGGGCGAGAATTTACTTGATTTTTCAAATACTTCAGGGCGGAGTATAATTGATTTTTCAAATATCAATACCCGCGTAAACCCTCGACCTGTCGACGATCGTGAACACACCCAAGAAACCCGAAGAGCTGGAAAAGGCGATCCCGTTCCTGATGGCGCGTGCCGGCAGCAGGATGGGAAACGCCTTCGCGAAGGCACTGAAACCGTTTGGCCTGAACCTCAGCGAGTGGCGCGTCTGCGCGTCGCTGCTATACGTTCCGGGGCAGACGCTGTCGGAACTGTCCCTGCATGCTTCGTCCGATATTTCGGCGCTGTCGAGGATCATCGACCGCCTCGAAAGCCAGGATCTCGTCAGGAGAGAGAAGAGCGTGACGGACGGTCGGTCGATCAGGGTCGTCCTGACGGAGGCCGGAGAGCAGCTCGCACTGCGCATCGTGCCTGTCGCGAAGCGTCATGAAGCGGTGGTCCTTTCCGGATTCACCGCAAACGACGTGAAGGTGCTGCGCTCGATGCTGCTGAAGCTGTACGAGAACGCCGACGGGCTCGACGACCTGGTTTGACCCGTGTCGAGCCCGTCGCCGCTTGCGCGGCGAATCGGCGTGAATCACGCAGACCGCTCAGAACATGTGACGGATGCCGACCATCGCGCCGGTTTGATCCACGCCCGCCAACGGGTTCGACGTGGGTGGCACGACGCCGCCGTCGATCGTGAACGCTGCATTGCGCTGATTGAACACATGCCCTGCGGTGACGTACACCGCCGTCCGCTTGGAGAAGAAATACATCGCGCGCGCGGCGATCACGGAGCCTCCTGAAGCACTGCTGCTCACGGAAATATGGCCGAATTGGGCGTCGAGCGCGATATTCGGACGAGGCAGATAGGCGCCGCCGATCCACCAGTAATTGCTGATCGCGCCGACCACCGTCGGTGTCTGCACCCCGTGATTGATTCGATGCTGGAATCCCGCACCGACAGTCGCACTGCCGAACTTCACGTAGCCGTCGATGACGGCGCGCGTATCGGTCTGCGAGCTGCTGGGCAGCGGTGAGCCGGCGCCGCCGCCACCGTAGTTGCGGTCAACAGCCGCCGCTACTCCCCATTTCCCCGTGTCGTACTTCACCATCGCAGACATCGACTTGCAGGCTCGCCAGTCGGTCGGCGACTGACCGGCGCAGCCGCCGGCCGCCGCACTATCCACGCCGTCGCGCCCGAACGAATACATCGCGCCCACGGTCAGCCCCGACGACGTGAAGGTATAGGCGATCGCGTTGTCGATGCGCGGCTGCGTCAGGTAGGGATCCAGATCGGCAGCGGCATAGATGTTCGGCGCCAACGTGTCACCCGTGAGCACCGCCCAGAAGATTTGCGAGTATTGCCGGCCAAGGGTCAGGGTTCCCCATGGCCCCGACAGCCCGACATAGGCCTGCCGGCCGAACAGACGCCCCCCTTGATTCAGCGTGCCCTGTTCCGGAGCGAAACCCGATTCCAGCACGAACACCGCGCTGAGACCGCCACCGAGGTCCTCTTTGCCGCGGATCCCCCACAGTGACGGCAGCGACGCCGTCAGCGTCGGCACGTGCACCACGCTGGACTTCCGGGGACCGACGTTGGTCACATATTCAACGCCGGTATCGATGATCCCGTACAGCGTGACCGCACTCTGCGCATGCGCCATGCCGCATTCGCCCATCGCGAGCAATGCGATCCCCCACCCACCCAGCCGACGCCATGAGAGGGCGCCTCCGGCCCGATTCGACCGTGAACTCATTCTGCTGTCTCCGTCGTTGTTGAAATCTCTTGATAATTTGGAATACAAATCGTTAAGGCTTCGATCAGACGTACACGCTGGGGGCCTTCAGGGGCTTCGGATCGAACGCGATGCGTGGTTCATGTCGCGATGCCCGGTTGCCATTGCGGCGAGCGCATCGACGGCCTCCGGGAGCCGGTCGCCACGCCAAGCGACATGCATGTCGGGGCGCACGAGGATGAGATCGCGCTCATAAACGCTGCGAAGCGCGGAATCCGGGATCGCGAGCACATCGAGCGGCGCGCCGAACGGTTCGAACGCGGCAACGAGCACGCTCGCATCGTGCCCGCCCGTCACGTCGAGCAACGTATAGCGGTCCGACCGGAACCGGTCCTGGATGGCGCTTCCGTCGTCGAGCCACATATGGGGAAGCCGCGCGCCTGGCCAGGTAGTGGGCAGATAGGAACGGAGATCGTGCTGCGGCCCGCCCGGCACATTGTCGATGATCGGCGAATCGACGTAGCGGTAGCCAAGCTCGGCGCCGATCATCTCGTTTGACTTGCGCTGCTCGACGTTTGCGACCCCGGCAAGATGGGAACGCGCAGATGCACCTTCGGGCGTGTCGTCACCGATTTCCGCGCGAACCTCGGCCAACCATGCCCGGTAGCCGAGCGACGCATAGCGCGATGCGCCGACGACCCGCTCGCCAACCTGGCGCCGCTCGTCGTCGTAGGACGCCAGCAGCCCCGGCCCGCCCCACCCGTCCAGCGTCGCGGCCAATTTCCACGCAAGATCCGTGGCATCGCCGATGCCGGTGTTCATGCCGAGCCCGCCGGTCGGAATCACGAGATGCACGGCATCGCCCGCGAGAAAGACGCGCCCCTTCGCGTAGCGTTCGGCCAGCAACAGGTTCTGCCGCCACTCCGCGCAATAGAGCATGTCGTAAGCAATCGGAACACCGACGATCCGCTCGAACATCCGGCGCATCGCCTCGTCGCTGTCGACTGCGGAGTGAACCGTCCAGTGCCGGGTCGAATCCTGCATGATCATGAAGGTAGGCGGTGCGCCCGCCACCAGATAGTGCCGGCCGCGGCCCGGCCCGGTTCCCATCGGGAGCCGTTCGTACAGTTCCTCGCAATAGAAGAGGCCCTGGCGCAACCGTGCGATATCGCCCTCGCCCTGCAGGCGGATGCCGAGTTGCTTGCGTACGCGACTCGAGCCGCCGTCGCAGCCGACGAGATAGTCTGCCATTAGTGTTTTTCGTGCACCCTGTGCGTCGCTGATGGTCACCTGAACGCCAGCGGAATCTTCGGCGAACGCCAGAAACGTCGTGCTCCGCATCACGGTGACCGACGGCAGACGCTCGGCCTCCTCCAAAAGGAGCGGCTCCAGCGTGTATTGAGAAATGAGCTGATACGGTTCGAGCGGCAGTTCTCCATTGCAGCTCAGGCGCGTCTGCGCACGCGCGTCAGCCACCGACGGATAGGGCAACCGCAGAATCGGCGGCTCCACCATCGAGCGGATGATCTGGATATCCATCGGGACGTCCTCGGGCATGCCCGAGGCCCTGATGCGTTCCGCGAGGCCGAGCCGGCGGAAGATTTCCATCGTCCGCGCATTGCAGCGCTCCATCTTCGGCAGGAATTGCGGTTCGGCCTTTTGCTCGACGAGGACACACGCGATGCCGCGCCGCCCGAGGTCGATGGCAAGCGTCAGACCGACGGGGCCCGCTCCGACGATAACGACTTGTGTTTCCACATCCCGCCTCCGTTTTTTAATTTAGCAAGCCTTACTATGTGACGCGTATTCTTTCCGCGGGTCCGTTCAGCACAGCACACGTTGCTCGCCACGGGAAGTGGCGCACTACCGGGTTTCGCGCAGCCGGCATTTATTTGATTTTTCAAACATCGTTACGGCGAAGTGTAGTTGAATTTTCAAATATATGTACTCGCGTAAACCCTCCGCCAACCAACGGCCACGAGGTCTTGGGCGGTTCACGGCGAACGCGCTCACTCCGGCTTGGCCTGGCGCCGATGATGAGAGCTGGGTCGAGGATGACAATCGCGGGACGGCACGCGCGCTGCGGGCCAATCCGCTGGACAGGGAGATGCAGTCCGGGCGCCAGATCGAGGAGCTGAAAATGACGTGCGGCAAAGCGATGCGCGCTGCGCGCATTCGCTGTGCCGCTACGTAAAAGAAGGCCGGATCTTAAAGCACAAGTATGGAGGTGTCGAAGGCTCGCCGGCTGAAGGACCTGGAGGCCGAGAACGCGCGGCTGAAGAAGCTGCTGGCCGAAGCAATGCTCGACATGGAAGCGTTGAAGGTCGTCGTCAAGGGAAAGCCCTGAGCCCGCAAGCCAAGCGCGAAGCAGTTGCGGCGATTCGAAAGAAGGTCAATATCTCTGAGCGCCGCGCCTGCCGGCTTGTCGGGCTTTCTCGCAGCGTGTTGCATTACGACGCGAAGCCAGACCACGAGAACGACGTACTAGCAGCGCGTCTGGTGGAACTGGCGCACGAACGTCGTCGGTTCGGCTACCGCCGCCTGCACGCCCTCGTTGAGCGCGAAGGCATGCACGCCAATCACAAGCGCGTCTATCGCGTGTACCATCACCACAATCCGTGTGACATCAACTGCACGTTATCACCGGAATCGAGGCGAAATGTCGCGTCTTCGGCACGCGCCGCGGCTCGCAATGAAAACGCCCTCACACCCTCAGCACTGTGCGAAATTTGGAAACACGGTCGGATTGCCAACATAAAGCGGACACGCGGTCATCCAACCCCGATGAGCCCCGTTTCGATTTCAATCCGGATTCTTGCCGCTTGCGCTCCCGTCGCCTCCGCCGTTCCTGAGCACCGCAACACTGAATAGCCGTACGCCAGAATTTCATCACGCAAGGCTTGAGCGAGAGCTGACGCGTATCGAGTTAATTCTGGCATCACGTCTTTCAAGGGCATGTCGTACGACATGCGGTTCACGTGCGTCGTAACACAAATTTCGCCCGCAGTGGTACCGCTGGGCGATGCTGGGATACGGCGAATCAGATTTTCCGCCGCTTCCATTGCGGTATTCCATACCTTTTCCT
This sequence comes from Burkholderia sp. PU8-34, assembly GCF_053427725.1. Lineage (NCBI taxonomy): Bacteria > Pseudomonadati > Pseudomonadota > Betaproteobacteria > Burkholderiales > Burkholderiaceae > Burkholderia > Burkholderia sp. PU8-34. Next base: position 59,660 of record NZ_JBSAXC010000010.1, read on the forward strand.
CGAATCCCAATCTCACCGCTTGATTGCTGAACCAGAGAAGGCGCATTTCGTTGGCACGTGGCAACCCATCCGACTGGTTGTCGGGGGGTGAAACTTTCGGGAATGGCCAATTCTTCTCGGACAAAGTATGCCTCCATCTTCTATGCTTCGCGCCATGCCAGCTCAAGGCGGCCTCTGCTCGTTGCGCGCAGTCGAAGGAGGCCCAGCTCTCGACTCATGGCGTTGAGCCCTGACTCCTCGTCATGCCCCTCTGCTTGCAGTTTCGTCGCAAGCGTTCTCAGCTCTGCGATTGAAACTTCATCTACCGGTCGTGTAGCTCCGGGCATCGGACTTCTGAACGCAAAAGATGCCTTATCACCGACGGTCTTAGGCCAGATAAACAAGCCAACATCTTCTGTCTCTGCATCGAAGTGCTTCGACGCGAGGTCGACCACGCGATTCAGAATGCGAGAGCCGGTTCGGGACCATCCATGCGCGCGAGCAATACGTCTTGCCAGAACCTCGTCGCGCACGGGCCCCTCGACGTTGACAACTGCTGTAATCATCGCGAGCAGACGCTCGTCGTAAGAGTGAGCGAAGAACAGCTCCGGGTCACGCTCGTGGTCGGAAATCGTCAAATCAACTTCAACGAATATCGCCTCCTCGCGCTCAATGGATATCGGCGTTGACGCGGCGCGAGCGTACATGACCGACGCTTCATCTTCGGAGACTGCAGCCTTCGATACCACCTTCGGCGCAACATCTTCTACTGCATTTGCGTTGCTGAATCCGCTGCCTGAACCCGATTTTGCGGCGGCGAGTACCTCTTCTGCGATTGCTGCAGCGCTCTGCATCTCCGCTGCCTCTGCTTCTCGTCTGACGGCAAGCAAAGCTCGCAATTGACTATCCACCTTCTCGAGGGTGCCCGGCATGTCAACCCACCAGTCCGTCGACCAGATTCGGACGATTTCCCAACCAAGTCCTCTCAGAACCTGCTCACGCAGCTTATCGCGGTCACGAGCCGTCGCTGAGCGATGGTAGGTCGCGCCATCACATTCAACGCCTGCCAGATAGCGACCAGGAGCATCGGGGTCCACCACGCCAAGGTCAATACGGAACGCCGACACGCCCACCTGAGGATGAACCGTCCAGCCCCTCTCCGCCAGTGCCGCACACACTGCCTTCTCAAACGGGCTATCGAAGTCACCGATGCTGCCAGCAACGGCTTCACCCAAAGCGCGAGCTCCTCGCTCGGCAAACTCGAGGAAGTGCTTGAGGTCTCGAACACCGAGTGCCTGCGTCCGGGACAGGTCCACTTTTTCCGGCTTGAAGCTGCCAAACACACGCAGCTCCTGACGGGCGCGCGTGATAGCTACATTGAGGCGTCGCTCTCCACCTTGCTGGTTCATCGGGCCGAAGTTCATCGGCATCGTGCCATCAATGCCAGGGCCGTAGGTAATCGAGAAGTACATGATGTCCCGCTCGTCACCTTGAACGCTTTCCAAGTTTTTGACGAACACTGGCTCAAGCGCTGACTCAGCAAAGTGCGGCTCAATAGACGGGTCCTTGCGGCGTTCCTCGTCAAGGAGGTCTTCAATCAGGCGCTGCTGCTCGGCGTTGAACGTGACGACACCGACCGTCATCCGACTGTCGAGGAATCCCGGGGACTTCAGTCTCCCGACCAAGTCCGCCACAAGCGCCTTCGCCTCTGGTTTGTTGGTGCGGGCTCCACCGCGCTCGTACTGGCCGTCGGTCACGAGATTGAAGCTGACCGCCCTGTCGTTGGTGACAGGACTCGGGAATGTGACCAGGTCACCGCTGTAGTACCGGTAGTTCGAGAATGCAATAAGGCTCTCATGCCGGCTGCGGTAGTGCCACGACAGTTTCATCGTCGGCAGGTTCGCTCCGATACATTCTTCCAGAATGCTCTCGAGTTCCGCCTCGACATCCGTGTCGTCGACGTCGGATTCCGCACGGTCGAAGAAGCTGGTCGGTGGGAGCTGCTTCGGGTCACCGACCATGATGACTTGCCGTGCCCGCGCCATCGCACCAACCGCATCCCAGACCGGAATCTGAGAAGCTTCGTCGAACACCACGACATCAAAGTCAGAGGTCTCAGCCGGTAGGTACTGGGCAATCGACAGCGGGCTCATCAGGAGACAAGGAGTCAGCCTGAGAATTGCACCAGAAGCCTTCGACATAAGTTCGCGCAGCGGAAGATGTCGGGTCTTCTTCTGCATCTCGTAACGCAAGAGCCCCCACTCGGAGCCCAGTGCAACCCTCGCCGGCGAAGGAAGACCGGACGAAAGTTGCGCTCTGACCCAAGCCTGGGTCAGAGCGATGAACTGCTCATCAAGCTCGCGGAAATCCTGGATGCGTTTCTCGTGCTCGGCCGACACAAAGGTACGCAGAACGTCGTCGCCATCCACGACAGCGTTCAACCACCAGCGGCAGTAGTTGGTCTCAAAGACTACCTTCACCTGTCCACGTTGAATATTGCCGTCTTCGATACCTGAAACCAATGGGGCCAATCCCAGCGAAAGCGCATGCTGACGGACTTTCCGCCAGGCGCACCAGAGTTTCAGCCGGTTAGCGTTCTGCACCACCTGCCTAGCGCATTCCGCCACTTGCCCGGGGAGAAGCGAATGAAGAGTCGCGTGTTCTGAAGATGCCAGCCCGCTGGCCGTGGCAAATTGAGCGACGACTTCATTAAGCGACTGTAGCGCTTCGGCATATGTGCGCCCCATACCAGCAACGATGCCTGACGGCTCAAGCAGAATATTGCTGTCGCCAAGCAGAAGGGCGACGGGGGCTTTGACCGCCGCAAGCAGTTCAGGTGTATTCGCGAGGTTAGCCAGTGCGGCCGAGAGAGACTCGAAAAACTTGAGGGCTGGCTCGATGCCATCAATCTTGGTTTGCAGACCGCTCCACAGACCGGACGTTTTGCCTGACAGGTCTGCGAACTCCTGAATTCGGGCATGCAACGAAACCAATTCGCGCATGTTCCGAATGTTGGCAGCCGCCGTTGGACCGGCGCGTCCAGACTCGATTACCGTAAATCCGTCATCCGCCCAGTGGGTTTCTGCTCGTGCAGCAGAGAGCGCTACTTGAAAAGGCACATATGCCTTCGCGACTACAACATCAGTTTTGTAACCGGCCCAGACGTGGCCCGTCTCGATTTCCAGATGAGCGAGACTCGCAATCACCTGCTCGATTTTCCGCAGCTCACGCATCCGCTGCAGGTCATCTTGAGCGGCATCGCCGCATTCCCCTCGGCTAACTGGGTCAAGGCCCACGTCATCCCAGTTCGAGCGTACACGAGCACGCTCGAGGGCCGTCTGGAATGACAGGAGTGCACGAGCCACATCAAGGTCGGTTTTGAGCCCCGTCCATACGCTCGAAGTAAGCGAGAACAGGTCACCATATTCCTTGATTTCGTTATTGAGGGCGTCAATTCGCGCAAGACACTCGATATCCCCGTCGATGTTCGGTTCGCCACCGTTTCCGCCCGCAAGCTCCCTGAGCTTCTTCGTCAAGGACCGCTTGCGCATCATGCTCATCGGCCAGCCCGAGTCCTTGAGCTCACGCAGTTCAGACTGCAACTCGGCAATTGTCCTTGTCTGGATGCCTTCCTTGTATGGAATCGAAAGCTGGCCGAGAACGTCAAGCCGGGTGCGCAGCAGTTCGATACCTTTGGCGAGGCGAGCGCGCAGCGTTTCGCTCCAAGGCACGGAAAGAGCTGCCTGCAATTCCGAATCGCGTTGCAACTGGCTAATACCGAGTCGCACGTCCTCGAGTGTCTGATTCGAGCAAGGCGTCGGCAGTGTGCCAAGCAGTACCCGGTACCGCTGCAACATTGGTGTTGCCTGGCGCAATCCATCCGCAATAGCCTTTGCATCCGGACGTAGCGCGAAACGCCAGTCGTAACCAGACGCGGACGGCAGGACCGCGGCGAGCATCCGCAGACCATCGCGTACTCGGGGGTCCAACGGCAGGTCCGGCAGTCCTATAGCCTGACGCAGGTCCGCCGCTGCTTTCTCGAAGCGTGCCGCAACTTCTGGTACCGCGCGGGCAGCGTCGTCCAGCGCGGCTGCCCAAAGAGGCGACCACTCGGTCTGAGCCACATGCGCCAGCGGGGTTGACGTCAACTTCTCCTCACCGAATGCCTTGGCATTCACATCGAGCAGTTCGGCGGTTTCGCGAAGGCCCCGCATGGATTCCAGGTCATGGGCCTGGGTAGACGACCATGTCAGCCGGAGCGCTGGCAGGTCATGGCCGCCGACGACTCGACCGATGGCCTCATAGACACTCAGGCCATTCGAGTGCCGATGATGGAGTCGTTCAACATATCCATTCAGCTGGGACCTCAGTCCTTCAAGCCGGACTGCTTCTGCGTGCCATTGCTCAGGCGCAAGGGTGACGGAGGCATCCCATGATGTTTTCAACTGTTCAAGAACATCAGTCTTTCGCGCCTTGCTGGAGTGAAGCTCGAGGCAGAAATTTCCAAGGCCGACGTCCGCGAGGCGCCGATAGACGACATCCAGCGCGGCCATCTTCTCGGAAACGAACAGCACGCGCTTGCGCTCGGCGAGGCACTGCGCGATGAGATTGGCAATCGTCTGGCTCTTTCCGGTGCCCGGTGGTCCAATCAGAACAAAATCCTTGCCCTTGCTGCCTGCGACCACGGCGGAAAGCTGCGACGAATCTGCTGGTAGAGGGCAGAAGGTCTCCTTCACAGGCAGTTCGACGTCCAGCCGCCTGACATCAGGGAACTCTACCGTGCTCTGATACGAATCGCGCGGAGTATCGATGAGGTGACGAACTACCGCGTTCTGTTTGAGCTGCTCGGTACGTTCGGTGAGGTCCCGCCACATCAAGTATTTGGCGAACGAGAAAGAGGCCAGAACGACTTCTTCCACGACCTCCCAGCCCTTGATGTCCTTGACGGCATGGGACACCGTTTTCCAGATTCCTGCAACATCGAGGCCTGAATCATCCTTGGGCAGTTCGACGTCGTTCACACCGAGTTCGAGCTCGAAGTCCTGACGCAGCATTTCAATGAGCGTCGGATTGAATCGGGCCTCTTCATCGTATAGCTTCAGACTGAAGCCGGAGCGCGCACTGCGACGCTCGAGGGCGACGGGTACGAGGATAAGGGGTGCACGATATTTTTTGTCTTCCTTGTCGTCGCGCGTCCACGATAGAAAGCCGAGCGCAAGGTACAGTGTATTCGAGCCCCCCTCCTGCAAGGTTGTCCGGGAATTCCGGAACAGTTCGGTCAGGCGCGAATCCATCTCGTCCTGCGGCAACCCGATAAACACTTCCTTGCGCGTCAACGCGTCGAGAGCGTGCTGGCGTCGAATGTGTTCGCGCTCGCGCGCCTCATGGATAGCCTGGCTGCGTGGGTCCGAACCGTCCATCAGGTCCGGACGGGTCAGTAGCTTTAGCGCATGTCCCTCCGCCAGAATGTCCTCAAGCAGTCCTGGCTCAGGCGCGTCGAGCTTCAGGGACTTCTTTCCCGACTTGAAGCTCAGCAGATTGTTCCTGAGTGACAAGTCGAGGAGCCGTCGCTGCCAACGTGTGAGACGGTCCTCCGGCCGTTCCTGGCCGCCGTCTGACTGCGCATCATCGAGCTCCTCGAGAAACTCAGGCGCATCTTCCCAGCGGGGAGTCAGGTCTTCGGTCGTCTCGGTACCCGCAGTGCTACGAACTACCGCCTGTTCGCTCGCAAGCGGCTTGATGCGCTGCAGGCGTGCGCGTCGAATATCAATCGCCAGTTCGAACTTCGACTCTTCGTCTCCAGAGATGTGTTCCTCGCCCTTAGCCGTAGTGAAACTGAAGGTCGGCAGAGGCCTCTGTGCAAGAAGGGTCGACTCGAACAAGACCATCTCTTTGAGCTTCACTCGCTTCCGCAGAGCGGTGATGTCGTCGACGACGGTGGTCGAGAACTCTTCTGGCTTCAGCCAGAGGCCAGGGAAGGCGTGTCCCTGTTGGAAAACGAGGAGTGGATTCAGGCCCGCCTGCTCGAGCGCCGCGCAAACGAACAAGGCCAGGTCAAGACAGGTGCCGAGCCCTGATTCCGCAATCTGGCTGGGCCCGCGCACTTTCTGCCCTTCCCGCTCGAAGCTCGCGGGAGGCACAGCATAGTCGAGTCCCATCGCACCAATTGCATTCCAGATAGCAGAAGCGAGTTCCCATGCGCGCTTTGCACCTTCCTGGTAGCCATTGATGCCGCCGGACTTCCCTGCTTTGCGCAGCACCTCAGCAGCCTGCTTGAGCACGCGTTCGACTGCCTGCTCGTTCGGCTGCACGAAAGCCGCAATCATGTCCGGCAACGACGACAAGCCGCCCCACTGATTCCTTGGGAGAAGCTCGACTGTATGTTCGGAAACTGCGACCTCGGCTGACTCTCGGTTTGGCGCAGTGAGCGTAAGTGTGACCACTGACTTTTCCGACTCGGTCAGGCGGCCGAGCAGCGGACCGTCGAGAGACAAATCTAGGTCCGTGATACGCAGAGTCTGCCCTGCCGCCAGATGGTCAAGGTGCCAAGTCTTGGGCTTGAGGAACGGTGGGTCAGAAATCGCGGTGAGCTTCAGGTCCCGAAATGCGTCTTCCGTTTCGTTGACTATGGAAAGCTCGCGAACCACAGGCACCGCGTTCTGAAAGTCGGCCAGATTAACCCGTCCAGCGATGGCCGCCTGAATCTGGACGCAATAAGGCTTTGCCGATTCATCCGTCGGCTCGACAACCCCGGTATCCATCAATGGTCTCCAACTACAACTAGCTATTCGTCTAGGCGTGTTGCCACGAACGCTGCTTCCTCCGGAAACATTCGCGCCAACCGTACTTTCTATACCCCGTCCAAGCGAGACAGCAGCTTCCGCTTGGCGAACCCGCCTGCGCGTCGGACAACAGTCATACCTTGGATGCAAACGGCAGTGGAGAAATTAGGATACCAGTGGCAAGGTGTATTACAAGGACAATAAATGTCACCCGAATGTTGAAAGCAATAAAGTCGGTGCTGAGCTCATCTGATGGCTGCGCGGAGTGGTGTTGGTCCAGCCGCCTTATCTTGCTTCATCGCTGAGCCGGTCCCTGGCCTTGCCGTGCTTCTCCGGAGCAGGCAATTGTTACCCGGGATATTTGGCTAACAACTCGTCACAACGTACGACGGTCGCCAGTCCTGTGCGCAGTGATGGAATCCTCCCCGAGCTTGTAAAACACACCGTCATCTAGGTTACAAAACGTTGCAGCATCAACTTGAGGTGAGGGCCTCTTGATTTCATTTTGCTTTACTGGGGTAACCGTACCTTGTCGACAGATGGAGAAGAAACGGCTGCAGGAATAATCCTCGCGCCTAAGGCTCAGCCCTGCGCCCCCTGGGATCTGGGTCCTGGGTGGCGAGGCTGTGACATTATCCCAACGAGTACCCAAGGAAGTTCTGGGGAGCATCCGCGGCGTGATCGACGTGCTTCAAGGCGCTCAGCGTGAACTAGTCGACTTCAGGAAGTATCAGCAACAGAAAAGCCGACTCAGCAGGTCGGCGCTTTTGCGTCCATTAGCGACCGTTCGCCGCGAACAAAACTTTCGACGCTATGCGCGATTCCCGATAAAGCGAAATGCGTCCCATCGGGGAGTAAAGCATAACGTGTCACGATGGCTACTTTATGCTTAGCTGCACAATCGCCATGGACCTTGGCGGAGGAAGAAGATGGTGGGCCCGGCGGGGTTCGAACCCGCGACCAATCGATTATGAGTCGACTGCTCTAACCGCTGAGCTACAGGCCCTGAAGAGAAGCGAAGCGTGCTACACGCAACCCGGGTGAAGATGCCGGGCCGGCATTGTAACAATAAAAGGAACAAACGCCACCGGTACCGTATCGATACCGGCGGCGTTCATAGGGGAAAAGCCGGAAATCAGTTCCCTTCGAGGAACGACTTCAGCTTGTCGGAACGGCTCGGGTGACGCAGCTTGCGCAGCGCCTTCGCCTCGATCTGGCGGATCCGCTCACGCGTGACGTCGAATTGCTTGCCGACTTCCTCGAGCGTGTGATCGGTGCTCATCTCGATACCGAAACGCATCCGAAGCACCTTCGCCTCGCGCGGCGTCAGCGAATCGAGCACATCCTTCACGACGTCGCGCATGCTCGCGTGCAGCGCGGCATCGGCCGGCGCGACCGTGTTGTTGTCCTCGATGAAGTCGCCGAGATGGGAATCGTCGTCGTCACCGATCGGCGTTTCCATCGAGATCGGCTCCTTCGCGATCTTCATGATCTTGCGGATCTTGTCTTCCGGCATTTCCATCTTCTCGGCGAGCGTTGCCGGATCCGGCTCGAGACCGGTTTCCTGCAGGATCTGCCGCGAGATGCGGTTCATCTTGTTGATCGTCTCGATCATGTGAACCGGAATCCGGATCGTGCGCGCCTGGTCCGCGATCGAACGCGTGATGGCCTGACGGATCCACCACGTCGCATACGTCGAGAACTTGTAGCCGCGACGGTATTCGAACTTGTCCACCGCCTTCATCAGGCCGATGTTGCCTTCCTGGATCAGGTCGAGGAACTGCAGGCCACGGTTCGTGTACTTCTTCGCGATCGAGATCACGAGACGCAGGTTCGCCTCGGTCATTTCACGCTTCGCCTGGCGCGCCTTCAGTTCGCCGGCCGCCATCTGGCGGTTGGTTTCCTTCAGGTCCTTCAGCGGCAGCACGACGCGCGCCTGCAGATCGAGCAGGCGCTGCTGCTGTTCGCGGATCGCCGGGATGTTGCGCAACAGCACGGCGCTGTACGCGTGCCCTTCTGCGGCGACCTTCTCGGCCCAGTCGAGATCCGTCTCGCTGCCCGGGAAGCGCGCGATGAATTCCGAACGCGGCATCCCGCACTTGTCGACGACGATGTGCAGGATCTGACGCTCGACCTGACGCACCTCGTCCACCTGCGCGCGCAGCGTGTCGCACAGACGCTCGACGGTACGCGCGGTGAAGCGGATCGTCATCAGCTCGGTCTGGATCGTTTCCTGCGCCTTCAGGTAGGCCTTCGACTTGTAGCCTTCCTTCTCGAACGCGCGGCGCATCTTGTCGAACCACTCGCTGATCTGCGCGAACTTCTCGAGCGATGCGCGCTTGAGGGCTTCGAGCTGGGCGGCGTTGGCCGACGCCTGCGCGGCGCCGTCGTCGTCCTCCTCTTCTTCCTCTTCCTCGTCCTCTTCGGCTTCCTCGTCCTCGTTCTCGATCTCTTCCGCCGCCTTCGCGGAGAAGCCGTCGGTGTCGGTGTCCGATGCGTTCGGATCGAGCAGGCCGTCGACGAGCTCGTCCACACGGCTCTCTTCGTTCGCGACGCGCTCGGCCATCGCGAGGATGTCGGCAATCGTCGTCGGGCACGCGGAAATTGCCATCACCATGTGGCGCAGGCCATCCTCGATCCGCTTCGCGATCTCGATTTCGCCTTCACGCGTGAGCAGTTCGACCGTGCCCATCTCGCGCATGTACATCCGGACCGGGTCGGTCGTGCGGCCGAACTCCGAATCGACGGTGGACAGCGCAACTTCCGCTTCCTCTTCGACTTCGTCGTCTGACGATGCCGCCGGTGCGTTGTCGTTCAGCAGCAGCGTCTCCGCGTCCGGCGCCTGCTCGTAGACCGCCACGCCCATGTCGTTGAACGTGCCGATGATGCCTTCGAGGGCTTCGGTCTCGGTGAAGTTGTCCGGCAGGTGGTCGTTGATTTCGGCATACGTCAGGAAGCCGCGCTCCTTGCCGAGCTTGATGAGCGCGCGCAGTTTCACGCGGCGCTCTTCGAGCTCCTCGGCCGTGCCGGGCGTGCTCGTCGCGAACGCTTCCTTCAGCAGCGCCTTTTCCTTGGCACGGCGATCGCGCACCTTGGATTTGCCAGCGGCAGCCGCGACAGGCTGCTCTTCGCTCTGATTTGCGTCGTCATCGACGGATACTTCGTTCAGCTTTTTCGTCATGGAGTTCGCCGTACCGGCTAAATCGACTCGCGGCTGCTGGACGACAGCCGGTTGAACCGTGGGTGCATGAGTAGTACGGACTGCCGTTTCGTCCGGCTCGGCAGCCGTGTCCCTTGCGCTTTTCGCACTTGCCCGCTTCGCCGCCGGCATCACCGGCCCGGAGTCGGGTCTCACAGCAGCCTGTGTTCTGGCTGCCAGGGCCGGCGCAGCCTGAGCAGTGCCGGCCGCGGTTTTTTTTCTTGCAGCAGCTGACGTGGCGGAAGACACTGTCCTGGCGGAAGAAGCAGACTTGGCCGCTGTGACCTTCGTGGTCGGCTCCGTCGAGCCCTTGCCTGTTGCTTTCTTTCCGCCTGTCGTCTTTGCCATCGCGAATCTCGCCTTTGCTTAGAAAACAAACCGCTGGAAACCTTATATTATAGCATGCTGGGTAGCCCTCTCTTGGCGCCCCAGCCGCTTACAGCCCGAGCCGGCGCTTCATGTCGGCTCGCTGCTGGTTCAATTCCGTCAATTCGGCCAATTCCTCCGGGGTAAAGGCGGATTGCCGCGAAAGCCGGTCGAGCCGGTCGCAACATGCGTCGTAACGCATCTTGAGCACCGCCGCCTGAAGCTCCTCTCCTGCAATCCGTTCCTGCTCGCGCTGCCGCTCGGCCACCGCCTCGTCGTCCGGATTCTGTAACAGCAAATCGCGGACGTTTTCATCATAGTCCAGAATTTCGCGGAAGATTTCCTCGTAAGTCGCGGCGTTCGAGGACGTCCGCAGCACATCCGACAACAACCTGAACTCCGCCCCGTCGCCCAGCGCACGCGCATGATCGACGACCTCCGCGAACAGCTCCCCGATGCGCGGCAGCGTCCGCAGCGTCGTAACCTGCTCGTCGTCGAGTTGCGTCGCGATGCGCGGATGCATCACGAGATTGCGCAACGCACGCTTCTCGGTATCCGTCACGCGGCGCCGCTCGCTGCGCGCGGGCGCCTGCCGCGGCGGCACGGCGATCTGCGTATCGACGTCGGACAGCCCCGCCACCTCGTCGAACGGAATGTCGAGGCGGTCCGCGATCATGTGCATGATCTGCGCGCGCAACGCGTTCGCAGGCAACGCCTGCAGCATCGGCTTCGCGTCGAACAGCGCTTTCGCCCGGCCTTCCGGCTGGTCGAGCGCCTTGCCGGCGACCGCCTCGTTCAGCAGGAACTGCGACAGAGGCATCGCACGCTCGACCTGCTCGGAAAACGCATCGGCGCCGAATTCGCGCACGTAGCTGTCCGGATCGTGCTCGGCCGGCAGGAAAAGGAACCGGATCGTCCGGTTGTCCGCCGCATGCGGCAGGCACGCCTCGAGCGCACGCCGCGCCGCGCGCCGCCCGGCCGCATCACCGTCGAAGCTGAAAATCACCGTGTCGGTCTGCCGCAGCAGCTTCTGCACGTGAATCGGCGTACAGGCCGTGCCGAGCGTCGCAACCGCGTTCGGGAAGCCGAGCTGCGCAAGCGCGACGACGTCCATGTAGCCTTCGACGACGAGCACATACTTGCGCTCGCGAATCGCGAGCCGCGCCTCGAACAGCCCGTACAGCTCGCTGCCCTTGTTAAATAGCGGCGTTTCCGGCGAATTCAAATACTTCGGCTCGCCGCTGCCTAGCACGCGGCCGCCGAAACCGATCACCTGCCCCTTCACGTTGCGGATCGGGAACATGATCCGTTCGCGGAAACGATCGTAGCGCCGCGCGACGCCTTGCGCGTCGGGCTTCTCGCTGACGATCACGAGCCCGGACTCGACCAGCGATTCGTCCCGATAGTCGGGAAAAGCCGTTTCGAGGTTCTGCCAGCCATCCGGCGCATAGCCGAGGCCGAACCGGGCGGCAACCTCGCCGGTCAGACCCCGTTTCTTCAGATACTGGATCGCGGTCGGCGCGCCGCGCAGCTGCTTGCGGTAGTAGTCGCATGCAGCGGACATCACGTCGGACAGCGCCGTCGCGACCGATCTGGATACGGGCGCCGGATAATCGCCGCCGCCCCCTCCGCCGCCGCCACGCAACGGCGACGGCTCGTGCGGCACCGTCAGGCCGACCGACTGCGCGAGTTCCTGCACGGCTTCCGGGAACGTCAGCCCCGCATGCTCCATCAGGAAGCCGATCGCCGTGCCGTGCGCGCCGCAGCCGAAGCAGTGGTAGAACTGCTTGGTCGGGCTGACCGTGAATGACGGGCTCTTCTCGTTGTGGAACGGGCACAGCCCCATGAAATTGGCGCCGCCCTTCTTGAGCTGCACATACCGGCCCACCACGTCGACGATATCGACGCGGTTCAGCAAGTCCTGCAGGAACGAATGCGGAATCACCGGGGGATCGAACGGAAAGAGACGATGCAACGCCCCGGCGCGCGCGACGCACGCGCACGCCGGGCACGGGGTTTACTTCGACAGCGCGGCCTTGACGAGCGCGGAGACGGCGGTCATGTCGGCACGGCCGGCGAGCTTGCCCTTGAGCACGCCCATCACCTTGCCCATGTCCTGCGGACCGGCTGCGCCGGTTTGCGCAACTGCGGCCTGGACTTCGGCGGCCACTTCGGCCTCCGACAGCTGTGCGGGCATATAGCCGCTCAGCACGTCCACCTCGGCCTGCTCCTTCGCGACCAGGTCGTCGCGGCCCGCGGCCTGGAACTGGCTGATCGAATCCTTGCGCTGCTTGATCATCTTGTCGATCACGGCCGTGACCGCGGCATCGTCGAGCGTGATTTGCTCGTCGACCTCACGTTGCTTGATCGCGGCCAGCAGCAGGCGAATCGTCGCAAGGCGCTCGGCTTCCTTTGCGCGCATCGCGGCCTTCATGTCTTCGCTGATCTGCTCTTTCAAACTCATCTTTCACCCGGGAATGGAAACGTGAATCCGACGCCTACCGTTGGGCGTCAACACAAAAACCCGCTTGGGACACTGTCTCAAGCGGGTTGCTCGAATCCGGCATCGGCAGCTCGCGCGGGAGCCGCCGGTGCGCCGCTCAGCGAACCGCGCGGCGCAAACATCGTTCAGTACAGCTTCTTCGGCAGCATCTGGCTGCGGATGCGCTTGTAGTGTCGCTTCACCGCTGCGGCCTTCTTGCGCTTGCGCTCCGCCGTCGGCTTCTCGTAGAACTCCCGCGCACGCAGCTCGGTCAGCAGACCGTTCTTTTCGATCGTGCGCTTGAAGCGACGCATGGCAACTTCAAACGGCTCGTTTTCTTTAACGCGAATGATCGTCATGACCCGACACGTATAAAAAGGTTTGCAGGGAAAGGTTACTGAGTATAGCAGACCCTTTCACAAAGACACTAGCGCGTCAAGCGCCGTGCGCAAACTCGGCCGCGGCCTGTCCGGCGGCCACGCCGGACGCCCATGCCCACTGGAAGTTGTAGCCGCCGAGCCAGCCCGTCACGTCCACCGCCTCGCCGACGAAGAAGAGCCCCGGCACCCGCGCGCTCATCATCGTCGCCGACGACAGCTCGCGCGTATCCACGCCGCCCTTCGTCACCTCGGCCTTCTTGTAGCCCTCGGTGCCGTTCGGCGTCAGCGTCCAGCCACCGAGCGCTTCGCCGATCTGGCGCAGCGTCTTGTCCGGCAGGTCGGCAAGCCGCATATCGGCGGCCACGCGATGCGTGTCGAGCCACACGTGCGCGAGCCGCGACGGCACCCAGTCCGCGAGCAGCGAGCCGATCTGGCGCTTCGACCCGCGCTTGGCCTCGAGCAGGTCGGCCACCGCGTCGCGCTGCGGCAGCAGGTCGACGCGAATCGGCTCGCCCGGCTGCCAGTAGCTCGAAATCTGCAGGATGCCGGGCCCCGACAGGCCGCGATGCGTGAGCAGCAGGTCCTCGATGAAGGCCCCGCCGCGCTTCTTGTCACCGGTCGACACGCTCACCTCGAGCGACACGCCCGACAGCGCGGCGAACGGCTCCCAGTCTTGCTGCGCGAAGGTCAGCGGCACGAGCGCGGGCCGCGTATCGACGAGCTTGTGGCCGAACTGCTTCGCGATCCGGTAGCCGAAGTCGGTCGCGCCGATCTTCGGGATCGACAGGCCGCCCGTCGCGATGATCAGCGCGCGCGCGGCGATCTGCCCCGCCTGCGTGTCGAGCGTGAAGCCGTCCGCCGGCACGTGGCGCACCGCGTCGACCGCGACCGGCCGGCGCCACGCGATGCCGCCGGCGTCGCATTCGCTTTTCAGCATGTCGATGATCGCGTCGCTGCCGTGGTCGCAGAACAGCTGGCCCTTGTGTTTTTCGTGCCAGGTCACGTGATGGCGCTTGAGCAGCCCGAGGAAGTCCCGCGGCGTATAGCGCGCGAGCGCCGAACGGGGGAAATGCGAATTGGCCGACAGGTAGTTGTCGGGGCCCGCGTACAGGTTCGTGAAGTTGCAGCGGCCGCCGCCGGAGATGCGGATCTTCTCGGCGAGGCGCGGCGCATGGTCGATCAGCACCACACGGCGGCCGAGTTGCCCGGCCACCGCAGCGCTCATCATGCCGGCGGCGCCCGCGCCGATCACGGCGATGTCATAAGTTTCCATGGCGCGGATTGTACCCGGCCCGCGCCGCCTCCAGCGGCGGCGCGCGTGCGCCTGCTATACTTTCCGGTTACGTTGACATTCCGGCGTCGCCCGAAACACGGCACGCCCTGCCCCACATCATGCTCGTTCTCGGCATCGAAAGCTCCTGTGACGAAACCGGCCTTGCGCTCTATGACACGCAGCGCGGGCTGCTCGCGCACGCGCTCCACTCGCAGATCGCGATGCACCGCGACTACGGCGGCGTCGTGCCCGAACTCGCATCGCGCGACCATATCCGCCGCGCGCTGCCGTTGCTCGAGGAGGTGATGGAAAAAAGCGGCATGCAGCGCGAGGACATCGACGCGATCGCGTTCACGCAAGGCCCGGGGCTTGCCGGCGCGCTGCTCGTCGGCGCGAGCATCGCGAATGCGCTCGCGCTGGCCTGGAACAAGCCGACCGTCGGCATCCATCACCTCGAAGGCCACCTGCTGTCGCCGCTCCTCGTCGCGGAGCCGCCGCCATTCCCGTTCGTCGCACTGCTCGTGTCGGGCGGCCACACGCAGCTGATGCGTGTGACCGACGTCGGCGTCTACGAAACCCTCGGCGAGACGCTCGACGATGCGGCCGGCGAGGCCTTCGACAAGACCGCGAAGCTGATCGGCCTCGGCTACCCGGGCGGGCCGGAAGTGTCGAAGCTCGCGGAAACCGGCACGCCGGGCGCGGTCGTGCTGCCGCGCCCGATGCTGCACTCAGGCGATCTCGATTTCAGCTTCAGCGGGCTGAAGACGGCCGTGCTGACGCAGATGAAGAAATTCGAAGCGGCAAAGCTGTCTGGCGCCGCGCTTGAACGCGCGAAGGCCGACCTCGCACGCGGCTTCGTCGACGCGGCCGTCGACGTGCTCGTCGCGAAATCGCTCGCGGCGCTGAAGAAGACGAAGCTCAAGCGCCTCGTCGTCGCCGGTGGCGTCGGCGCGAACCGGCAATTGCGCACCGCGCTGTCCGCCGCCGCGCAAAAGCGCGGCTTCGACGTGCACTACCCCGATCTCGCGCTCTGCACGGACAACGGCGCGATGATCGCGCTCGCCGGCGCACTGCGGCTCGCACGCTGGCCGGAGCAGGCCAACGCCGACTACGCGTTCACCGTGAAACCGCGCTGGGATCTCGCGTCGCTCGCGCGCTGAGCAGCGCCGAGCGCACCACCCCGCGTCGCGCGCGACGTGCCCAAACAAAAATGGCCGCTCGAACGAGCGGCCATTTTGCTGACGCGCGCGGCGCCTGACGCGTTACGCGGCCTGCCGCTTGTCGCGCTCGATCAGCGCATACGCGCTGTGATTGTGGATCGATTCGAAGTTCTCGGCTTCGAGCACGTACGCAACGATGCGCTCGTCGCGATCCAGTCGTTGCGCGACGTCGCGCACGAGATCCTCGACGAACTTCGGATTCTCGTACGCGCGCTCGGTCACGAACTTCTCGTCCGGGCGCTTCAGCAGGCCCCACAGCTCGCACGATGCCTCTTCCTCGGCCATCCGGATCAGCGCCTCGACCGGCACGTCAGCCGCCAGCTCGGCGTCGATCGTCACGTGCGAGCGCTGGTTGTGCGCACCGTACTGCGAGATCTTCTTCGAGCACGGGCACAGGCTCGTGACCGGCACCAGCACCTTCATGAACAGGCGCGTCGCGCCGCCGCGACTTTCGCCCGCGAGCGTCACTTCGTAGTCCAGCAGACTCTGGACGCCCGACACCGGCGCCGTCTTGTTTACGAAATACGGGAACGTCACTTCGATACGCCCCGCTTCGGCCTCGAGCTTCGCCAGCATCGATGCGAGCATCGTACGGAACAGCTCGGTCGTCAGCGGTGCGCGATGTTCCTCGAGCAGCGCAACGAAGCGCGACATGTGCGTGCCCTTCTGGTCGGCGGGCAGATGGACATCGAGATTCCAGAGGCCGACGCTCGGTTGCACGTCACCGGCTTCGGTGCGCACCGTCAACGGATGCCGGACCGCCTTCACGCCCACGCGCTGAATCGGAATCTGACGGGTATCCACCGTGCTCTGCACGTCGGGCATCACGAAGGCGGGATTCATCTGGTTCATCTTGTTCAATCCTTATAAGCCGCGCGCTCGACTTCACGCGCCGCCGCAAGCGGCATGCCGGAAAAACAACATGGGCCCGCAGGCCCATGTTTTCCGCATCAATAAAAGACCGGGTTGCGCCAGTCGCGTCGACACCGCCGTCTGGCGGCGTCGGCTTACGCGACGCGCTTGGCCTGACCGGCGACGGCAGCCGCCGGATTCAGGAAGCGTTCGCGAATCGATTTCGCGATGCCCGCGCCGTCGAGGCCGCACAGCGACAGCAGCTTCGCGGGGTCACCGTGATCGATGAAGCGGTCAGGGAGGCCCAATTGTAGTACGGGTCGGATAACCCCACACTCCATCAGGGCTTCCACGCATGCGGAACCCGCGCCACCCATCACGCAGCCTTCCTCGGCCGTGACGATGTAGTCGTGCGTCTCGGCCAGCTCGCGCACGAGCTCGGCGTCGACCGGCTTCACGAAGCGCATGTTCGCGACGGTCGCATCGAGCTCCTCGGCCGCAGCCAGCGACGGCGCCACCATCGTGCCGAACGCGAGGATCGCAATGCGCTTGCCTTCCGGCTGCGACGTGCGGCGGCGCACCTCGCCCTTGCCGAGCGGAATCTCGGTGAATTCCTTCACCGTCGGCACGCCGGCGCCCGCGCCGCGCGGATAGCGCACCGCGGTCGGGTTCGGCTGCTGCAGCGCGGTGTGCAGCATCTGACGGCATTCGTTCTCGTCGGATGCCGCCATGATCGTCATGTTCGGAATGCAGCGCATGAACGCGAGATCGTAGGCGCCTGCGTGCGTCGCACCGTCGGCGCCGACGAGGCCCGCACGGTCGATCGCGAACACGACCGGCAGGTTCTGCAGCGCGACGTCATGGATCAGCTGGTCATACCCGCGCTGCAGGAACGTCGAGTAGATCGCGACGACGGGCTTCAGCCCCTCGGTCGCGAGGCCGCCCGCGAACGTCACCGCATGCTGCTCGGCGATGCCGACGTCGTAGTAGCGATCCTTGAAGCGCTTTTCGAACTCGACCATGCCGGAGCCTTCGCGCATCGCGGGCGTGATGCCGACGACGCGCGAATCGCGTTCCGCCTCGTCGCACAGCCATTCGCCGAACACTTGCGTGTAGGTCTTCTTCGCGGGCGTCGCCGACGGCTTGATGCCTTCGGCCGGATTGAACTTGCCCGGGCCGTGGTAGAGCACCGGATCGGCCTCGGCGAGCTTGTAGCCCTGGCCTTTCTTCGTCACCACGTGCAGGAATTGCGGACCGCGCAACTCCTTGATGTTCTGCAGCGTCGGGATCAGCGAATCGAGATCGTGGCCGTCGATCGGGCCGATGTAGTTGAAGCCGAACTCCTCGAACAGCGTCGCGGGCACGACCATGCCCTTCGCATGCTCCTCGAGCTTGCGTGCGAGTTCGAGCACCGGCGGCGCAACGCTCAGCACGCGCTCGACGCCCGCGCGGGCAGCCGCATAGAAGCGGCCCGACATCAGGCGTGCGAGGTGGCGGTTCAGCGCGCCGACCGGCGGCGAGATCGACATGTCGTTGTCGTTGAGGATCACGAGCAGCTTCGCGTCCTCGGACACGCCGGCGTTGTTCATCGCCTCGAACGCCATGCCGGCCGTCATCGCGCCGTCACCGATCACCGCGATCGAGAAGCGGTCGTCGCCGTTCAGCTGGCTGCCGATCGCCATGCCGAGCGCGGCCGAGATCGACGTGCTCGAATGGGCAGTGCCGAACGTGTCGTACTCGGACTCGTCGCGGCGCGGGAAGCCCGAGATGCCGTCGAACTGGCGCAGCGTCTGCATCTGGTCGCGGCGGCCCGTCAGGATCTTGTGCGGATAGGTCTGGTGACCCACATCCCAGACGATGCGGTCGTTCGGCGTGTTGAACACGTAGTGCAACGCGATCGTCAGCTCGACCGTCCCGAGGTTGGACGACAAGTGGCCGCCCGTCTTCGACACGCTGTCGAGCACGAACGCGCGCAGCTCGTCGGCGAGCGGTTGCAGTTGACGGCGATCAAGACGGCGCAGGTCGGCCGGATCGTCGATAGTTTTCAGCAAGTCGTACATCGTCGTTCCATTGTAGGAAATCAAACGCGCCCGCATTCTGTTGCACACACCCGTAGCGTAGCGTGTGCGCGGTGGCGGGCTTGCGCGTCAGCTGACCCGGTTCACCACCAGGTCGGCAAGTTCGGCGAGACGCAGCGCGCGTGCGCCGAACGGTTGCAGCGCGGCATGCGCATCGGCACGCAGCTGGGCGGCCAGCTCGCGCGACGCGTCGAGACCGAGAATCGACACGTAGGTCGGCTTGTCGTTCGCGGCATCCTTGCCGGCCGTCTTGCCGAGCGTGGCCGAATCGGTCGTGACGTCGAGGATGTCGTCGACGACCTGGAACGCGAGCCCCACCGCAGCCGCATAGACGTCGAGCGCGGCCATCGTGTCCGCCGACGGCGTCTCGCCCGCGAGCGCGCCCATCCGCACGGCGGCGCGCAACAGCGCGCCCGTCTTCATCCGGTGCATCGTCTCGAGCTGTTCGCGCGTCAGCTTCAGGCCGACGCTCGCCAGATCGATCGCCTGGCCGCCGGCCATCCCGAGCGAGCCGCTCGCGAGCGCCAGCTCGCGCACGAGCGCAGCCTGTTGTATCGGTGCGAGCGCGTCGGCATCCGTCAGCGCGACGAACGCCTGCGACTGCAGCGCGTCGCCGACCAGCAGCGCGGTCGGCTCGTCGTACTTCACGTGCACGGTCGGCTTGCCGCGCCGCAGCGCGTCGTCGTCCATGCACGGCATGTCGTCATGCACGAGCGAATAGACGTGGATCATCTCCAGCGCCACCGCCGCGGCATTGCGCGCCGCCTCCGTCGCACCGGTCAGTTCGCCCGCTGCATGGCACAGCAGCGGGCGCACGCGTTTGCCGCCCCCGAGGACCGCGTAGCGCATTGCTTCGTGGAGTTGCGCGGGCACCACAGTTTCAGCCGGCAGATAGTGGCCGAGTGCGTCCTCGACACGGTCAAGCACGGACCGCATCCATTGTTCGAATGTCATAGATCGTCGTCTTCGCCGTCCGTGGCGGCCGTTCCGGCCGAAAGCGGCTTCAGGGTCGCGCCGTCGAGCACGCGCACCTGCTGCTCCACCTTCTCGAGCTGCTGTTGGCAAAACGCAACGAGTGCCGCGCCGCGGCGATACGCCGCGAGCGAATCCTCGAGACTCAACGCGCCGCCTTCCATCCGGGCAACGAGCGCCTCGAGCTCCGCGAGCGCCATCTCATAATTGTCCGGCAACGGTTCGGTGCCGTTGCCGGGCGGCGTGGCGCCTGGGGATGCGGTTTTCGCCATGGACGAGGTGTCAAATTTCAAAACAAGTCGGACATTCTACGGCAAAAGCGAATTTTCCGATCTGATGACTTGGCACGACTTGGGGCACGACCTGCACGCCCGGCATGCGCTCCGGCCCCATCTTTGACACAAATTATCCACCTTCGGGGGCCTGTCCGACAAAAAATTGACACAAATCAGGCACTTAATCCTAGCCTTGCTCAGCGATCCGGGTATAATTCCGCGTTTCCCTAAATCGATTTTTCGATGGTTGGGTTGTTCACTGCTTTCACGCTATCACCGGGAGTGGGAATGTCCAATCTGAGCGATGCGCTTCAGTTGAAGTCGGCTCATAGCCAGCTTCCAGTCACTGCTTACTTCGATGAGGCGCTCCTCGCGCGCGAAATCGAAGCTCTCTTCAAGAAAGGACCTCGCTACGTCGGGCACGATTTGATGGTGCCCGAGGCGGGGGATTATTTTGCGCTGCCCTCCGAGAAGGAAGGCCGCGTGCTGGTCCGCAACCCGGCGAACCAGGTCGAACTGCTGTCGAACGTCTGCCGCCACCGGCAGGCGATCATGCTCAACGGACGCGGCCACACGCAGAACATCGTGTGTCCGCTGCACCGCTGGACGTACGACCTGGAAGGCCAGCTGCTCGGTGCACCGCACTTCCCGGACAAGCCTTGCCTGAACCTCGGCAAGTCGCCGCTGCAGAACTGGCAGGGGCTGCTGTTCGAGGCGGAGGGCCGCGACGTTGCGCGCGATCTCGCGTACCTCGGCACGAAGCATCACTTCGATTTCTCCGAGTACCTGTTCGATCACGTCGAAGTCCACGAGTGCGACTACAACTGGAAGACGTTCATCGAGGTCTATCTCGAGGATTACCACGTCGTCCCGTTCCACCCGGGCCTCGGCAGCTTCGTGTCGTGCGACGATCTCAAGTGGGAGTTCGGCGACTGGTACAGCGTGCAGACGGTCGGCGTGCACAACGCGCTCGCGAAACCGGGCAGCGCGACGTACAAGAAGTGGCACGAGCAGGTGCTGAAGTTCCGCAATGGCGTGCCGCCGGAGTTCGGTGCGATCTGGATGGTCTACTACCCGGGCCTGATGATCGAGTGGTATCCGCACGTGCTTGTCGTGTCGTGGCTGATTCCGCGCGGGCCGCAGAAAACGACCAACATCGTCGAGTTCTATTATCCCGAGGAAATCGCGCTGTTCGAGCGCGAGTTCGTCGAGGCGGAACGTGCAGCCTACATGGAGACGGCCGTCGAGGACGACGAGATTGCCATGCGCATGGACGCCGGGCGCCTCGCGCTGATGAACCGCGGCGAGTCGCAGGTCGGCCCATACCAGAGCCCGATGGAAGACGGCATGCAGCACTTCCACGAGTTCCTGCGCCGCCACCTCGGCGACATCTGACGCCGGCATGCGGTTTCCGCATCGCGATGCATGACGAAAAGACGGGCTGCGGCCCGTCTTTTTTTGTTTAGACTTAGAACATCAGGCCGTTTGCACCCCAGGGAGCCGTCATGACACATACCCATTACACCACGCTCATCTCCGCTGCCAACCTCGCCGAGCTGCTCGCGGCCGCACCCGGCGGCGTCGCGCTGTTCGACTGCCGCTTCGATCTCGCAGACACCGGCGCGGGCGAAGCCGCCTATGCGGCCGGCCACATTCCCGGCGCACAGTACCTGCACCTCGACCGCGACCTGTCGGGCCGAAAGACCGGCACCAACGGCCGCCATCCGCTGCCGTCGCGCGACGCGCTCGTATCGATGCTCGCCGATCGCGGGCTCAAGCAGGGACAGCAGGTCATCGCCTACGACGCGCAAGGCGGTTCGTATGCGGCGCGGCTGTGGTGGCTGCTGCGCTGGCTCGGACATGACTCGGTCGCGATACTCGACGGCGGGCTGCAGGCATGGGAAGCCGCGGGCCACACACTGACGCCCGAAGTGCTGCACGTGTCGCGCGGCGATTTCCGCGCGCAGGCGCCGCTCGAATCAACCGTCGACGCGCAAGCCGTACTTGCGAACGTGACGTCGCATGCGCGCGTCGTGATCGACGCACGCGCGGCGGACCGCTATCGCGGCGAAAATGAAACGATCGATCCGGTCGGCGGCCACATTCCGGGCGCGCGCAACCGCTTCTTCAAGGATAACCTCGCTGCGGACGGCCGCTTCAAGAGCGGCCACGAACTACGCGAGGCGTTTTCCACAGTACTTGCCGGCGTCGAGCCGAATCTCGCGATCCTGCAGTGCGGCTCGGGCGTGACCGCCTGTCACAACGCGCTCGCGATGGAAATCGCGGGCCTGCACGGGGCATCGCTCTATCCCGGCTCATGGAGCGAGTGGTGCGCGGATCCGTCGCGGCCGGTCGCGACCGGCCCGAATCCGTAATTCGGCGAGCGTAGCGGCGACAAAGCGGCGGCCCAGGCCGCCGCGTTCCGTTTACATCACGCCGTACTTGTGGAACCACGCGAGCGCGCGCTTCCAGCTATCCTCGGCGTCGGCCTTCACGTAGCTCGGCCGGTAGTCGGCGAAGAACGCATGACCGGCATCCGGGTACACGACGAACTCCGACTCGCGCGCGAGCGTCGAGTCGCTCGTCTGGATCTTCTCGCGCATGTCCGCGAGCGACGCCTGCGTGATGTTCTTGTCCTTCGCACCGTACAGGCCGAGCACCGGCACCTTCAGCGTCGACGCGCGATCGACCGGATTGAACGGCGTCATCTCGTCGGTCTTGCCCTCGACGAACCCGTACCACGCGACCGCCGCGCGCACGTGCGGATTGTGTTCCGCGTACAACCACGTCTGACGCCCGCCCCAGCAGAACCCCGCCACGCCGACGCGCCCCAGGTCGCCGCCGTTCTTGCCTGCCCACGCGACGGTCGCATCGAGATCTTCGATTACCTGCCGGTCAGGCACCTTGCTGACGACGTGCTCGTCGAGCTCCTTGATCGTCGGATATTTCGACACGTCGCCCTGACGCGCGAACAGGTCGGGCGCAATGGCAAGGTAGCCGAGCTTCGCGAAGCGGCGGCACACGTCGGCAATGTGCGCATGCACGGCGAAGATCTCGTGGATCACGATCACGACCGGCAGGTTGGTCTTGTCCGCCGGCTGGGCGCGATAGGCCGGCACGCTCGCATCGCCCGAGCGGATCTCGATGGTGCCCGCGTCAAGTCCGGCACTGTCGGTCGTGATCGTCTGCGCCGACACGGGCAGCACCGCCGCCGCGAAGGTGCCGCCGAGCGCAGCCTGCATGAACTTGCGGCGCGAGAATGGAACGTGGGGAACCAGGCTGTCGACTTCGGGTTTCAACATGGATGCACTCCTCGATTGGGCGCCGCCGTCACCAACACGGGTACGACATGACGGCGCGTCGCGCCGGTTCGCGGCGCGTGACGTTGCGGCGGTCGGCACGCCGCCGCAAACGGAAACTTGCACAAGATGCCCAATGATCCGTTGTCTCGTCAACTGTCAGAAGTGTAAGACTCGATTACGACAGGGCGTCCCTTGCCGCACGACGACTGCGTGTGCCGCCTTCTGCATGCGCATTGCACAGCGATGCACACATCGATCGTCGAGCATGCACGTGCATGCAGTCGCGTATGCGGCGGCGAAACGAAACGCGATGCGCGGCAGAGATCGGTTCGCGAACGTCAGGCATCCTGCACAATCCTGCACAAGCAGCGGGACGACGTCACGACGGCCTCCCGAATGAAATATCCCCGCCCGGCGTCATCCGCCAGGCGGGGATCGGCTTGACACGCTCTCACGGGCGGGACATCCGCGCGACGCACGCGCGCCGCCCGCCTTGCCCGCGCACTCGTGCCTGCCGTCAGTGCAGCTTCACGCGCGGCAGCGTCGTCCGCCGCAGCCAGTGCGCGACGGTGTCGAGCATCATTCGCGGGTAGCCGTGCAGCGCCGCGACGTGCAGCCGGTACAGCGACATGTACATGAAACGCGCGAACAGGCCTTCGATCAGCATGTTGCCGCCGATCAGCCCGCCCATCAGGTTGCCGACCGCGCTGAAGTGACCGAGCGACACGAGCGAGCCCAAATCGCGATACGTGAACTCGGGCAGCGGACGCCCGTCGAGCCGGCATCCGATCGCCTTCAGCAGGAAGTTCGCCTGCTGGTGCGCGGCCTGCGCGCGCGGCGGCACATTGCGCTCGTTGCCGGGCCATGCGCATGCCGCGCAATCGCCGAGCGCGAACACGTTGTCGTCGGTGAAGGTCTGCAGCGTGCGGCGCACGTCGAGCTGGCCGAGCTTGTTGACCTGGAGGCCGTCGAGATTCGCGAGCACGGGCGGCGCCTTGATGCCGGCCGCCCAGACCGTCAGGTCTGCGCGCACCGCCTTGCCGCTCGCGGTGCGCACGACGCCCGGCGCCACTTCGGTCACGCGCTCGCCCAGCATCAGCCGCACACCGAGCTTTTCGAGCAGTTCGGCTGTCGCGGACGACACGCGCTCCTGCAGCGCCGGCAGAATCCGCGGCCCCGATTCGATCAGCACGATGCCGACGTCGTGCCGCGGATCGAGCTTGTGCAAGCCATACGCGGACAGCACCTGCGCGGTATTGCGCAACTCCGCCGACAGCTCGACGCCCGTCGCGCCGCCGCCGACGATCGCAACCTGGATGCGCGGCTCCGCGGGCGCAGGCGCATCACCCGGCGGATCGGCCAACGCATCGACCGGCG
Source organism: Burkholderia sp. PU8-34 (assembly GCF_053427725.1). NCBI lineage: Bacteria > Pseudomonadati > Pseudomonadota > Betaproteobacteria > Burkholderiales > Burkholderiaceae > Burkholderia > Burkholderia sp. PU8-34. The sequence goes on from NZ_JBSAXC010000010.1 coordinate 84,197, forward strand.
CGGGGCTCTGATGTTCGGCGCGCATGCACGCGGCGATCAGCCGCTTGCGGAAGCGCTCGGCTTCCGCGACCGTATCGAGCGCGATCGCATTCTCCTGCGCGCCCTGCACGCCGAAGAAGTGCGTGGTGCTGCCGATCGCGATCACCAGCGTGTCGTAGTCGAGCGTGCGTTGCGGCAGCAGCTCCGCGCCGTCGCTGTCGTTGACGGGCGACAGCGTGATGCGCTTCGCCGTGCGATCGAGCTCGACCAGTTCGCCCTGCTGGAACTCGAAGCCGTGCCAGCGCGCCTGCGCCGCATATTCGAGCTCCTGCGTGAACGGATCCATGCTGCCTGCGGCGACTTCATGCAGCAGCGGCTTCCAGATGTGTGTCGGATTGCGATCGACGAGCGTCACGAGCGCGCGCGCGGGACGGCTGCCGCGCGCGCCGTAACGGTCGCCGAGCCGCGTCGCCAGTTCCAGGCCGCCCGCGCCTCCGCCCACGATGATGATCCGATGCATACGATTCCCCCTTGCGATTCAAAACCGGTCGCAGCCGCACGATACGAATCGCAGCCGCCGAATGACAGCCGCGCCTTGGCGAACCAGTTCGAACATCATCGATGTGCAGTTCGAACGACCTCAAGGCGCTCGCCCCCGGAGTGGCGACATGCCGTACACGTCGCCATCGGGACATGTTCGACATCCATTGTCCGGGAGCTTGCGTATTGACGACAAGCAAACCAGCTCGATAAGTGACATCGCTGCAACAATATGTCGCAGGTCACGGGGAACGTGTATCGGTGTCGGTCAGTGCGCCTCTTCCCAGTTCGCACCGGCGCCCACTTCGGCGACGAGCGGCACCTTGAGCTTCGCGACGCCGCACATCATCTCCGGCAGCTTTTCGCGGACCAGCGACAGTTCGCCGTCGGGGACTTCCAGCACCAGTTCATCGTGCACCTGCATGATCATCCGCGACGCGAGCCCGTCGCGCGTGAGCCAGCCGTCGACCGCGATCATCGACAGCTTGATCAGGTCGGCCGCGGTGCCCTGCATCGGCGCATTGATCGCCGCACGCTCCGCCGCCTGGCGGCGCGGGCCGTTGCCGCCGTTGATCTCGGGCAGCCACAGACGGCGGCCGAAAACGGTTTCGACGAAGCCCTTTTCCTTCGCGACCTCGCGTGTGTCCACCATGTATTGCGCGACGCCCGGGTAGCGTGCGAAATAGCGGTCGATGTACAGCTTCGCCGCGTCGCGCGTGATGCCGAGGTTCGACGCGAGGCCGAACGCGCTCATCCCGTAGATCAGCCCGAAGTTGATCACCTTCGCGATCCGGCGCTGGTCGGTATTGACTTCGAGCGGCGTCACGCCGAACACTTCGGCCGCCGTCGCGCGGTGGATGTCCTCGCCGTGCGAGAACGCGCGCAGCAGCGACGCGTCGCCCGAGATGTGCGCCATGATGCGCAGTTCGATCTGCGAATAGTCGGCCGACACGATCCGGTGGCCCGGCTGCGCGATGAACGCCTCGCGGATCCGCCGGCCTTCGGCCGTGCGCACCGGAATGTTCTGAAGATTGGGGTCGTTCGACGCGAGGCGGCCCGTGACCGCGACCGCCTGTGCATAGTTCGTGTGCACGCGCCCCGTTTCCGGATTGACCATCCGCGGCAGCTTGTCGGTGTAGGTCGACTTCAGCTTCGACAGCCCGCGGTGCTCGAGCAGCAGCTTCGGCAGCGGGTAATCCTCGGCCAGCTTCTGCAACACCTCTTCGTCGGTCGACGGCGCGCCGCTCGGCGTCTTCTTCACGACCGGCAACTCCAGCTTCTCGAAGAAGATCTGGCCGATCTGCTTCGGCGAGCCGAGGTTGAACTCGCCGCCCGCCAATTCGTACGCCTGCGCTTCCAGCTCGACGAGCCGCGTCGCGATTTCGGTGCTCTGCGCCTGCAGGCGTTCGTTATCGATCAGCACGCCCGTGCGCTCCATCTTGCGCAGCACGCGCGACACCGGCATCTCGATCTCGCGATACACGCGTTCGAGGCCCGGTTCGCGCGCGACCTGCGGGTACAGCGCGTGATGGAGCTGCAGCGTGATGTCCGCGTCTTCGGCCGCGTATTCGGCGGCCTGCGCGAGCGCCACTTCGTCGAAGCCGATCTGCTTCGCGCCCTTGCCCGCGACATCCTCATACTTGATCGTCTTGACGCCCAGATGACGCAGCGCGAGGCTGTCCATGTCGTGCGTGCGGTGCGACTCGAGCACGTACGATTCGAGCAGCGTGTCGTGCTCGATGCCGTTCAGTTCGATCCCGTAGTTCGCAAGCACCTGTGCGTCGTACTTCAGGTGCTGGCCGACCTTCTTGCGATCGGTCGATTCGAGCCACGGCTTCAGCCGCGCGAGCACCTCGTCGAGCGGCAGCTGTTCCGGCAGGTCGGGGCCGCGGTGCGCGACCGGCAGGTAGGCAGCCTTGCCCGGCTCGACCGAGAACGACAGGCCGACGAGGCGCGCGGCCATCGGGTCGAGCGACGTCGTTTCGGTATCGAATGCCGTCAGTGCGGCTGCGTCGATCTTCGCGAACCACGCGTCGAACTGCGCCCAGGTCTGGATCGTGTCGTATTCGCGCGTGACGGCCGCCGCCACTACTTGCGCCGGCTCGCCGTCCGGCGCGTCGGCGCCGCCGCCTTCCGCGAGCGCGCTGTCGATCTCGCGCAGCCACGTCTTGAAGCCGTAGCGCGCGAAGATGTCGCGCAGCAGGTCGCGCGCTTCGCCGTCGGTCTTCAGCGACGCTTCGATCGATTCGAGATGCGGCGCGAGATCGCAGGCCGTCTCGACGGTCACGAGCGTGCGGCCGAGCGGCAGGAAGTCGAGCGCGCGGCGCAGGTTGTCGCCGACGACGCCCTTGATCTCGCCCGCGTGCGCGACGACGCCGTCGAGGCTGTCGTACTGGCTCAGCCATTTCACGGCCGTCTTCGGCCCGCACTTCTCGACGCCCGGCACGTTGTCGACGGTGTCGCCGATCAGCGCGAGATAGTCGATGATCCGCTCGGGCGGCACGCCGAATTTCGCGACCACGCCGTCGCGGTCGAGCGTCTCGTTGGTCATCGTGTTGACGAGCGTGACGTGATCGGTCACGAGCTGCGCCAGGTCCTTGTCGCCCGTCGACACGACCACGTTCATGCCCCGCCGCTCCGCTTCGCGCGCAAGCGTGCCGATCACATCGTCGGCCTCGACGCCCTCGACCATCAGCAGCGGCCAGCCGAGCGCGCGCACGGCACCGTGGATCGGTTCGACCTGCAACGCGAGATCGGGCGGCATCGACGGACGGTTTGCCTTATAGTCGGCATAGAGGTCATCGCGGAACGTCTTGCCCTTTGCATCGAACACGCAAGCGCTATACTCTGCACTGACTTCCTTGCGCATACGGCGCAGCATGTTGATGATTCCGTAGAGCGCTCCGGTCGGCTCCCCGCCAGGGCCACGCAAATCAGGCATCGCATGGTAAGCCCGATACAGATAGCTCGAACCGTCAACCAATAGCAGGGTCTTACCTTCCAGATTTCGTTCTTCAGGCATTATGAACAAGAGAAAAGTGATTCCGAGTCTGCGTTCGCTCGCAGATCAAGAACGCGCGACGGCCAAGAAGGCGCGCGCATCGTGGCAGATGTTCACGATTATGGCAGAGTTTATCGAGGCGACCGAGTACCTGTCGGAGATCCGCCCGGCTGTCAGCATCTACGGTTCTGCCCGTCTGAAACCCGATACGCCGAACTACAAACTCGCGGTGCAGATCGCGCGCAAGCTGTCGGACGCCGGCTTCGCGGTGATCTCCGGCGGCGGTCCCGGCATCATGGAAGCCGCGAACAAGGGCGCGCATGCAGGCAAGGCGCCGTCGGTCGGCCTCAACATCGAGCTGCCGCACGAGCAGGCCGGCAACCACTACCAGGACATCTCGCTGCGCTTCCGCCACTTCTTCACGCGCAAGGTCACGTTCGTGAAGAACTCCGACGCCGTGATCGTGATGCCGGGCGGCTTCGGCACGCTCGACGAGCTGTCCGAAGTGCTCACGCTGATCCAGACGAAGAAATCGCGCCTCGTGCCGATCATCCTCGTCGGCAGCACGTTCTGGCAGGGACTGCTGCAGTGGTTCCGCGACCAGTTGATCCCGATGGGCCTCATCAATCCGGAAGACATGGACCTGATGAAGGTGATCGACGAACCCGACCAGGTGCTCGACGCGGTGCTCGCGTTCTACGAGGACAGCGGCGAGGAAGAAGGCGAAGAAGAGCAACCGCCGCGTCCGGAAGAAGACCGGATGTTCTACCTGTAAGTCGCGCGGCCCGGGCCCGCTGCGCGAGGTCCGGGCATGCATCGCCCCAATGCGGGCAGCGCGTCGCGGACACGCTGCCGCAACACCGCCGGCCGCGCGCGACCGGCTGCATTTTGTAACGCTGCGTTAAGACTGCCGGCGTGAAAACGTCAAATCCGGCCGCCGTTCCATGCATGCTGCGCCACGGCAAATGCGTGCATGCAATGCGACTTTGTCAAATCGGTGCACACGATGTGGCCCTGCGCCGTCACCGCCCCCGCCAATCTGCAGTAACAAAACCCGCTCGCATTCCAGCCCGCACAACGGCACACTGCGCTCCAGCAGCGCCGCGTTGCGGCACGGAACGGGCCCGCAGCCTTGCCCGCCCCGCATCGACGCGCCCGCCCCTCACACCACTCGGGAAAACAACATGAAACGCTCACTGATCGCCCTTGCATTCGCCAGCGCCGGCCTCTCGCTGTCCGGCCTCGCCCATGCCGTGAACGTCGACGTGAACATCGGCACGCCCGCGCCGGTCATCGTCGCGCCGGCGCCTGCGCCCGTCGTGGTCGCGCCCGCGCCCGCCGTCATCATCGGCTGGCACGGCGACCGCTACTGGGACGGCCGCCGCTACTGGGAACGCCGCGAGTGGGAAGACTATCAGCGCCATCGCGGGCACGGCGGCTACCACTGCCCGCCGGGACACGCGAAGAAAGGCGAGTGCTGAGCAACTGACGTCCGGGCGCTCGCGCCCGGAGCCTCAATGAAAAGGCCGCCCGCGAACGCAGGTTCGCGGGCGGCCTTTGTCGTTGCGGGAACCGTGGGCGTGCCGTTACTGGAACGCCACTTCCGCAAAGCTCCGCAGCTTGCGACTATGCAGCTTGTCGAGCCCGTTGGTCCGCAGGATCTCCATCGCCCTCACGCCGATCTGCAGATGTTGATCGACCTGCCCGCGATAGAACTGGTCGGCCATCCCTGGCAGCTTCAGCTCGCCGTGCAGCGGCTTGTCCGACACGCACAGCAGCGTGCCGTACGGCACGCGGAAGCGGAAGCCGTTCGCGGCAATCGTCGCGCTTTCCATGTCGAGCGCGATCGCCCGGCTTTGCGACAGCCGCTGCACGGGCTCGCGGTGGTCGCGCAGCTCCCAGTTGCGGTTGTCGACGCTCGCGACCGTGCCGGTCCGCATCACGCGCTTCAGTTCCGCACCGTCGAGCTGTGTGACGTCCGCGACCGCGCGCTCGAGCGCGAGCTGCACTTCGGCGAGCGCCGGGATCGGCACCCACAGCGGCAGGTCGGCGTCGAGCACGTGATCCTCGCGCACATAGCCGTGCGCGAGCACGTAGTCGCCGAGGCGCTGCGTGTTGCGCAGGCCCGCGCAGTGGCCGAGCATCACCCATGCATGCGGCCGCAGCACCGCGATGTGATCGGTGATCGTCTTCGCGTTCGACGGGCCGACGCCGATATTGACCATCGTGATCCCGCTGCCGTCCGCGCGCTTCAGGTGATACGCGGGCATCTGCGGCAGGCGCGGCGGCGCCGAGCCTTCCGACGGCTCGCTGCCGAGGTTCTCGTTGTACGTGACGACGTCGCCCGGCTCGACGAACGCGCTGTACTCGCTGCGGTACGCGCGCACGTCGGGATCGTCGCTTTCCGTCATCATCATGCGGCCGAGCTTCACGAACTCGTCGATGTAGAACTGGTAGTTCGTATAGAGCACGTAGTTCTGGAAATGCGTCGGCGACGTCGCGGTGTAGTGGCGCAGCCGGTGCAGCGAGAAGTCGACCCGCGCGGCCGTGAACAGCGCGAGCGGGTGCGGCTCGCCCGGCGCCGGCTCGAACGTGCCGTTGACGATGCGGTCGTCGAGATACGACAGATCGGGCGTGTCGAAAACGTCGCGCATCGCGAGCAGGCTGTCGCGGTCGAGCTCGCCTTCGAGATGGATGCCTTCAGGGAACGCGAAGTGGATCGGAATCGGCTGCGACGACACGCCGACTTCGATCTTCACCTGGTGGTTCTTCGCAAGCAGCCGCAGCTGCTCGCGATAGTAGTTGGCGAAGAGATCGGGCCGGGTCACCGTCGTCTCGAACACGCCGGGGCCGGCGACGAAGCCGTACGAGCGGCGTGAATCGACGTGCGTGTTGACTTCCGTGCGGACCCGCACGAACGGATAGCACGCGCGCACGTGCTCGGTGATCGGTTCGTGGCGTCGATAGCGCGCGAATGCGTCGCGCAGGAAACCGGCGTTGGCCTCGTAGATGGCAGACAGCCGCGCGACGGCGGCGATCGGGTCGTCGAATCCTTCGACCGGCGGATTTTCCGGGGTCAGCATCCGGTGTCTGCGGCTCAAATCGTTCTTCATTTTCATCACCTCGTCTGATCAGATGACATTACCACGGAACCTTGTCAAGCTGCCGGTCGTCCCCTGCAAGCAAGCGGCCGGGCGACGCGCAGTATTTGCTAAAATTGAACGGTTAATTGGGAGAGTCACAATGAAGCCGCTCATTCTCGTCGCCGCTGCCGCCGCATTCGCCGTCGCCAGCGTCGCCCATGCCGCCGGCGGCACGCCGAGCGCCGACGCGCAGGCCCAGGCCGAAGCCAACGAGGCCGCCGGCCTGCCGGATCTCCGGAAGATCAATCGGCCCGGCGCCGAAGTCTCGTCCAAGGTCGATTTCAGCGACATCCGCCGCACCCCGAGCTTCCACACGGTCAGCAAGAACGGCACCGAAGTCACCGAATACCGCGACCGCGGCAAGCCGGTCGAGATCGACGTGAAGTCGAATTTCGGCACCCGCTACCAGATGAGCGCGTCGCCGGACACGTCGCCGAAGCCGCATGACGCGGGCGTCCCGATCACGCGCCTGCCGTCGGTCAACCTGCACTACTGACCCATCGCCCGCGCTGCGCCGGCCACGGCCGCGGCGCGCCGGCTCTTCCCGCATCCCTTTTTCGCGACGCACGCGACGCGCGTGCCCGCCAACCTGACCTGACGCATCTCGCATGGCCGTATTCACCGCTGTTTCCGACTCCGATCTCGCGCACTGGATGCGCCACTACGCGCTGGGCGACGTCGTCGCGTTCCGCGGCATTCCGTCCGGCATCGAGAACAGCAACTTCTTCCTGACGACGACGCGTGGCGAATACGTCCTCACGATCTTCGAAAAGCTGACGGCCGAACAACTGCCGTTCTATCTCGACCTGATGCGCCACCTCGCCGCGCACGGCGTGCCGGTGCCGGACCCGATCCCGCGCGACGACGGCGCACTGTTCGGCGAGCTGCACGGCAAGCCGGCCGCGATCGTCACGAAGCTCGACGGCGCAGCCGAACTCGCCCCCGGTATCGAGCACTGCATCGAGGTCGGGCAGATGCTCGCACGCATGCACCTCGCCGGCCGCGACTACCCGCGTGTCCAGCCGAACCTGCGCAGCCTCCCGTGGTGGCAGGAGAACGTGCCGGCCATCGCGCCGTTCGTGACGCCCGGGCAGCTCACGCTGCTCGAAGGCGAACTCGCCCATCAGGCGCACTTCTTCGGGTCCGCCGACTACGCGGCGCTGCCCGGCGGGCCTTGCCACTGCGACCTGTTCCGCGACAATGCGCTGTTTGCGCACGCAGCGCCCGACACGGGCCACCGCGTGCGGCTCGGCGGCTTCTTCGATTTCTATTTCGCGGGCTGCGACAAGTGGCTGTTCGACGTCGCGGTGACCGTCAACGACTGGTGCGTCGACCTCGCGACGGGCGCGCTCGACCCCGCGCGCGCCGATGCGCTGCTGCGCGCCTACCAGACTGTCCGTCCGTTCACCGCGGAAGAGCGGCGTCACTGGAGCGACATGCTGCGCGCCGGCGCGTACCGCTTCTGGGTATCGCGCCTGTACGACTACTACCTGCCCCGTGCAGCCGAAATGCTGAAGCCGCACGATCCCGGCCATTTCGAACGCATCCTGCGTGAGCGTATCGCGCATACGCCCGCGCTTCCCGAGACCCAAACCGCATGCAACTGATCGAAGTGCCCGCAAAGACGGGCTACGTCTGGTTCCGACAAGGCATCTGGCTGTTCCGCCGGAACCCGCTCGCGTTCATCACGCTGTTCTTCACGTACCTGCTGGCGATCACGCTGGTGTCGATGGTGCCGGTGATCGGCGCGGCGCTGCCGCTGCTGTTCATCCCGGGCATCGCGGTCGGCTTCATGGCCGCGTGCCGCGATACGGTCGCCGGCAAGCCGGTGATGCCGACGATTCTCGTCGACGGCTTCCGCTCGTACGGCCACGTCGCGACCCAGCGGCTGCTCGTGCTTGGCGTGATCTACGTCGTGTCGATGGTGATCGTGTTCGCTGCGTCGTCGGTGATCGACGGCGGAGCGCTGTTCCACGCCATGATGGGTGCGACGACCGACACGAGCCCGACGCCGGAAACGCTCGCCGCGCAGGGCACGCTCGGCGCGCTGCTCTTCGCGACCCTGCTCTACGTGCCGGTCTCGATGCTGTTCTGGTTCGCGCCGGTGCTCACCGCGTGGCACGACATTCCGCCCGCGAAGGCGCTGTTCTTCAGTATCGTCAGCTGCTGGCGCAACCGCGGCGCGTTCACTGTGTACGGCCTGCTCTGGTTCGGCGTCGCGCTCGGCACGTCGCTCATGCTGTCGCTGCTGCTGCAAGCACTCGGCGCCGGCGCATACGCGCTGACGATCATGATGCCGGTGACGATCATCATCGTCACGATGCTGTACTGCTCGTTCTACGCGACCTATCGCGGCTGCTTCGGCGTGCAGGAACCGGAAGCACCGACGAAGCCGTCGTCGGGCCGCTGATCCGTGCCGGCCGGCGCACGCCGCCGGCCGCACCTTGCCGACACCATGTCGCCGGCCTCGCCTTGCCGGCCCCACCCCGCCGGCCGCCACTGTTCAATCGAATCGTTTGCGCGCAAAATCATTTGCATGCAAATTGTTTGCGCCAACAGTGCGCACCTCGAATCATGGATCGCCTGCCCCTCCTGCCCCAGACGCTCGACGAGCAATTGTGCTTCGCGCTCTATTCGACTTCGCACGCGATGACGAAAGCGTACAAGCCGCTGCTCGACAAGCTGTCCCTCACCTATCCCCAATATCTCGCGATGCTCGTGCTGTGGGAACGCGACGACATCGCGGTCAAGGACATCGCCGCCCGGCTCGATCTCGACCCGGCCACGGTCACGCCGCTGATGAAGCGGCTGGAAGCGCTCGGCTACGTCGAACGGGTGCGCAGCGCGACCGACGAGCGCGTCGTGAACGTGCGCCTGACCGCAGACGGGCGCAAGCTGAAGGACAACGCGCGCTCGGTGCCCGCCGACCTGTTCTGCGCAATGCGTCAGACACCGGAGTTCCTGATCCGGCTGCGCGCAGACCTGAAGCAGCTACGCGACGCGCTGGCGGCCGACGACGACCGCTGACCGCTGATCGTTCGACCTGCCCGGCAAGCCCGGGCATTTTTTTAAAAATTTACTTTGCACACTAATGATTTGTGTTCTATATTTTGTCCGTGGCCGGCGGCATCCCGCCCGACCGGACCGCTTCCCACCTTTCCGACAGGAGCTGCACCATGAACATTCTGTACAAGACGAGCGCAACGAGCACGGGCGGCCGCGACGGCCGCGCGGTATCCGCAGACAACAAGCTGGAAGTAAAGCTCGCAGCGCCGCGCGAACTGGGCGGCACGGGCGCGGAAGGCACGAATCCGGAGCAACTGTTTGCTGCAGGTTACTCGGCGTGCTTCCTGAGCGCGATGAAATTCGTCGCCGGCCAGAGCAAGCAGGCGATCCCGGCCGATACGCAGGTCACGGCCGAAGTCGGCATCGGTCCGAACGACGCGGGCGGCTTCGCGCTCGACGTCGAACTGCGCGTGTCGCTGCCGGGCCTCGACAAGGACGCCGCGCAAGCGCTCGTCGAGAAGGCGCACCAGGTATGTCCGTACTCGAATGCGACCCGCAACAACGTGCCGGTACGGCTGACGGTGGTCTGACGCGACCTGCGCCGCGAATGCAAAAAGGGCGCGTGCGGCCCATTGCCGCACACGCCCTTCTTTTGCGTGATCTGCCGGATCGGCGGACCAGCCGGCCCGCCCGATGGCGTTTAACGCGCGCCGAACGAATACGGGCGATTCATCGCCGCTTCGCGATCGATCTTGCGCATCCGGAATTCGAGATCGTAGATGTCGGTTGCTTCGGACAGGTACGCCTCGGCACGCTCTTTCGCGGCCTGCTCGGCGTTCTTGGTCAGCATCAGGAAGAGGTGGCTCAGCAGGTACATGATCGATCTCGCAAATCCAAGGGTTTTTGACTAGGTGTTTTCCCGTATTATAGGGAAAACCCTAGCCCCTTGCCAGCACACAATCAGACCGTGCGTCGTTCCGCCGCCACAGCGCGACGATTCGCTTCGAAAAAGGACCAGATCATTGCGCTCGCGTCCGGGCCAAGCGCGGAGTGGAAAGGTACCGCTTCGTCGCCGCCCGCCCACGCGTGGTCGAGCCCCTTCACGTGGCAGAGACGCACGACCGACTCGCCGTCGCGGCGGTAATCGCAGATCTGCGCGCCCCCATCGCGCGCCTCGACGCGCTCGCCGCCGCGCAGCGCGCCGTGGCTGTCCGCCATCCCGTTCAGGCGCAGGAACTGCACCGCGAGCTGGTCGGCATTCTTCGGCGCGACGACGTGATCGCCGTCGCCATGCACGATCAGCGTGGGCATGCCGGGATATGCGTCGGCGCCGATCAGCGCGTCGACGGCCTCGGCCGGGTTCTGACGCAAGCCGCGCCGCATCACGTCCATCGCGGTGATGCCCGAATGGGCTTCACCGAGCGCAGGCCCCGAGTGCAGCGCGACCGCCGCGAAGCGGTCCGGGAAATGCAGCGCGAGCAGCGACGCGAGGCCCGCGCCGGCCGACAATCCCGCGACATAGACGCGCGACGCGTCGAAGCCGTGCTCATCGACCAGCGTGTCGACGAGCGACGCGACCGCGTGCGCCTCGCCACGGCCTGCGCGCTCGGTGTCTTCGTACCAGTGCCAGCAGCCATGCGCGTGCGCACGCATCGACTGTTCCGGATACAGCACCGCGAACCCATGCTGGTCGGCCAGCAGGTTCATCCGGGTGCCCTGCACGAATTCGTCGACGGTCTGCGTGCAGCCATGCAGCATCACGACGAGCGGCATCCTCGCACGCCGGCGACCGTGCGGCACGTAAAGGCCATAGGACAGATGCTGGACGAGGCGGCCGATCGCGGGCGCCATCGGATGTTCGCCGCGCGTCCACTGGCCGGCCGCCCACGCGGCCGCGCGCGGCCGCACCCGCGACTCGCGCACCGGTGAAGGTGACAGATCGGCAGCAGCAGGCGACGCGGCGGCAGCGTCGATCACATCGCGCGTCATGCGCTGGGCATCGCGTGTCGCGCGTTTGGCCGAAGGGGACAGCATGCGTTTCATGCCGCTCACCCACATTTTCGTCAGACTTTTGGTCATCGATCGGGCTCGCATTCAGAAATTGGGGACGCCACGAATGACGTATCGTTCGACTTTGTGCAATGCACAATAACATTGTTTGTGGGATTTATCCTGCTCGCGGATAGTTCCCGCGCCCGCAAAAAACGGGGCGCATGCGCGCACGCGGCTATACTGGTATTTCGCCGCTTGTATCCGTTGTAGTCGCTGTGCCCGGCTCGCGCGTTGATTAAGCATTCCGTCCCGCCCCTGCTTGCTCTCCTCTCCCGATGTTCGACCTGCCGTCTCACCTGTGGATCTCGATCACCGCGTTCGGTGGCGCCGGCCTGACGCTGCCGCTTGCCGTCACCATCGCCGTCTGGCTCGCGCTCGGCTATTCATGGCAGCGCGCCGTAGCCTGGCTCGCCGTGCTGACGGCCGCGATCGGCGTCGTCGCGCTGACGAAGATCGCATTCCTCGGCTGGGGCATCGGCATCCGCGCATGGGATTTCACCGGGTTCAGCGGCCACGCGATGCTGTCCACGTCGGTTTACCCGGTCGTGATGTTCCTGATGCTGATCCGCGCGCGCACGCCGGTGCGGCTGCTCGGCATCGCGCTCGGGCTTGCCGCGGGCGTCGCGGTCGGCGTGTCGCGCGTTGCGCTCGCCGCGCATTCGCCATCCGAATCGATCACCGGCTGCATCGTCGGCGCCGTCGCGGCGCTGGTGTTCATCTACGGCTCGTGGCGCGCCGAGCCGCATCGCTGGTCGGTGCCGGCAGTCGTCGTGAGCCTCGCGCTCGTGACCGTCGCGTTGCACGGCATCACCGTTCCGTCGCACCGCTGGGTGACCAAGGTCGCACTGGAGTTGTCCGGCCACGAACGGCCGTTCGTGCGGGCGCGCTGGAAGGCCAACCCGAACTACCATCCGGCGTCGCAGCCGTCGTCGCTGCAGCGCACCGGTTCGCAGGCTCGCCAGCTGCACGCGTAGGCTCCGTCAGCACCGTCCGCGCGTGCCGCGCGGCCGGCCGCGCACATCTCACCCCACGCCCTCTACCGCTCATGCCCGCCGTCGCATGAGCAATATGCGAACCGTTATAACCCGCCCTATATTACGATTACGGTTTCCTTCATTCGAACGAAAACCACCATGCGCTCATCCGTCCGTCCGCTCGGCCGCACCCTGCTCCGCCTGCTGCCGCTCGCCACGCTCGCGGCCGGGATCGCGTTCACCGCGCCCGCCCGCGCCGCCGACGAGCTGGTCGTGTCGGCCGCCGCGAGCCTGACGAATGCGTTCAAGGCTGTCGGCGATGCGTACGAGAAGCAGCACCCGGGCACCAAGGTGCTGTTCAACTTCGGCGCATCGGACGTGCTGATGCAGCAGATCGCGAAGGGAGCGCCGGCCGACGTGTTCGCGTCGGCTGACCAGAAGGCGATGGACCGCGCGGTCGACGAGAAGGTGATCGTGCCCGGCACGCGGCGCGACTTCGCGGCGAACTCGCTCGTGCTGATCGTGCCGGCGGACAGCCAGGCGGCAGCGCCGACGTCGCTGCGCGACCTGGCCGCGCCGGCCGTGAAGCGGATCGCGTACGGCGATCCGGCGTCCGTGCCGGTCGGCCGCTACACGGAGGGTGCGCTGCGCGCGGCGGGCGTCTGGGACGCGGTCAGCGCGAAGGGCGTGCTGGCCGCCAACGTGCGCCAGAGCCTCGACTACGTCGCTCGTGGCGAAGTCGACGCCGGCTTCGTGTTCGGCACCGATGCGGCGATCATGCCCGGGCGCGTGAAAGTCGCGCTGACCGTGCCGACGCAGACCGCGATCACCTATCCGATCGCGGTGGTCAAGGACAGCCAGCATGCCGCGCAGGCGCAGTCGTTCGTCGATTTCGTCACGTCGCCGCAAGGCCAGTCGGTGCTCGCGAAATTCGGCTTCAAGCCCGCCACTGCCAAGTGAGTCGCCTGTCATGCATGACGCCTGGATTCCGCTGCTGCTGTCGCTGAAGGTTGCCGGCTGGGCGACCGCGCTCGACATCGTGCTCGGCGTCGCCGCGGGGTTCGCGCTCGCGCGCTGGCGTTCGCCTGCGCGCGACGTGATCGATTCGCTGCTGACGCTGCCGCTCGTGCTGCCGCCGACCGTGCTCGGCTATTACCTGCTCGTGCTGCTCGGACGGCGCGGCGTGTTCGGCAAATGGCTCGACCAGTACGGAATCCAGCTCGTGTTCACGTGGCAGGGCGCCGTCATCGCGTCGATGGTCGTGGCATTCCCGCTGATCCTGAAGTCGGCACGGGCCGCGTTCGAAGGCGTCGATCCGCAGCTCGAGCGCGCCGCGCGCACGCTCGGCCTCGGCGAGGCCGCGGTGTTCTTCCGCGTGACGATGCCGCTCGCCGCGCGCGGCATCCTGGCCGGCGCGCTGCTCGCGTTCGCGCGTGCGCTCGGCGAATTCGGCGCGACGCTGATGATCGCGGGCAACCTGCCCGGCCGCACGCAGACGCTGTCGGTTGCCGTATATGCGGCCGTGCAGGCCGGCGAAGACGGCACCGCCAACTTCCTCGTGCTGGTGACGTCGATCACCTGCGTGATCGTGCTGCTCGCGGCGGGACGCCTCGTGCCGTCGCGTGCGCTGACCGGGGCGCGCTGAAATGAAACATCCCGCACACCAGCCTTGCTCGCTGCCCCCCGAGGGGACGGCCAGCCGCCCACGGCCGGCTTTGCAAAGCCGGCCGGCTGCGCAGGCACAGAGCAATGCTCTGCGAATTCCCTGCTACGCCCTTGGGGCGGCCCGGCGGAGACTGGCATGAGCCTCACTGTCGACATCCGCAAGACGTACGCGACTGCCGAGCGCCATTTCGCGCTCGACGTATCGTTCACCGCGACGACGCAGCGCGTCGTGCTGTTCGGCCCGTCGGGTGCCGGCAAGAGCCTGACGCTGCAGGCGATCGCGGGGCTGCTCGCGCCCGATGCCGGCACGATCTCGCTGAACGGCGAAGCGCTGTTCGACGCGGCGCGTCGCATCGACGTCCCGACCCGCGAGCGCCGCGTCGCGTACCTGTTCCAGGACTACGCGCTGTTCCCGCACCTGAACGTGCGCCAGAACATCGCGTTCGGGCTGACGCCCGGCTGGCGCAATCCGCATGCGAAGGTGCTGCCGCCGGAAGTCGCGTACTGGCTGCGCGCGTTCGAACTGGAAGCGCTCGCCGGCCACTATCCGGCGCAGTTGTCCGGCGGGCAGAAGCAGCGCGTCGCGCTCGCCCGCGCGCTCATCGCCCAGCCGCGCATCCTGCTGCTCGACGAGCCGTTCGCGGCGCTCGACAGCGTGATGCGCCAGCGGATGCGGCACGAGCTCGCGGAGCTGCAGGCGCGGCTCGACATCCCGATGGTGCTGATCACGCACGACCCTGACGACGTCGCCGCGTTCGGCGACCAGGTCATCCATGTGAGCGAAGGACGCGTGCAGGCGGACGCGCCGCGCGCCGTGTGGCCGAGCCGCGTCGCTTAGGGCCTGGTCACGCTAATAACGGGCTTGCGCTGGCCGCCGGCATCACCCCGTCACCGCGAGAATCACGCTCGAGGCCTTGAACAGCGCGATCGCCCGCTGACCGGCGGCGAGCCCCAGTGCGTCGACGCTGTCGTTCGTGATGATCGCGGCCAGCGTCCCGCCGCCATCGAGCGTGAGCGCCACTTCGCTGTTCACCGCGCCGCCTTTCACTGCTTCCACCGTGCCGTGCAGCTGGTTGCGCGCGGACAGCTTCAGCGCCGGCCCGCCGTCGTCGACCGCGAGTACGACCCACGACGCCTTCACGAGCGCGCACGCGTCTGCGCCGACCTGCAGGTCGAGCGCCTCGGCGCTTTCGTGCGTCAGCACGGCGACGATCGTCTGGCCGCCGGGCAGTGCCAGCGCGACCTCGTCGTTGACCGCACCGCGCCGGATCGACGCGACCTTCCCGAACAGCTGGTTGCGCGCGCTGGTTTTCATGCCGATTCTCCCGATCAGCGCCCAGTCGACGTCGAAGCCGGACACGGCCGCGCTCGCCGCCTCGATGAAACGGCGATGCTCGCGCTCGATCGTGCGGAAGGCGGCAATCAGCGACGTCGCGCGCGGCGTCAGCGCGGTGCCGCCGCCGCCCTTGCCGCCGGTGGAGCGCAGCACCAGCGGCTCGCCGGCGAGGTTGTTCATCGTGTCGATCGCCTCCCACGCGGCCTTGTAGCTGATGCCCACCGCCTTCGCGGCGCGCGTGATCGAGCCGGTCTCGCCGATCGCCGCCAGCAGCGCGATGCGCGCCGCACCGCCGAGCGTCTGCGCGCCGGCGCGCAACCACAGTTCGCCGCCCAGTTCGAGCGGCTCGGCGGATACGGGCGACACGTGCGGGTTCGGATCGGTGCTCATCTTTCAGCGGGCAACAGACGGGGCGTCATGATATTCGGCATAGTCAGCGAAATCGCTCAGCCTGCGCGGCCGGCAAGCTTCGGCGGGCGCAGGCTCGCGAGCAGCGCCTCGGCGTCACGCACCGCGCGCTGCTCGAGCGCCGCGCCATAGCCCCGCACGAAGCCGAGCTGGTACGGCGGTGCCGCCAGTTGTTCGAGATGATGCAGCGCGACCACCGTATCGTTCGCTTCGCCAAGCACGCCCTGCACGCGCGCGAGCGTCTTGACCGTGTCGGTGCGCGTGCGCCGCGACGCCAGCGACGCGAAGAACTCGAGCGCGTACCGCAGCCGCTTGGCATCGATCCGGACCTGATGGCGCGCGGCCGTGTCGAGCGTCTCGAGCGACGGCGAACTGTACAGATGGCCGAACAGGCGGCGCACGCGCTTCGCGACGTGCCGCTTCAGCGACGGCGCGTCGTCGTGGCCGACGGGCGGCAGCGCGAACGTGCTCAGCCACTCGAGCCAGCCGAGCGTGAGCCGCGCGTAGCGCGCCGAATGCAGCGCCTGCCGCAACTCGACGCGCGCGGCTGCGCATTGTGCGCGCGCGGCGTCGAGCGTGCCCGCCCACTCCGCGTTGCCGCCGTCGGCGGAAATCAGCGCGGGCAGGCTCTCCGTCGAAAACACGTCCCAGTCGCGCACCGTGCCGAGCACCGACGCGAGCCAGCGCAGGTCGGTCGCAAAGGCGTCCTTCCAGCGGCCGTTCGCGTAGAGCGGGAAGAAGCGCATCAGCGTTCGCAGGCGGCGCAGCGCGACACGCATCTGGTGGACGAATTCGGGATCGTCCCGGTCGAGCACGCCGCCTTCGTTGCCGAGCCATTGAGCGGTGATGTCGCCGGACAGCGCGGACAGCGCGGCGCGCTGCCTGCGGACGCCGGTCAGATCGACGAGCTTCGCCTTCACCGGCGCGTCGGCCGCCAGCGCACCCGCGCACGCGCGGTCGATCACGCTCGCCAGTTGCACGAACGCGGGCCACGCGCCGCTCAGTTCGCGCGCGGCCGCAAACAGCGCGTGCAGCGCGGCGGTGCGCGCGTCGAGTGTCTCCCAGTCCGGCGCCGCGAGGCGCAATTCGCAGTAACGGCGCGGCGGACCGTCGCCGTCGTGGATCGACACGTCGTCGAGCGTCATCTCGACCACGACGCCGCTGTCGTCGGCCCAGCGTCCGCGCCGGCGCTCGCTGACGAGCCGCAGATGCCCGGCGCCGGCCGGCACCGCGGAATCGGCTTCCTCGGGCGGCGGCTCCGCAATGGTGGATTCCAGTGCAATGGCGGCGTCCTCCGCCATTGCCGCTTCTGCTGCCCCGGGCGCGCCGGATGCCTCGGACGCCTCGGCCTCGACAGGCGAATCAGCCGGCGCCGCCGGCGCCGGCACACGTGCGGCGACGACGATCCCCGCATGTTCCGCGTCGAAGATCTCGCGAAGCGTGACGCCCGGCGCGAACGTCCGCGTGCGCGACGCGACGACGCGTCGCCCGGCGGCGGTCGATTCGACCCACGTCCACCAGCTCGCGCCGGGACTCGGCTCGGCCTCGACGATCTCGCACGGCTCGAGCGTCACGCGCTCGTGGCCGCGGCGCATCCGGACCTGCGGGCAGATGCGCCACGCGCGGCCCAGTTCGGCGCCGAAGTCGCGTTGCGCGCCCCGCGCCCGGCCCGTCGCCGCGGCCGGCCAACCTTCCAACGACATGCACAGCACGATTTCCAGCACACGCGACATGGAGGCTCCTGCGTATGAAGAATCGCCGGCGTCTCCCCGTCGCCGGCCCTGCTTGTAATACTAGTGCCATAGTACACGGCGCAAGGACCTCCCGGCGACGCGCGTGCAATCGTCGCGTTGCCGCCGGTCAGACGACGTACTGCGCAATGCCGTTGCCGAACGACCAGTCCTCCTTCAGCACCTCGACGAGGCTGATGAACACGTCCTGCCGCCGCACGCCGGGACGCTCGGCGAGATTGTCGGCGATGGTCCGGTACAGCGCCTGTTTCTGCTCGAGCGTGCGCGTGTTGTTCGCGGTGATCTGGATCATCACGAGATCGTCGCTGCGTTCGATGTCGAGGTAATGGCGGCCGAACACGAAGTTCTCTTTCGCGTGCTCGGTCACGACCATGAAGATGTCGTCCTCGGGCACGTTGAACGTGCGCATCAGCGCGCGATGCACGCCGTCGACGAGCGCCGCGCGGTATTCGGCCGGCTTGCCTTCGCGCACTGCGATACGGGTGAATGGCATGGTGGTTCTCCTGACGGTGACGTTGAAGGATCGAAACGCGAAGTCAGGTTAAAAGCATCGAACTATAATGAACAGTCATCGATGCATATTTCATTCATTTACATTGAAAATGAAAGTCCTCGATCTCGACGCGGTGCGCGCGTTCGTGCTGGTGGCCGATCTCGCAAGCTTCACGCGTGCGGCCGACGCGCTCGGCACCACGCAATCGGCCGTCAGCCTGAAGCTGAAGCGGCTCGAAGCGCATCTCGGCAAACCGCTGCTCGCGCGCACGCCACGCGTCGTGAAACTCGCGCCCGACGGTGAAACCTTCCTGCCCGCCGCCCGCGCGCTGCTGGACGCGCACGACCAGGCGCTCGGCGCGATCGAGGCCGGCGCGCGGCGCCTGTCGCTCGGCGTCAGCGAGCACGTCGCGGTGCCGGACCTGCCCGCCGTGCTCACGAGCCTGCACCGGCAGGATCCGGGCCTGTCGCTCGAGATGCATCTCGGGATGTCCGCGAACCTGCTCGTGCGCTTCGACGAGCGCCGGCTCGATGCAGCGATCGTGCGTCACGAGCCCGGCGAAGATCCGCCGCGCGACGACGGCACGCTGCTGTTCACCGAGCCGCTCGCATGGCTCGCCGCGCCCGACTGGGCGCCGCGCGCGGGCGAGCCACTGCCGCTCGCGGTGCTGGCCGGCCCGTGCGGCGTGCGCGCGGCCGCGTTGCGCGCGCTCGACCACGCGGGGCTGCCGTGGTGCGAACGCTTCACGGGCGGCGGTGTCGCTGCAGTCGCAGCGGCCGCCGCCGCGGGGCTCGCCGTGTGTCCGCTCGCGCGCCGGGTCGCGCCGCGCACGCTCGTCGACGTCGGCGCGAAGTTCGGCCTGCCGCCGCTGCCGCGCTCGCAGGTGGTGCTGTACTCGCGGGTGCGCGACGCGCGCTCGGCGGCGTCGCTTCGAAGGTTTGCCGACAGCATTGCAATGTCGGCGTAAACTAGCGGGTTTCGTCAGTCCTCCGCCTTACGAACCGTCATGAAGCCAACCGCCCGCAAGCACCTCCGCGCCAACCTGCTGATGCTCGCCGCCGCCGCGATCTGGGGCTCCGCCTTCGTCGCGCAGCGGCTGAGTCTCGACGTGATCGGGCCGTTCCTGTTCACCGGGTTGCGGTTTCTGCTCGGCGCGCTCGTGCTGATTCCGCTGCTGCACCTGAATCCGGCGTCGCGCGCGCAGGTCGCGGCAGTCCGCCGGACGCCCGCGCTGCTGCTGCCGGGCCTCGCGCTCGGCACGCTGCTCGCGGTGTCGATCTCGCTGCAGCAGGTCGGCCTGCAGTACACGCGAATCGCGAACGCCGGCTTCATCAGCTCGCTGTACGTCGTGATCGTGCCGCTGATGGGCGTGTTCGCGCGGCACCGGATCGGCACCGGCACGTGGTTCGGCGCGCTGCTCGCGGCAATCGGGCTGTATTTCCTGAGCATCGACGAGCATTTCTCGGTCCTCTATGGCGACTGGTTCCAGCTCGCCGGCGCGGTCATCATCGCCGCGCACGTGATGGCGGTCGGCCACCTGGCACGACGTCACGACCCGCTCGTGCTCGCGTTCATGCAGTTCGCGGTGTGCGGCACGCTGTGCCTCGCGATCGGCCTCGCCATCGAGCCGTTCAGCGCCGCGATGCTGCGCGGCGCGTTGCCGACACTGCTGTACGGCGGGCTGCTGTCGGTCGGCGTCGGCTACACGCTGCAGGTCGTCGCGCAGCGCGACGCGGCGCCCGCGCACGCGGCGGTGATCTTCAGCATGGAAGGGGTGTTCGCCGCGATCGCGGGCTGGGCGGCGCTCGGCGAGACGCTGACGACGCGCGCACTGCTCGGCTGCGCGCTGATGCTCGCGGGCCTGCTCGCGTGCCAGCTGCTGCCGAACGGCGACGCACGGAAAAAGGACGAGGATGCGCTGGCGGCGTGACGCGCGCGGTCCCATCCCTATAATGGCGGTTCGCGTTTCACCCGCGTTCAACCTTTCAACCGCTTCCGACAGGCCCGCTCCGTGACGTCCTCTCCCGTCGATCCCGCCGCCGACCTGCTGCGCGAACGTGCAGCCCACTATGCCGCGCAGGTGGCGCTGTTCCTGCGCGACCAGGCGCTGTCGACCGCGTCGCACGACCTGCGCAGCCCGCTCAACGCGATGCACAGCTGGGCCTACGTGCTCGAGCGCCAGCTCGCCGCCGCCGATCCGAACCTGCAGCGCGCGCTCGCCGGCATCCGCACCGGCATCGACCAGCAGGTGAAGCTGATCGACGACGCGCTCGACGCGCCGCGCGCCGAAACCCGCACGCTCGCCGTCACGCCGCAGCGGTTCGCGCTGCGCCCGCTCGTCGACGACACGCTCGCGCTCGTCCGCTTCGCACTCGCCGACGCGCGCCAGGTGACGCTCGACGCGGCACTGCCCGACGGCGAGCCGTCGCTGGCCGCCGACCGCGAACGCGTCGCGCAGGCGCTGTGGGCCCTGCTGATCGCTGCCGTCGAGGCGAGTGCCGCCGGCAGCCGCGTGTCGCTCTCCGCTGAACGGAGCGGCGCGCAGCTCGTCGCACGCGCCGCCTGCCAAGTGCACGCCGCGTCGCTCGCCGACCCGGGCCTCCCGCACGTGCTCGAGCCATTCGCGCGCCGCGAGATGCTGCGCGAGCGCGATGCGAAACGCGTCGCGTGGGCGCTCGCGCTGGTTCAGCGCGTCGCGCTCGCACACGGCGGCACGTTCGCGCACACCCCGTTCGCCGACGGCGCCGCGGTCACGCTCACGCTCACGCTCCCGAGCGAGGCGCCGGTGTAAGAATCCGGCCCCGACATATTACGTTTTCCCTTCGGCCCTATACTGACGGGCCTGTCATTACCGGAGCGATTCCTTGGTTCAGATCTTCGCGCTGATCGGCGCGTTGTTGCTGGTGGCCCTCAACGGCTTTTTCGTCGCGGCCGAATTCGGCCTCGTCAAACTGCGCGCGACGCGCGTCAAGACCCTCGCCCGCAAGCACGGCTTGCGCGGCCGCATCCTCGGCATCGTGCACGGGCGCCTCGATGCATACCTGTCCGCGTGCCAGCTCGGCATCACGCTCGCATCGCTCGGCCTCGGCTGGATCGGCGAGCCCGCGTTCGCGCAGCTGATCGGCCCGCTGCTCGACCTGATCGGCGTGCAGTCCGAAAAGCTCGTGCACCTGATCTCGCTGGCGTTCGCGTTCTCGCTGATCTCGTTCCTGCACATCGTCGTCGGCGAACTCGCGCCGAAATCGATGGCGATCCGCCAGGCCGAGAAGGTCGGCCTTTGGGTCGCGCTGCCGCTGTATGCGTTCTACTGGGCGATGTATCCGGCGATCTGGCTGCTCAACAACAGCGCGAACGCAGTGCTGAAGTTCGCGGGCCTGTCGGCCGACCATGGCGGTGACGCGCACTACTCGACCGACGAGCTGAAGCTGATCCTGCGCGGGCGCCGCAGCACCGCCGGCAACACCGCGCAGCCGGCCCGCGGCACGTACAGCAACGACGAGTGGAACACGCTCGCGCATTCGCTCGACTTCTCGTCGATGACCGTGTCCGACCTGATGCGGCCGGCCCACGAGATGATCGGCCTGCGCCGCGACCTGCCGCTGCCCGACAACATGGAGATCGTCGCGCGGCACCGCTTCAGCCGCTACCCGCTGTTCGAGGACGCGGCGCGCGAACAGGTGAGC
The DNA here is from genome assembly GCF_053427725.1 of Burkholderia sp. PU8-34. Classification (NCBI taxonomy): domain Bacteria; kingdom Pseudomonadati; phylum Pseudomonadota; class Betaproteobacteria; order Burkholderiales; family Burkholderiaceae; genus Burkholderia; species Burkholderia sp. PU8-34. The sequence continues at coordinate 106,228 of NZ_JBSAXC010000010.1, forward strand.
GGGCTGATCCACCTGAAGGACCTGCTGCTTGCGCGCCATGCGGGCGCAGCGCTCGACGACCTGTCCGACTACGTGCGGCCCGTGCAGTACGTGAAGCCCGACACGCCTGCGCTCGACCTGTTCCGCCGCTTCCGCAAGGGTGCGCCGCACTTCGCGCTGGTCGGCAAGAAAGGCGAGAAGCCGATCGGCTTCCTGACGCTCGACAACCTGCTCGGCGCACTCGTCGGCCAGATCCACGACGAATTCCGCCAGGGCGACTCGGACTGGGCCCGCCTCGACGACGGCACGCTGATGGGCAAGGGCAGCCTGCCTGTCGTGTCGCTCGAGCAGGCGCTCGGCATCGACATCGACGAGGGGCGCGCGGAATCCGTCGGCGGCCTCGTGATCCAGGCGCTGAGCGACCTGCCGACCGAAGGGCAGCGCGTGTCGTTCGATCGCTTCGACGTCGTCGTGAAAAAGATGAACGGCCCGCGCATCGTGCTGGTGCGCGTGTATCCGAAGGTCGCGAAGGAAGCCGACGAATGACGGCACGCCGCCACCCGGCCGCGCATCGCGGCATCGCGCGATGAACACGCCGCTGCCGCGCTGCTGCGTGATCACGCCGGAGCCCGCGTCCGCGTCGGATGCGGACTGCAGGGCGTTTCTCGAGCGCCTGTCGGCCGTGCTCGCGCGCGGCGAGACGCTCGTGCAGCTGCGCGTGAAATCGTTCGACGAAGCGTCGTTCGCGCGGCTTGCGGCCGACGCGCTCGCACGCTGTCACGCAGCCGGCGCGCAGTTGATCGTCAACGGGCGGATCGACGCGGATGCCGTGATGGCGCTCGACGGCGCCGGCTGGCACCTCGACGGCGCAGCACTGCGTGCGGCCGTGCGCCGGCCGTTGCCGGCCGCGCGGCTCGTGTCCGCTGCATGCCATACGCTCGACGACCTGAAACAGGCCGAACGCATCGGGGTGGATTTCGTCACGCTGTCGCCGGTGCTGCCGACGCTCAGCCACCCGGGCGCGCCGACGCTCGGCTGGGCGCAGTTCGACGCATGGGCCGCGCAAGTCGCGCTGCCCGTCTACGCGCTCGGCGGGATGACGCGCGCGCACCTCGACGACGCGCGCCGCCACGGCGCGCACGGCATCGCGGGCATTCGCGGCTTCTGGTAACAACGCCGCTGCACCCTGCACCAGCGGCACGCGCCGGGTACTCGCCGGGTACTCGCCGGGTAATCGCCGGGCACGCGCTCAGTTGCTCAGTTGCTCAGGCGCGCATCCCGCGCCATGTGCCGTCGTCGATCCGGCGCACGTCGTGCGTCAGCGCATACTGGTTGACGTCGCCCGTGAGCCACGCAACGAGCGAATACGGCGGCAGCTCGCCTTCATCGACCCGGTCGCGTGCGCGCCCTGGCGTCTCGAACACCACCATCCCTTCGGGTGCATCGAACGGCAACGCTTCCGGCGACAGGTTCAGCGCGATGCTGAGCGTCTCGCCGTCGGCAAGCCGCCACGACGCGAGCAGCGCATCGGCCTCGCCCGCCCCGCTCATGCGCAGCGTGTGCGCGTCCTGCGGCCGGCAGTCGGCGAGCCGCGGCGCGATCAGCTTCGCGCGCACCGCGAGCGCCGATTGCACGAAATGCGCACGCTCGATATCGCGCGCCGTTTCGTCGAAGATCAACGGAATCTGCGGCGTCAGCAACGACAGCGCGAGCGCGGCGAGGCCCGCTTCGCGATCCTGCCACGCGCCGTCGGACAGCACGAGCGACGTCAGCGGCAGCGCGGCATCCGTTGCGCCGCCCTCCGTCGGCGACGCCGGCTGGAACGCGGCGCCCGCCGCCGTCAGCGCACGCGCGAGCGTATGGATCGACTGATGCGCCGAAATCCCGTCATGCGTCGACGCGCCGCCCGTCAGCCGTTGCAGCGCCCGCTCGCCGCAGCCGTTCCATTGCGCGTCGAAGTGCGTATCGGCGAGATGCGCGGGATGGCGCTCGCTGCCGAGCACGAGGTGAATCAGCCGGTCGGACGGCGTCGCGGCCCGTACGCGGTCCGCGATCTCGCGCAGCCACGTATTGTCGATCCGGTCCGCCTCGCGCAGGCGCAGGCCGTCGCAACGGTATTCCTCGATCCAGTAAAGCGCGTTGTCGCAGAAGAAATCGCACACTTCCGGATGGTCGAGCGCGAGCGGCGGTGCCTGCAGCGGATCGTCGCGAGTGTGGAAGAACGGCACCGCGTAATGGCGCAACGCGTCCGTGCCGCTGCCGAAGCGCGCGTAGTCGAGTTCGAGCATGACCGCGAGACCGTAGCCGTGCGCGTCGTCGATCAACGCCTTCAGCGCATCGGGGCCGCCATCGATCGCGAGCGGCGCGAACGGCAGGCTGTCGTGCGGCGACGCGAGCAGTTCGAGCGCGGTCACGCCGAGGTGCGCAAGCTGCGGCAGGCGGCGCCGCACGCCATCGAAGCCGCCGGCCGCAAGCGGCTGGATCGCATAGAGCGCGATGTCTTCCCACGGACGCCCGCGCCAGAATGTATGACGCCAGGTGAACGCGCGCGGATCGACGACCTCGCTTGGGCCGTTGAGTCCTTCGGGCTGCGAACGAGAGGCCGGATCGGGAATCGACACAGTGTCGTCGAGGCGATAGCGGTAGCGCGCACCCGCGCCGCATTCGGCGAACACCTCGAACCAGTTCGGGCCGGCCGTCGTCATCGGCATGACCGTCATGCCGCTGCCGGCGTCGAGTTCGAGCTGGACCTGCGTGCAGCCGGGCGCCCACACGCGGAAATGCGTGCGCGGCGACGCGCAGCTCGCGCCGCACGGCTGCGCGCCGAACGGCAGACAGTGAATGTAGTGATGCGCATACGGATCGTGCGGACAATCGGACATCGTGCGCTCCTCGTGCGTGCCGGGCTGCACGGCAGCGCCGCTGACGCGGCGCGGGAGGTCCTGGCATGCGGGTTGCCAAGCGGGAGTGAGTGAGACAGTATGCGCCGGTTCGATGACGGCAACGCGCGCGCGCGGCGATTTTTAAATGCGTATCGACCCCGGGGAAACGGCGGAATAGCGGGCGGAATAGCGGGCGGAACGGCGGGCGGAACGGCAGGCAGAACGGCAGGCAGAACGGCAGGCAGAACGGCAGGCAGAACGGCAGGCAGAACGGCAGGCAGAGCGGCAGGCAGAGCGGCAGGCATGGTAGTCCGCATACCGGAATGACTGCTCGCCTTGTTGCCGCGCACCCTCACGCTTACGCTCTGGCCGATCGCCCGCGGACACACCGTCCGCCGTCAACCCGAGGAACCCGCCATGTCGCTCCCCACCAGCGCCGCGAAATTCGATCCGGCACGCGCCAACGAATACGCCGAGCAATCCCGCATCGCGCTCGCAGGTTATGACGCATGCCATGAGCTCAGCGCATGCATGCTCGCGTCGGCGATCGGCACGCCCGACGCGCAGCTCCTCGTCGCGGGCGCCGGCGGCACCGGGCAGGAAATCCTCGTGTCCGCCGCGCTCGAACCGGGGTGGCGCTTCACGGCCGTCGATCCGTCGGCGCCGATGCTCGCGCTCGCGCGCGCCGGCGTCGAAGCCGCAGGATTCGGCGCACGCACGCGCTTCGTCGAAGACGGGATCGACGCGCTGCCCGACACCGCGGCGTTCGACGGCGCGACACTGATCGGCGTGCTGCATCACCTGCCCGGCGACGCTGCGAAGGCCGCGTTGCTGCACGCGATCGCGCGGCGCCTGAAACCCGGCGCACCGCTTGTCGTCGCCGGCAACTACCGCCGCTACGCGGACCATCCGCGCCTGCTCGACGCATGGCAGCAGCGCTGGCGCATGAAAGGGGCGACGCCCGACGCGGTTCGCGAGAAGCTGGCGAAGATCCTGCAGGGCGCCGATCCGCCCGCGACCGAGGATGACGTGCACCGGCTGCTGCACGACGCCGGTTTCGACGCACCGCTGCGCTTTTTCGCGAGCCTGTTCTGGGGCGCGTGGATCGCCGTGCGGCGTGCGTGATGTGCGGCCGGCAGCGTGCGCCGTCTGGCGGCCATGCCCGACGGGCACCGCCGCATTGCCACGCTCGTCAGCTCAGCAGCCCTGCCGCGACGTTGATCGACAGGCCGAGCACCGCCATGTTGAAGTAGAACGACAGAATCGACTGCGACAGCGCTGCGCGCCGCGCGGAGCGGTTCCCAAGCGACACGTCGGCGGTCTGCGACGCGACCGCGATCGTGAACGAGAAGTACAGGAAATCCCAGTAGTCGGGCTCGGACTTGCTGTCGGGGAAACGAAGCGCGCGCGCATCGGCCGGCGACGCGTAGTAGAGCCGCGCGTAATGCAGCGTGAAGATCGTCGGGATCAGGAACCACGCGCCGAACAGCGTCGCGGCCGTCACCGCGTAATGGCCGAGCCCCGCGCGAAAGCCGACGCCCTTCGCCGTCGCGAGCTCGATCGCGATCGCGGCCACGCTCGCGACGGTCGCGAAGCAGATGAGCGTCAGCACGGTCGTCGCGTTCTCGTCCTCGCGAATCGCGATCTCGCGCACCTGATGGTGATGCGCGGTCACCATGCGCACCCACATCATCACGAGATACAGCCAGATCGCGCAATCCCAGCCGACGAGCGCGCGCACGGTCGGACGCAGCTGGAAGGGCACCAGCAGCGCGCACAGCACGCCGATGACGAATGCCGACACCATGCGCGGCCGGTTGCGTAATACTTGCGGATAGAGAGTCATTTTGCGTTTCCGAAAGCGAATGAAAGGCGCCGGTCGGCTCGGGGCCGGACCGGCCGGTACCGCCCCGATTATCGCCAATCGGGCTTGCCGTGGCGATGTACGCAAGCGCCTAAGATAATAAGATGACTGCCTCCCCCGCCCTCTTCCGACATCCGGCGAACACCCTCGGCCGCGACTTCGTCGTCGGCGACCTGCATGGTTGCCTCGATGCGTTGCGCGCGCTGCTGCACGACGTTCGCTTCGACCCGGCTGCCGACCGGCTGTTCTCGGTCGGCGATCTCGTCGACCGCGGCCCCGAATCCGAGCGGGCGCTCGATCTGCTCGATCGCCCATGGTGCCACGTCGTGCGCGGCAATCACGAGGAAGTGCTGAGCCTCGTCGCGCGCGGCAAGCTGCCGGCCGACGCGTGGCGCGGCATCGGCGGCGACTGGGGCGCCGACCTGCCGCCGGAACGGCTGCGCGCGCATGCGGCGCGCGTCGAAGCGCTGCCGCTCGTGCGCGTGGTCGGCGACGGGCCTGACCGCTTCAACGTGCTGCATGCGGAATTCTTCGGCCCGGATGCCGAGCTCGACACGGGCACCTATGCGCCGAACGTGCGCGAACGGCTGATCTGGGGGCGCGATCTCGTGCAGGGGCTCGCCGATCCCGACCGGCAGCGCGGCCTGTCGCTGACGTGCAGCGGGCATACGCCGGTACGCAAGCCGCTGCGCATCGGGTCGCAATGGTTCATCGACACCGGCGCGTTCGCGCTGTCCGGGCGCCTGACGCTCGTAGAACCGCGCACCGGGAACAGCTGGTCGGTATCGCAGGCGGAAGCGCGCGAGCGGCATGCGGGCGACTGGCCGCTGCCGTGAAGCCGTGAAGCCGTGAAGCCGTGAAGCGATGAAGCGATGAAGCGATGAAGCGGTGAAGCGGTGAAGCGGTGAAGCGATGAAGCGGTGAAGCGGTGAAGCGGTGAAGCGGTGAAGCGGTGAAGCGGTGAAGCGGTGAAGCGGTGAAGCGGAACAGCTTGCACGAATCAGGTGCTTGCGAACGCGCGTTGCCGGTTGCCCCAGCGCGTTTCTGGCTGAACGCTGCGCACAGCGCAAAGGCGCCCGCAGGCAACCGGCGCGATCCGTCTACCCCACCTGATTCAGCTCGAACACCGCGTCGATCGCCGTGCCGTTCCAGTTGTACTCGAGATACGCGGCGTGATGGCAGTCGCGCAGGATCGTTGTCCTGAACGCGGCCAGGCATTCGCCGAGCGGATCGCGCACCGACGGATAGACAATCCCCGCGCCGCCTGCGTCGTGCACCGCGCGTCCGAGCGCCTGCCCGGCGCCGTAGTTGAGCGGATGCAGCAGCGCCGGATCGCGCTGCGGCCACGCGCGCACGTCGGTCACGTCGCCTTGCGCGCTCACCGTGTAGAGCCGCATCTGCTGGCGCATCGGCGGCTCCTTCGTCGCGGCCAGGAACAGGCCGCTGTGGTAGCGCGTCTCGGCGATCGCCGTGTCGCGCGAGCGCGCGCAGTAGAACACGCCGTAGCTGCCGTCCGAGAAGCGGCTGCCCTGCGGATTCAGATGCGTGAACGCAGCCATGATCGGCCCCCAGCCGAACCCGTAGCGGCGCTCTGCCGGCGGCACGAGATCCAGCGTGCCGACCTCGTTGCGGATGCGGTCGTTGGTCAGCGATTCAAGCGCGTACAGCGCGTCGAAATCGTCCGCCGACGCGACGCGGTCGAACAGGTTGATCGCCGGAAAGCGGGTGGGGATGACGCGATAGGCGGGCGTCCAGTCGAGGGCCGTCGTGGGCCAGTTCATCAATGCGTCCGGACTGTTCACGCCCACCCGCCCCGCATTGCGTCGAGATACTGGCGAACCGCGACCAGATCGCCGACATTGCCCGCCAGCATGCGGTCCAGCGCGCGCTTGCCGCCGAACGGCGCCGCGTCGTTCGGCCGCTTGACCCACGCGTCCGCGGCAGCCGGCTGCGGCAGCAGGATCTGCAGCGCCTTGTAGATGCCGAGCAGCAGCGACAGGCGCTCGAGCGTGTCGCGCGGCAGCCGCGCCGATTCGGGCGCCGCCTTCCATTTGAAGAACGTCGAACGGCCGGGCGACCCGAGCAGCACGATCTGCTCGTCGGCCGTCAGATCCCAGTCGCGCGCGATGTTGAAAAACGCGCGCAGGCCGGCCGCCGACATCTGCGCGACCGAAGCCTGCGGCGGAACCGGATGCGGAACATAAGCGGGCTGGGACATGATGGTTAGTCTCAAAACGAATTCACTAACAAGATTAGTCCATTTACGTATTTTTGCAAGGGTCGACACCCGCCGTGCAACTCGCGCGCGCCACTCGATCGATATTTTTTGTCCATTCTGGACTCCGTTTTTATTTTCTGCGTTAATGGCAGTGCGGACACCCCGCTCGCGAACGCACCGCGACCGCCCGTCCGGCAGACACCGTGTCGTACAGAACCGGAAAGACCACGCCAAGGAGCGCACATGAAGAGACTGATTGCCGCCGTTTCGATCGCCCTGCTCGCCGTATCGGCAGGCACCGCCGCCGCGAAGGACTGGACCACGCTGCGCTTCGGCACCGACGCGAGCTACGCGCCGTTCGAGTCGAAGGCGCCCGACGGCAAGCTCGTCGGCTTCGACATCGATCTCGGCAACGAGATCTGCGCGCGCCTGAAGGCGAAGTGCGTGTGGACGGAGAACGATTTCGACGGAATGATTCCGGCGCTGAAGGCGAAGAAGTTCGACGCGGTGCTGTCGTCGATGTCGATCACCGCGCAGCGCGCGGAGCAGATCGGGTTCACGACGAAGATCTACAACCAGCCGACGCGCCTCGTCGTGAAGAAGGGCTCGCCGCTGCTGCCGACGGCCGAATCGCTGAAGGGCAAGTCGGTCGGCGTCGAACAGGGTACGACGCAGGAAGCGTATGCGAAGGCATACTGGGCGAAGCAAGGCGCGAACGTCGTGTCGTACCAGAACCAGGACGGCGTCTATGCGGACCTGCTGGCCGGCCGGCTCGACGCCGCGCTGCAGGACGAGGTGCAGGCCGACCTCGGCTTCCTGAAGACCGCGCGCGGCGCCGGCTTCCAGTTCGTCGGGCCGGAACTCGTCGACGAGAAGGTGCTCGGCGTCGGCGCGGGCATCGGCCTGCGCAAGGAAGATGCCGACCTGAAGGCGAAGATCGACCGCGCGATCCTCGACATGGTCAAGGACGGCACCTACAAGCGGCTTGCGTCGAAGTACTTCGACTTCGACATCTACGGCGGGTAACGCGGCACCGCAGGAAAAAGGGCGCGGCCGGACAGGCCGGCCGCGCCCTCCCCCGTGTCCGGCGCATCCGGGGTACGCGCCGGTCGGCAGCTCAGCCGCCCGTTCCTGCGAACGTCGGCAGCAGGATCCGGTAGATATGAATGAATGCCGGCCCGAGCAGCACCGTCATCAGTGCGGGGAAGATGCAGAAGAGCAGCGGGAACAGCAGCTTCAGCGCGATCTTCGCCGCGCGCTCCTCGGCACGCATCCGCCGCCGCGTGCGCAGCATGTCGGACAGCACGCGCAGCGATTCGCCGATGCTCGTGCCGAAGCGGTCGGCCTGGATCAGCATGCTGCAGAACGAATCGATGTCCTCGACACCCGTGCGCAGCGCGAGATTGTGCAGCGCCGCGTCCTTCGTGAAGCCGGACCGCATCTCGAGCAGCATCAGATCGAGTTCGCTCGCGACGATCGGGCTGGTGAAGCGCAACTCCTCGCATACCTTCATCAGCGCCGCATCGAGGCTCAGGCCGGCTTCGACGCACACCGTCAGCAGGTCGAGCGCGTCGGGGAAATCCTCGAAGATCGCCTGCTGCCGCGACGCGATCTTGCGCGCCAGCACGACGCTCGGCATGTAATAGCCGATCGTGCACAACAGCACCAGCACCAGCGCGAGCCCGTAGCGGCTTTCGTCGAGCTTCGTCGCGATCAGGAACGGCAGCGCGATCATCGGCAACAGGACCGCAAGCACCGTCTTCGCCGCGAAATAGAGGCTTGCCGCATTCGGCGAGCGCCATCCGGCATTCATCATCCGGATGCGTAGCGGCGACTGCTCCCAGCCTTCCTTCGGCACCGACAGCTGCGAGATCGGCTTTGACAGCTCCACGAGTTTCGCAGCCCATCCAGGCCCTGTCTCGGCCGGCAAACCCGCGCCGCCCAGCGCCGCCGCGCCGCCGCCCGCCTGCGCGATGCGGCGCTGCATGCTGCGCGGCACGAATACGAGCATCACGACCAGCGCGCCCGCGAACACGATCGCGAACAGCCCGGCCAGCACGACGATATGCGTAATGTCCATGTTTTCCATGTCAGTTCCCCGATCAGTTCGTCAGGCATCCGGCGGCACGGCGCTCAGACACGAATCCGGATGATGCGGCGCATCCAGACCACGCCGCAGACCATCAGCACCAGCATCATGCAGACGACCTTCAGGCCGGCCGGATCCTCCCAGAGCACCGAGAGGAACTTGCGGTTCATCGCCATCATCAGCGAGGCGGCGACGAACGGCAGCAGACCGAGCACCCACGCCGACATCCGCCCTTCGGCCGACAGCACACGGATCTTGTCGAACAGCTTGAAGCGCTCGCGGATCAACGCGCCGATGCTGTCGAGCAGCTCCGCGAGATTGCCGCCCGTCTCGCGCTGGATCAGCACCGCGATCACGAAGTAGCGCAGATCGCGGATCGGCACGCGCGTCGCGAGGTTCATCAGCGCGTCGTGCAGCGACACGCCATAGTTGATCTCGTCGAACGTGATGCGGAATTCGCTGCCCATCGGTTCGCTGAACTCGTCGCTGATCATGCCGATCGCGCTCGTGAACGCATGCCCGGACCGCAGCGCGCGCGAGATCATGTCGCAGACCTCCGGAAGCTGCCGTTCGAGCTTGCGCATCCGGCGGTTGCGGCGCCGCATCACGTGCAGCAACGGCAGCCCCGCGCACGACAGCGCGATCGGCAGGATCGCCAGGAGCGGCAGCGGCGTGAACATCAGCACGAACAGCACGAGCGGCGGCACCGCGAGCGACATGCCGATCAGTTTCGAGACCGACCAGCTCATGCCGGACTGCTGCAGCAGCAGATCGAGCGACTGCATGCGCGGCATGCTCATCAGCAGCCGTTCGAGCGGCTTCGCGTCGTTGAGCATCCGGTCCTTGAGAATCGACAGCCGCTCCTGCTGCACCTGCCCGCCCGCCGACATCGCGCGGAGGCGCGACTCGATGCGTTGCGCGGCGGCGCCGTGCCGCGCGTTCCACCAGTGATAGAGCCCCTCGAACGCGAGCACCACCGCGACGAACAGGAGAATCACGAATGCATAGAAAATCGGGTCCATGGCCATTCCTCGACATCGGACGGCGGCCGGCTCGCGCCGGCCGCGCGGTCAGTTCGCCTCGTAGCGGCGCGCCGGGTCATACAGCGAATCGGGCAGGTTGATGCCGAATGCCTGCAGCCGCTCGGCGAATTTCGGGCGCACGCCCGTCGCGCAGAAATGCCCGCGCACCGTGCCGTCCTGGTCCATGCCCGTGCGCTTGAACGTGAAGATCTCCTGCATGTTGATGATGTCGCCCTCCATGCCGGTCAGCTCCGAGATGCTGACGATCTTGCGCTTGCCGTCGGTCAGGCGTGCGGCCTGCACGACGACCGAAATCGCCGATGCGATCTGCTGACGCATCGTCTTCGGCGGCAGCGACAGGCCCGCGACGCTGATCATGTTCTCGAGGCGCGTGAGCGCATCGCGCGGCGTGTTCGCGTGGATCGTGGCGAGCGAACCTTCGTGGCCGGTGTTCATCGCGTTCAGCATGTCGAGCGCTTCGGCGCCGCGCACTTCGCCGAGGATGATGCGATCGGGCCGCATCCGCAGCGCATTGCGCACCAGCGTGCGCTGCGTGATCTCGCCCTTGCCCTCGATGTTCGGCGGGCGGGTTTCGAGGCGCAGCACGTGCGGCTGCTGAAGCTGCAGTTCGGCCGCGTCCTCGATCGTGACGATCCGTTCGTTGGGCGGGATGAAGCCGGACAGGATGTTGAGCAGCGTCGTCTTGCCGCTGCCGGTGCCGCCCGACACCAGCACGTTCACCTTCGCGCGCGACAGCGCGTCGAGCAGTTCCGCCATCGGCGGCGTGAGGCTCTGGTAGCGCACGAGGTCGTCCATCTTCAGCGGGTTCACCGCGAAACGCCGGATCGACATCAGCGGACCGTCGATCGCCGACGGCGGGATGATCGCGTTGACGCGCGAGCCGTCGGGCAGGCGCGCGTCGACCATCGGGCTCGCCTCGTCGATGCGGCGGCCGACGCGCGACACGATCTTCTCGATCACCTTCATCAGGTGCGCGTCGTCGTAGAACGTGACGTCGGTCAGCTCGAGCTGGCCATGGCGTTCGACGTACACCTGCTTGTACGTGTTGACGAGAATGTCCGACACGCTCGGGTCGCGCAGCAGCGTTTCGAGCGGACCGAACCCGAACATCTCGTCGTAGACGTCGATCGAGAGCTGGCGCCGCTCGATGTCGTTCGCCGGCAGCTTGTCCTCGTCGAGAATGCGCGAGATCAGCGCGGTGATTTCCTGGCGGACCTGCTCGAGCGGCAGGCGTGACAGGCGCTCGAGCTCGACCCGCTCGAGCACCGCGGCATGGATCTCGCGGCGCAGCTTCTGATAGGCTTCGCGCACCATCGATCCTGCCCCGCTCCCCTGATCGCCCCGCGACATGAAGGCTGTCGACCGTTGCAACGACATCTGTTCGCGCAGTGACATGATGGACTCCCCGTAAGATTTCACATTGACTTGAGCTTCGGTGCGCCGCCGCGCCCGAACAGCCGCGCAATCAGCGGTTCGCTGCGCGCCGCGCCGTGCGTCGCGCGCTGGTCGCCTTCGACGATCTGTTTCGCACAGGCCTGCAGCGCGCGCGCAACGGCGCTGTTGCGCGCAAGGCGTGTCACCGGATGCCCCTGGTTGATCGATTCGAGCACGACCTCGACGTCCTCCGGAATCACGCATGCGGCACGCATCCCGAGCACCTCTTCGAGCGCCGCGCGCGTGCGCTCGCTCGAACGCGCCTGGCGGTTCAGCACGAGGCGCAGGCGGTCGAGCGGATAGCCGAGCGACATCAGGATTTCCTGCAGCCGGCGGCCGGCGCGCAAGTGCGGCATCATCGGCTGCAGCACCAGCTCGATCTGGTCGCTGCGGTCGAGCGCGATCATCGACAGCTGGTTGAGGCTCAGCCCGAGATCGAAGATCACGAATTCGTAGCGCGGCGCGGCAACGCCGAGGATCCACTCGAGCGCCTCCTCCCGCATCTCGGCGGCCTTGACGGGATCGCCCGCGCCGGCGAGCACGTGGAACGTCTCCGTCACGCGCGCGACGCTCGCGTCGAAAAACGCGCCGTCGAGCCGCTCCAGCTGCGTGCACAGCTGCGGCAGCGTGGACGGCGGCGTCTCGTCGGTCACGAGAAACGCCGCGTCGCCGAAATGCTGGTTCAGGTCGACCAGCAGCACGCGGCGCTTGCAGGCCTCGGCGATCTCGTACGCGACGTTGCCGGCGATGAAGCTGGTGCCCGCACCGCCCTTGCACGACAGGAACGACACGATGCGCGTCTCGTTGCCGTCGCGCCGGCTGCTCTGCGCGGCGGCGCGCTGCAGCGCATCGGTCAACGCGTGCGTCTCGAGCGGCCATGCGAGCACGTCGCGCACGCCCGCGCGCATCGCGTCGAGCAACGTATGCGGCGACGCATCCGCGGTGATCAGCATGCAGTTCAGGCCCTGGTGCAGCCGGCACATCCGCTCGATCGCGGACAGCTCGGCCGCATCGATCGACGCGCCGTCGATCATCAGCACGTCGAATGCATCGAGCCCGTCGGTGCGGTGCTCGATCTGCGTCGGCCGGCCGGCCGCACGCGTGACCCGATAATTGCCGCATTCGGCGACGAGCCGGGCAATTTGAGTCAGTCGCCCCGTATCGTCGGACGCCACGAGGATGTTGATCATGTTGTTCGCCTCGGCTGTTCTGTCATTGGCAAACCGATCCGCCCGTCGACGTCGCCATGCTCTCGCGCGGCAGCGTCGTCGTGAACGGCGGCATCGTCACCGTCAGGTTCACGAAGGGGATCAGCGTCGAAACGGTGACGTTCGAGACCTTGACGGTCACGAACGTGCAGGTGCTGCGCGCGGTCGCTGCATCGGCATCGCAACCGGACGGCAGGTAGGTGAGCGACACGTTCGCGCTCGCCAGGATCGGCAGCAGGTCCGTGATGCGCTGCTTGACGACCGGCGCGGCCACGTCGCAGACAGTCGCGGTGCGCGCGCCGAGGCGCATCGCCTCGCTCGCGGTATTCCAGTAGAACAGCAGGCGGCCGAATTCGCAGATGCCGATCAGCAGCGTGCAGAACACGGCGGAGATGATCGCAAACTCGACGGCGGTCGCGCCACGCTGGCGGCGGCGGCGCGGCTGGGAAGGAGCGCGCGGGTTCATGACACTTGCCTCATCACGGTGATGATGTCGCCGAAGATCACCTGCTGCAGCCCAGGGTACGCGGGGATCGGCTGGTACTGGTAGCCGGTGACCTTCACTTCGACCAGATTCATGCTGCCCGACGGCGTGCCGCTCGCCGAACCGTTGTTGCTGTCGTAGGTCGGCACGTTCGCGAACTGTGCGGGATCGTTCGTACCCGCGCAGCCGGTCGTATGCGACGCGTCGCAGATAACGACCATCGACGTCGTGAGGCCCGGCAAGAGCTCGGTGCCCGACGACCCGCAGGTCGTGCTGCCGTAGACGACGAGGCACTGTGCGGCCGACAGCGGATACGCGGGGTCGCTCGGCTTGAACGTCGACAGGTAGCGCGCCGCGTCTCGCGTCGCCTTGGTCAGCGCCTCGTACTGGTAGATCATGCGGCCGAATTCGGCGACGCCGGTTACGAGCAGGATCATCGGAATCAGCACGATCGCGAACTCGACCGCCGCGACACCGCGCGTCTTCGAACGCCTGACCGGATATGGTTTCATGATCGCCTCCCTGTCATTGGACGAGCACCGACACCTTCGGGCCGACCGAACTGCCGTCACCAGGCACGCCTTCGCTTGCGCACGGATTGCCGGCCGCGGTCGACGTGCCGAGATACTCGACTTGCGCGACGATGGTGCCGGCGCCACTGCTGCCGGCATTCGCATCCATCGGCTCGAGCATCAGCACGCAATCCCACCGCAGCACGGCCGTCTTGTGGGTGCCGGTCACACTCAATGCCGAGCAGTCGACTTCGGGCGCCAGCGCGATGCGGCGGTCCGCGCCAAAGGTCTGGTAACCACTCTTGGTGAGCGCCGTGCCGCCGGTGTTGACATGGGTCGCAGTGTCGCCCTGGTATACGGTGTTCGCGAGCCGGGCGTTCACGAACTTCGTGTAGGCGTCGCCGGAGCCGTAGATGTTCGAGGTCGCGGCATCGCCCGTCGCCGCGTTGAAGGTCAGGCCCGTGAAGTCCGGTGTGTTGTCCGGCGTACCAGCGGTCGGCGCCTTGAAGCCATGCCCATAGACCCCGAAACGCGTGTTCCACGCATCGGAGCTCGCGGCGTTCTGTCCCGGCGAGCCGATCTGCGCGCCGCTTGCCGGCAAGCTGCAGAAGTTGCCGGTCAGCTCGTTGGTGATCTCCGAATTGCTGTTCGAACCGTCGAGCGCCGCCCAGCCGAAATTTCCCGCTCCCCACGACGACTGCGTGCCGCCGAGCGAGCTCAGCCACTCACCTGCCGTATGGCCGCCGCTCGTCTGGCAGAGGAACACCGGGATCGCGCACGTCGTCTGCGCGGAGCCGAGGGTCGCCACCGCAGACACCGCCACCGATGCGTTTGCGACGTTCATCCCCGGCAGCGCGTTCAGCACCTGCATGAACCAGTTGGGAATGTTGGTCAGCGATGCCGTGCACTTGACGTACTTGATCGTCGATGGCGACGTGACCGAACCGCTCGGCAAGAACGGATTGGTCAGCGAATCGCTGTACGTGACGCTCGAATTCACCTGGTATTGCACCGGCGCACCCTGGAACATCGCGTAATTCAGGTGGCCGGCAGTGATGCCGGCCGCCTCTGAAACCGACAGGCTCGGAATCGCCCCTGTCAGATCGCGCGCGGCCGCCAACGCGCAAGCGTCGGCGCTGTTCTGTAGTTCGCTCCGCGCGACGTACAACTTGCCGAGGTCCAGTGCGAGGCCGACGCATCCGATCAGTACCGCCAGCGTCAGCGCGACGATGACCGCTACGGCGCCGCGCTGTCGATGGATGTTGCGAAAGGCTCGCGAGTGTTGAATGACGCTGGACATGGCAATCTCCCTGAGCAACCTGTCGTTATTGGGCGCCGCCCTTGCTGATGCCGATGACGAACGCATTGCCCTTCGGCTCCGGCGCCTGGAACGACTTGTCGTAGTTGTCCAGCGCGGCCGAGGCCGCCGAGCCCGGCATGCCGGCCGGGGACTGCGTATGTTCGGCGGCATGCGGGTCGATGATTTGCGCTTGCATCACGGTACGGACCGATTCACTGAACCGGGTGTCCCACACCGGCGTCGACGACATGCAGCCGGCGAGTGCGGTGGCGAGCGGTGCGGCGAGCGCCGCGCGCCGCAAGAAAACGAGGTAGGCGGATTTCATGAGCTTCCCCTTGATGACTTCAACGATCGTTGGACGACGGCGTCGCGTTCGCACCGGCGACCTGCTGTACGCGGCGCTTGGCCGTGCCCTGCGACCCTGACTGCCCGGCTGCCGCGATCCGCGCGGCCGCCGCTTCGATGCGGGCGACCCGGGCCGCCGTCGCGGCGTCCGCCGCCTGGGTTGCCTGCGGCGCGGACTCCGCCGCCGGCGCGGCAGAAGGCGCGGGTGCCGCAGGTACCGCCTCGGCCGCAGGCGCGGGTGCCGCAGGTACCGCCTTGGCCGCGGGTATCGGCGCCGCGGACGCCGCCTTGGCGGCTTTCGCGGGCGCCGAGACGAGCGGCTCTGCAGGCACGTCCTGCGTCGAGACCGGCATCGGCGACGCGGTCGGCTGCGCGATCGCGTCGGCCGGCTGCGCGGCACGCGGCGCCGGCAGCGCAGCCGTCGGGCCGCTCGGCTCGTCCTGCTGCGGGGCCGGCGCCGGCGCCGGAGCGGGCGCCTGCGACTGCGGCGACGGTGCCGCTTCGCTCGCCGGGGCCGGAGCCCGGCCATGCTTGCGCAGGCCGCCGCGGCCTTCCATGTCGCCCGTCGCAAACACGTCAGCCTCGTTCGGCTTCGTGAAGCTGTCGGTCGGCAGCGGCAGGTCGGCCGTCTGCAGCGGCTTCACGAGATGCGGCGTGATGACGAAGATCAGCTCGGTGCGGTCCTGCTGGAACGACGTGCTGCGGGCCAGCGCGCCCAGCACCGGAATTTCGCCGATGCCCGGCACCGCCTTCAGCGCGCCCGACGCGTTGTCCTTGATCAGCCCGCCGATCGCGAACGATTCGCCGTCGGCCATCTGCACCGTCGTCGACGCGCGCCGCGTCGTGATCAGCGGCAGGATCGACGCGCCGGCGACGTTGGTCGCGGTGAGCGTCACGCCTGTTTGCGACAGCTCGGACACTTCCGGCGCGACGCGCAGGTTGATGCGGCCGCCCGACAGCACCGTCGGCGTGAACTTCAGCGCGACGCCGAACTCCTCTTCCTGCAGCGTGATCGTCGTGCCGCCGCCCGTGTTGCTCTGCGGGACCGGGATGAAGATCTTGCCGCCCGCGAGGAACGTCGCTTCCTGGCCGCTGATCGTCACGAGGTTCGGCTCCGCGAGGATCTTGACGAGGTTGTCGGTGTTCTGCGCATCGACCGCGACGTTGAACGGCCTGTTGTTCGCCTTGCTGGCCGTGATGGCGCTCGCGACGCCCGCGAGCAGGTTGCTCACGAGCGCGCCGCTCCACGAGCCGAAGCCGCCCTGGATGTTGAAGGCCGAGCCGAGCTGGTTGATCAGCGTCTTCGACACTTCGGCGACCTTCACCTCGAGCATCACCTGCTGCGGCTGCGTGACGGTCAGCATGTTCAGGACCGTGCCGGTCTTTCCGCCGCCACCGCCGCTGTCGCCGTTGCCGCCTCCGTTGCCGCCGCCTCCGTTGCTGCCACTGGCAGCGTTCGCATACGCCTTCGCGATCGCCGTCGCCTGCTGCGACGCCTGCGCGCTCGTCACGCTGCCGGCGAGCACGATCGTGTCGGCCGCGCTCGTCACATGAATGTCGCGCTCGTTCGGCATCAGCTGCGCGAGCGAAGCCTGGAGACCGCCGGCGTCGGCGCCGACGGCCACGTCGATGATCCGGCACGCGCCGCTCTTGCCCTGGACGATCATGTTGGTCGTGCCGACCGACAGCCCGAGGATGTAGAGCGTCTGCGGCGACACCATCGTCGCCTGCGCGACGGCCGGGTTGCCGATCGTGCGGTTGCGCACCGGCTCGGGCATCGGCACGAGCAGCGACTTGCCGAGCGGCACGCTGACGGACGTCGAATCGCGCACGGCGCCGACGCAGTTCGGACCACGCAGCGGCCCGGAGGCCGCCGCCGCGCCTGCTGCTCCCGCGGCCGGCACCGGCGTCATGCTGATCGTCATCTGCATCGGCCCCTTGCCCATCGCGGCCGGCGCCGTCGCGGTGCCGCCCTTCGCCAGCGCACCGGCCTCCGCGCCTTCCTGCGCGACCGCGCTATACACGTTGAACCATCCGGCGCACAGCATCGCCGCGACCACCGTGCCGCGCAGGGCGCGCGTACGCGCCGGCCCGGCTCCAGAACTTTGCGGTTTGATCTTCATTTCGTCTGATCCCCCGAGTACCCGGCGAAACGCCGGGCTTGACTGTCAAAGGTCGCAGCGCGTCGCGTACGGCCTGGAAACTTCGCGTTTTTTCGATTAATTCATTCAGAAGCATTCGACGCTGCCGCGAACGCCGCTCAGCACGCCGACGCAATCGCGTGCCACCGCCGGCGCCGCGTGGGACGCCACACGCACCCGCACGGTCCGCACACGCACCGGCGCGGGCGCGGGCGCGGCGGCGGGCGCCGGCGGCGTGCCGAGCAACGTCACCTTGGTCGCGCCGCCGGTGTTCATCGTCTCCTTGTCGACCTGGTTGCGCAGCACGAGCGACAGCGTGCCGACGCTGCGTGCGAGGTCGAGCTTCTCGGCCTGATCGGGCGACACCTCGAGCGTCACCGCGTTGACGACCTTCGGCGCGGTATCGTCACGGCTGACCTGCTGCGCGACGGCCAGCACGAGGATGTGCTCGAGCACGATCTTCGAGATGCTCTGCTGGTTGTCGGTCTTGCCCGGCTCCTGCGTGTTGACGATGACGTCGACGTAGTTGCCCGGCAGCGCGAAGCCCGCGACGCCGATCACGTCGTTCACGCGCACCGTGATCGCGCGGTTACCCGCGCCGATCACCGCGGACAGCCCGCCCTTCGTGCCGAGCGGCGCCAGCTTCGACTCGAGCACCGGCTCGCCACGCGTGAGGCTCGTGCGCACGACCCGCCCCTCGAGCTCCTTGGTGTCGCTGAACGCGCCGGGCGGCACGCTGGCGGTCGGCCAGCTCACCGTGCGCATCTGGTTCGGCCCGAGCGGTTCGCCCAGGTTCAGGTCGGTGGTCGCGACCGCGACCTGCGTGACCGCGCTGGACGACGTCCTCACGAGCCAGCGCGATGCGAACGCGACGGCAGCGAGACCCGCCACCATGGCGATGATCAGCATCGTGATTGCGCGAGTGTTTTTCATGGCAATGCTCCTCGTCAGATCGTGAATGAAACAGCTCAACCGGAGGCCAGCGTGCGGCCGATGCGTTCGGTCGACGGCGGATGCGGGCTCTCACGTTCCGGCGCGGAGCCGAAATACGCGGTCCACGCTTCGTGCAATCCGTCATGCGTGACTTCGAGCGGGTCGCCGCGATAACGCGCCGATGCCGCAACGAGGCGCAGCAGGTCGCCCGGGAAACAGGCAAGGAACGCCTTGCCGGTCGGCAGGTGCAGCCGGTGCGCGAGGTAATCGAACGCGTCGGAGGCCGGCACGAGGCCGAGCGACTTGCACATCGTGTCGAACACGGCGTGGTAGTCCTCGATCGCCATCGGGCCGACGTAGAGCTTCGAGCCGAGCCGGCGCAGGAACGCGTCGTCGCCGAACTGCGACGGTGCGATGTTGCTCGAGAACACCGGCCACACGTCGAACGGCACGATGAAGCGGTTGCCGGTGCCGAGCGTCAGCAGGTCGATGCCGCGATCGAGCGGCCGCAGCCAGCGGTTCAGCAGGTCGCGCGGCTCGACACGCTGCCGGCCGAGGTCGTCGACGATGTACATCCCCATGTTGGCCTTCATGTGCGGCGGCGCCTGGTAGTAGCCGGCGCCCGCGTCACGCCGCAGCTCGAGCTCGTCAAGCGTCAGCTCGCCGCCCGACATCACGATCGGGCGCTCGCACAGACGCCAGCGGCGATCGACCGCCTGTCCTTCCGGCTGCGTCTTGACGTCGGCGTGCACGAGCGGGTCGTAGATCTGGATGATTTCGCCGGCCACGCAGATCGCATACGGAATCGGCACCTCGCCGCCCATCAGCGAGCCGAGCCGCTCCGCGAAGAACGTCTTGCCGCTGCCAGCCGGCCCGTGGATCAGCAGCGGGCGGCCCGAATTCAGCGACGCGGCCGCGGCGTCAATGGTCGCCGGATCGATCACGATGCCGTCGAACGCGGCCATCACCTCGGCGCGCGAGATGTGCAGCTTGCGCACCGAATGCGCGGCAATCACGTCGAGGTATGCGTCGAGCGTAACGGGCGCCGGACCGTCGTAATTGCTGTGCGCCTTTTCCTCGATCGCGAGCGCACGACCTGCATCGGTGAGGCGGAACGACACGTCGATGTCGGTCACGCCGCGATGGGTGATTTCGACGAGATGTTCGCGCACGAGGAACGCAAGCACGTCGTCGAGCACGGAGATCGGCAGGCAATGCCGCTCGATCAGATCCGCGTACTCCGAGCGCCCGTGCATCAGCGTGGACTTCAGCACCAGCCCGGCGAGAAAGGTCTCGCCCAGCCCGGTGTCCGCCACCGTGCGCGGTGCGCGCGGCAGCCGCGGCGGGCGCTTCGTGTGCTGTTCGCGTGACGGCGCCGGATCGGGCAGATGGGCGATCTGCGCGTCGTGTTGCGATGAGGGTTGGTCAGTGTTCATGATCGCTCCGTATGCGGTATCCGGCCGGTGTCACATGGACTCACACGGACGCCGCGAACAACATGCTCAGCGTGCCCAGCGCGATCGCGACGCCGTAAGGCAACGCGCCGACCGACTCGCCTTCAACCGGCGCGCCGGCCGCGCCGCCCTGCCCGCGCACCGCGGCGCGTATCGCGATCAAGCGCATATTCGCGAACAACTGCCGCGCGCGGCCTCGCCAGATCACCATCGCGAGCGCGCCGACTCCGCCCGCCAGGAACGTCGCGACCGCGATGTAGACCGCGAGCGCCGGGCCGACCCAGGCGCCGACCGCAAGCATCAGCTTCACGTCGCCCGCCGCCATCCCGCGCAGCAGATAGAACGGCAGCAGCATGAAGAAACCGGTGGCGGCGCCCGCCAGCCAGGCGATCGCGCCCGCGCCGATGCCGTGCAGCACGCATTGCGCGATCAGCGCGCCCGCGAGACCGATCGCGATCAGGCGATTCGGAATCCGGCGGCTGGTGATGTCGCTGCTCGCGGCGACGATCACGAGCGTCGCGACGCACAGCGGAATCGGATGGGACGGGACGGCTGGCAACATGGCAAACCTCGTTTCTCCGGATCGGACTTCATTGCATCGCGGCCAGCGCACTTGCCGCGACACGTTCGTAAAGCTCGCCGAGCTCACCACCGAGCGTTCCGGCGCCACCCAATATCGCGATCGCGACCAGCGAGCCCATCAGCGCGTACTCGATCTGCGTCGCGCCGCTTTCGTCGTCGATCCACTTCGCTACCGCTTCTCCAAAGGACTGCATGGTGCCCCCGATATTTGTTTGTGACCTGCCTGCTCCGGTACGAGCGCCCGTCCGCCGATACGCGACCGGGCGGATGCCCAGCACGCCGGAGAGCGCCTCGTGCGCGACACCTCCCCCGTGCAACGACGGTTTCGTTACATCATCGTACCGAGGCTGCTGAACAACGAATCCAGGTTCGAGCCAAGAAGCGTCGCGCCCCCCATGAGCGCGACGGCGATCAGCACGGCAAGGAGTCCGTATTCGACGGCCGTGACGCCGTCCTCGTCGCGCGCTAATCGCAGGAACTGATGAACGAATGCCAACATGGTTCTTTCCTCTCGAGTTGAAATCCCGCAACAACGCGTGCGTGGGAGACTCGAATCGTCCGCCCCGCCGTGCTCTTCTCCGATACGAAGCGAGTCGTTCGATCGTGCCGAAGTCGACGCCATCGTGATGGCGCGACTCCGGCGTGTGACCGGAGCCCCCACTCCAGAAAAGACAGCGGGACGGACGAATTCCCCTTCGGAACCGTCCCCGTCGCGCCGCTCAGCCAATCTTCGTGCCGAGGCTGCTGAACGTGGTGTTGAGGCTCGACCCGAGGAGCGTTGCACCGGCGATGAGTGCCACGGCGACCAGCGTTGCGAGCAGGCCGTATTCGATGGCGGTGACGCCTTGTTCATCACGCAGAAATTGCTTGGCTTGTTGGACGATCTTCGACATGATTCACTCTCCCTTTGGATTGCTAAAAAATACCCTTTGCCACCATTGGCTCGGGCGACCTACTGCTGGCACTGCAAGAAAATCAGAATGCGAAAATCGGCTGCAGGCGCGCGTGCGCACGTGCGCACATGCCTTTTCGGACGATATCGGCAAACGGGAAGGCATTCGCCGGATGAACGAGCCTGGCGACACGCCAGACGCGCCGTGCACCCGGAACGGTGTCGGAGCGGGTCGGCATCGGCCGACCGAATCGATGAGCTACCCCGCGGCTTGACGCCTTGGTAACGCGGCAACGGAACGCCGGCCGCGATGTGATGTGGTCAGTCATTTTTTCTACCCCCGATTTCCTGCACTCAATTCGTTCTGGTTGTCGGACGATGCCGGCATTCCGCTGATCGGGCGACGGGTTTCCCAATCGGCCTGGAACGGCGCTCGTCGCGCTCTGTTCCGGCCTTGTACCCCGTGGGCGACGCCGGCTTCGGTTCTCGTTTGATCGATTCTCTGAACCGGCCGGTCGTCACGCCGTCGACCTCCGCGGATCTCCCATCGCAAAGAGCGGGCCAGCTCGCGACGAATCCGCTCCGGACAAGGGCTTGCGAAACCGACGCTGCCAAACGGATCGGGCACGGACGGCTGGAAGTTTCGATTCTGATACGTCCCGGCGGGGTTTCGCCCGAGCACGACGGGCGCAAAGCCCCGTGGGACAAGGCTCAAAAAATTTTCTCGGGACTTTCCCGGATCGGCACGGGCGCGCGCATGAAGCGATGCCGGTACAGGTTTGCAGCGCCCGAATTGCCGAAATGTTTCAGGTCCGAAACGCTCACCCCCGCCAACCGCCGCGCCTGCGCCCGAAAACGGCAATTTGGCCGCGATCGGGCAGCTGCGCACGCGGCTTCCGGCAGGCAGCCATTTGCATCGCCGGTTTTTTTTTCCAACAATGAAATCGCCCGATGCGACCAGAAAGCCGACACGCTTCGACACTCGGGCGCACAACAACACGATCGGGCCACGTGGACCACACGGCTCTTTCGGCAGACGGGGATTCATTCATGTACGAAGCAATTCGGGGACTGCGCGGTCGCAGGTGGCGTGGCGTCCACTGGCTCACCGCCGATCGCATCGTGCCGTATAGCTGCGCGATGCTGATCCTGTGCGGCGCGATATTCGGCGCATGGGCGATGGCGACCCACGGCTTCACGACCGACAACGTGATGCGGCCGGGTTTCGACTTCGCCGTGTTCTGGACCGCGTCCGACCTGACCCTGCACGGACAGATCGCGTCGGTCTTCGACTACCATCGCTTTTCCGTCGCGGAATTCGAACACTTCAGCAACTACACCCATCGGGCTTTCCTCCCGTGGCTCTATCCGCCGACGATGCTGCTCGTCGTCGCGCCGCTCGCTTTCGTGCCGTTTCTGCCCGCATTCTTCCTCTTTTTCGCGGGCAGCTTTCTATGCTATGCGCGTGCCGTCAACGGCCTGTCCGGGCTGCGCGCGCACCTTCCGCAGCCGCGCCTCGCCACGCTCGCCGTGCTCGCCTATCCCGGCGTGTTCGTGACGACGGTGTGCGGACAGAACGCACTCCTGACCGCCGCGATCGCGGCGTTCGCGGTCCGTCACGTCGAGCGCCGTCCCGTCGTCGCCGGCCTGTTCATCAGCCTGCTGGCCGTCAAGCCGCAACTGGCGGTGCTGTTTCCCGTCGTGCTGATTGCGGCACGCGCGTGGCGCGCGTTCGCGGCCGCGGCCGCCGGCACCGTGCTGCTCGTCGCGACCAGCACGTGGCTGGCCGGCCATGCCGCGCTGACCGGCTTCATCGACAGCATGTCGATCACGCGCGAGGCGCTGATCGAGCACAACGTGCAGTACTGGATCGGCTCGCCGACGCCGTTCGCCGCGATGCGGCTCGCCGGCCTGCCGCTGCCGCTGTCGTACGCAGTGCAGATCGCGGTGGCGCTGCTCGCCGCCGTCGCGGCCGCGACGGTCTGGCGCAGCACGCGCGACGTGCGCCTGCGCGGCGCGGTCATCGCGGTCGCCACGTTGCTCGCGACCCCGTACCTGCGCGGCTACGAACTCGCGTGGCTCGGCGTCGCGGTCTTCTGCCTCGTGTCGTACGGCTTCGACAAGGGCTGGCTGCCCGGCGACCAGGGCATCCTCGTGCTTGCCTGGCTCCTGCCGTTATTCGAATTCCTCAATTACACGCCGCTGCTGCCGCAGATCGGCCCGATCGTGCTGCTCGCCGTGCTGTTCGTCGTTGCACGCCGTGCCGCCGTTGCCGCGAGGAGTTGACAATGCACCTCCACCGCCACAGCTCCGCCGTGCTGCATGTCGACGCCGATCCCGAGCTGCCCGCCGCCGGGCCGCGCAGGCGTCCTCACTGGCTCACCGAGAGGCGCATGCGCGCATATTCGCACACGGTGCTGCTCTGCTATTTCGCTTTCGTCGGCGCATACGTCGTGCGCCTGTTCGGCCCGCACAGCACGGACCTGCCCCGGCTTACGCTGGATTTCACGCCGATCTGGAGCGCCGCGTGGCTGGCCGCGCACGGGCATGCGCTCGACGCATGGCAATACGCAGCCGTCGGCGCGGTGGAGCTTCGGGCGATCCCGGCCATGCAAGCGATGCCGGGCGGGCTGCCGTGGCTCTATCCGCCCACCATGCTGCTGTGGGTGCTGCCGCTCGGCTGGCTGCCCTATATGCTCGCGGCCGCATTGTGGCTCGGCGGGGCATATGCGTTGTTCGTCGCCGTGTGCGGCGCGATCGTGCCGCGCCGGACCGCGATGCTGTGCGCATTCGCGTTCCCGGGCGCTTTCTTTGCGACGCTCATCGGCCAGAACAGCCTGCTCACCGCCGGGCTGGCGGGCCTCGGCCTGCTGATGCTGCAGCGGCGTCCCGCTGCCGCGGGCATCTGCTTCGGCCTGCTCACCGTGAAGCCGCAACTCGCGGTCCTGTTCCCGCTCGCGCTGCTGTGCGCAGGGCAATGGCGCGCGCTGGCCGCGTGGGCCGCGACCGTCGCGGGTGGCGCAGCACTCGCGACGCTCGCGTTCGGACCCGCCGCGTGGCTCAGCTTCCTGCACGGCATATCGGGCACGTATCAGGCGGTCGGTAACAGCCAGGCGATCCTCGCCCGCCTCCCGACGCTCCATGCGATGTCGATGCTGGCCGGCTGGCCCGCTATCGCGACAAAGGGGCTGGAGGCCGTCTCGGCGCTCGTCGCCGCTGCGGCCGTGTGTTACGCGTGGCGCGGCACCTGCACCTATGCGCTGCGCGCGGCGACGCTCGCCTGCGCGAGCCTGCTCGCGAGCCCTTACCTGTTCGACTACGACCTCGCGTGGTACGGCATCGTCATCGCGTGGTACGCGCGCCATGCGTTCTCGCACGGCTGGCGGCGCTTCGACCGCGAATGGCTCGTGCTGCTGTGGCTGATGCCGCCCGCGGGCGCCAAGCTCGTCGACCACCTGCACGTCCAGTTCATGCCCTTCGTCACGCTCGCATCGCTCGCGCTGCTCGTCGCGCGCATCTCGCGCGAACGCCACGAGGCGCCGTGCCTGCCCGACGCACACGACAGCGCGACCGACACCGATTTCGCACATGCCTTACGGCCGCACGACGCGGCGCCGCGGCTTCATCGACTCGACCGCCAGCATCTGCCGCGCGGTAGCCGCCATTAGAGCGGCGTTCACGGGGGAACATCATGCGCGCACTAGTCCAGAAACCGCTCATTTCGCTGGTCGTGCCTTTCTACAACGAAGGCGAAGCGGTCGAGCGCTTTTTCGACGTCGTGATCCCGGTCATGGTCGCGATCGACGGGATTCGCTTCGAGATCGTCTGCATCAACGACGGCAGCCGCGACGACACGCTCGAGCGCCTGATCGCGATCGGCGCGAAGGACACGCGCGTGCGCGTGATCGATCTCACGCGCAACTTCGGCAAGGAAGCCGCGCTCACCGCGGGCCTCGACGAAGCGACCGGCGACGCGGTGATCCCGCTCGACGCGGACCTCCAGGATCCGCCGAGCCTGATCCCGGTGATGATCGAGCACTGGCGCGACGGCGCGGAAGTCGTTGCCGCGAAGCGCACCAACCGCGCGTGCGATTCGTTCGCGAAGCGCACCGCAGCCGCGCTCTACTATCGCGTGCACAACGCGCTGTCGGAAGTGAAGCTGCCGGAGAACGTCGGCGATTTCCGGCTGATGGACCGCCAGGTCGTCAATGCGCTGCGCGCGCTGCCCGAGCGGCGCCGTTTCATGAAGGGGCTGTTCGCGTGGGTCGGCTACCGGACCGTGATAGTCGAATACCAGCGCGACCCGCGCAGCGCCGGCCATTCGAAATTCTCCGGCTGGAAGCTGTGGAACTTCGCGCTCGAAGGCATCACGAGCTTCAGCACGGTGCCGCTGCGCAGCTGGACCTACATCGGGCTCGGCATCGCCGCGCTCGCGTTCCTGTACGGCGCGTTCATCATCGGCCGCACGCTCGCGTTCGGCAATCCGGTGCCCGGCTATGCGTCGCTGATTTCGGTCGTACTGTTCATCGGCGGCATCGAACTCGTCGGGATCGGCGTCATCGGCGAGTACATCGGGCGGATCTACTACGAGACGAAAGAGCGGCCGGTTTACCTCGTGCGCCGCCGCTACCAGGCGCGCAGCAAGGTGTCGGCGCTGCCGGTGTCGCGCGATTCGCTTCGCCAGGCCTCGGCCGCGGCTCGGGCCGATCTCGCACGCCGCCGCTCGCTGGCACGCCACCGCGTCGCCGCACGCTGACTTCCGTTCCGGAGCCCCCCTGTGATCCGTTCCGTCTACGCGGCCGAACGCGCCCGCCTGTTCCGCTTCGGCGTCTCCGGCATCTGCTCGACCGCGATCCATACGCTCGTCGCGTCGGCGATGTTCGCGCTGCTCGATGCGTCGCCCGTCACCGCAAACGCGGTTGCGTTCGTCGTCGCGACCGTGTTCTCGTATCTCGCGAACACGCTGTGGAGCTTTTCGGCGACCGTGCAGTGGAGCAATCTGTTGCGCTTCCTTGTGGTGGCCGTGTCGGGCCTCGTCGAGACGATGCTGCTCGCGCGCGGCACCGAGGCGCTCGGCCTCGCGCCCGGGTGGAGCATCGTCGCAGTCGTACTGTTCGTGCCGCCGGTGACGTTCGTACTGCACCGGCTGTGGACGTACCGGGAGGCGCGCACGGACGGCGCCTGACGTCGCGCGCCGCGGTTGCCGGCGGTGCAGCGGTCGTGCGCGCGCGGGTTCGCAGCAGGCGGACGCCGCGACCCTCCTGCGCGGGTTCGGCCCGGCATCGATTCCGGCTGTCCACCCGACGGAACTGCTGTCCCTCTTCATACAGGAGCAAGCCATGTCATCGCCCGCGAGACCCGCAACGTACCCGCCGGAAACGGGCTGGCTGACGTCGCAGCGAGTCGCGATGTATGCCGGCACCTTGCTTGTCTGCCAGTGCATCCTCGTGGCGATGTGGTGGTGGCAGAACGTCGTGCAGAAAGCGCGCGACGTGCCCATGCTCGGGTGGGATTTCGTCGTGTACTGGAGCGCATCGAGCCTCGCGATCCATCACGGCCCTGCCGCCGCCTACAACTGGACATGGCTTCACGCGGTGGAGAAGTCGGTCTACCCGCCGATGTTCGAACCGTTCGCCTACCCGCCGACTTTCCTGTTCACGATCTACCCGATCGCCACGCTGCCTTTCGGCGTTGCCATCGTCGCATGGTCGGCGCTAGGCATCGCGTGCTACCTGCTGCTCGTCCGGGCGGCCGTCGTGCCGATCGACCATCAATGGCTGCTACCCGCCCTCGCGTTCCCCGGCATGTGGCTCTCGCTGGTTGCCGGTCAGAACGCGCTGTTCACGCTGGCGTTGTGCGGAGCGGCGCTGCTGTTGCTCGACCGGCGGCCGGTCGTCGCAGGCGCCTGCATCGCGCTCCTCTGCATCAAGCCGCAGCTCGGCGTGCTGTTCCCGCTGTTTCTGCTGTGCCGGCGGTACTGGACGACGTTCGCGTCCGCTGCGTCATTCTCGCTGCTCTATGGCGGACTGGTCTGGCTCGCATTCGGTACCGACGCATTCGTCGCGTTTGCACGTGCATTCACGACGTTTCAGCACGTCATCGCGGAAAACTCCTTCGGGACCATTCGCGGCGCGCCGACGGTATTTGCGATCGCGCGCGTCGCGGGCGCATCCGTTCATGCGTCGTATCTCGCGCATGCCGCCGTCGGCGGCGGTGTGGTCGCGAGCTGCATCTGGCTCTGGTGCACGAACGCCCGTTTCGGGCTGTCCGCCGCCGCACTGGCGGTCGCGACGATCCTCGTGCAGCCGTACCTCATCTACTACGACCTCGCATGGCTGGCGCTGCCGGTCGCGATCCTGACCGCCGATTACGCACGGCATGGCGCCGACAGGCTCGAAAAGGCCGTGCTGATCGCCGCGTGGCTCATTCCCGCGCAGGCGTTCGCCGCCGCGATGGCCGGCACCTTGCAGTGGACGCCCATCGTGCTCGTCGCGCTGCTGGCCGTTATCGTGCGCCGCCACCTGAAGACGGCAAAAGCCGTGCGATCGACGGAGGGTACACTCCGGCCGGGTTGAGTGGGACGGCGTGCGCACGCCGTGACGAAGGCCTGCTCGGCCCGGCCCGCACGACGCGCATCCGCGCGCCCGTGCCGGACTCGACGGCAACGAACGTGCGCGACGCCCGTCAACCGACCCGCCGATCTCCCGCATCGCCCGACGGCGGCCCGGACGGCGTGCCGTCCTTCCCGCCGTTGTCGCCGTTGTCGTGATCGTTGAGCCCGTGCTCGATCATCATCCGGTACAGCGTCACGCGCGAGATGCCGAGTTCGGCGGCCGCCTTGTTGATCCGGTGATCGTTGCGCAGCAGCGCATTCTCGATCGCGGTGCGCTCCGCGAGCGCGCGCGCCTGCTCGAGCGTGACGGGCTCGGTTTCGCCCGGGGTCTCGAGCCCGAGATCGTGCGGCGTCAGCAGCCGGCTCTCGGCCATCACGATGCCGCGCCGCACGCGGTTGATCAGCTCGCGCACGTTGCCGGGCCATTCGTAGCGCCGCATCGCGTCGAGCGCGGCCGACGTGAAGCCGCTGATCTTGCGGCCGCTGTCGGCCTTGTATTTCTGCAGCACGTAGTGCGCGAGGATGTCGATGTCCTTGCCGCGCGCGCGCAGCGGCGGCTCGTGGATGCGCAGCACGCACAGCCGGTGATACAGGTCCGCCCGGAAGCGTCCGGACTCGACCGCGCCGTCGAGATCGACGTGCGTCGCCGACACGATCCGCACGTCGACCGAAATCGATTCCTGGCCGCCGAGCCGCTCGATCTTGCCTTCCTGCAGGAAGCGCAGCATGCTCGCCTGGCTTTCGAGCGGCATGTCGCCGATCTCGTCGAGGAACAGCGTGCCGCCGTCCGCGGACTCGATCCGTCCCGCGCGCCGCTGGTTCGCGCCCGTGAACGCGCCGCGCTCATAGCCGAACAGTTCCGATTGCAGCAGGTGATGCGGAATCGCGCCGCAGTTGATCGCGATGAACGGCCCCTTGCCACGGGCGGAGCGCTCGTGGATCGCCAGCGCGGTCAGCTCCTTACCGGTGCCCGATTCGCCCGAGATGAATACGCTCGCGTCGGTCTTCGCGACCTTGCGGATCGTGCTGAACAGTTGCTGCATCGCCTCGCAGTTGCCGATCATCCCGTGCTCGCCGATCGAAGCCGCATAGGCCGCGCCGTCGACGCGGTCGAGCGCCGCCATGCCGCGCGCATGGCCGAGGACATGCGAGATCCATTCGTAAGGGAGCGGCAGCGTCACGTAGTCGAAGCAGTAGCTGCGGATCATCTCGCGCACCGCCGGGCCGATCGACACGCCGGCCCGCGCGATCGAGATCCAGCCGATCGCCGGCTGGCTCAGGCACCCTTTCAGCGCGGGGTACTCGCGCGACGTGAATCCGGTGAAGTCGATCAGGCCGGCCGCCACGCCGGCGCCGGCCGTCATGTTCTGCGCGGTGCCGGCCGTCTTCGCGATCGAGATCTCCCAGCCGAGCGCGCGAAGCTGGTCGAGCAGCGCCTCCTCAGGCGCACGCGCGATCACGAACAGCCTGCGACCGGCTTCGGGCGCGGTCACGGACACCAGCGGCCCGTCGGCCGCTGCTCCCCGGGTTGGATCGGGTGACTTTGCAACCATCGTTGTTCCCCGCTCAGCGTTGGTATCGCCGTTGGTATCGCGCTTCGGCTCGCTGCCGCGGCGCGCGACAGGCCAGACGTGCGAACCCACATATTCGCCGGATTTCCGTCTGAATAAAATACCCCGGGCAAACTTCGCACCGGGTTACTTCCTGTCTTGAGCGGTATATCGGTGCCGGCGAGCGGCGGCTAGATAGGTGTTATCCCGGTAGTGCGGACGGTGCGAAACGGGCTGGCGCCGGCTGACGCGCGGCCCGCACGCTCGTTCGGGCGCGGCTTGCCGTCGTGCGGCAGGCGTTGCCGAGCATCGCGCCGGCGATGCATCGGCCGGCGCCCATTTCGGGCCCGATCCGACGCGGAATGCGGCGCCTGCGGTGCAGCGGGAAAGGCTTGATTTCGGTCAATCCTTAGACCTGACCGGCTGACGCGCGGGCACAACACGCGGCGCGTGGTTTGTCCGCCGAATTGCCGCCGCACATCAGCGGCCCGACGTCATCGGCGCGAGTGCGCCCGCGCGGCCACGGCCGGACGACGCGGCGTCATGCCCGCCATACCTGGCGACGATCGCGTCGACTTGCGCGAGATGATGGCGGTTGTCGTGATCCCACGGATGAAAGCCCGGCCGGAAAAAGCTCAGCCATTCGCGCGTGATGCGCGGGAACAGCCCGCGGCGCGGCCCGTACAGGAATGCGATCATGCGCAGCATCCCGCGCACATGGTGCTTCGACGCGCGGTCGCGCCACAGCAGCGTCACGTGCATCAGGAACACGGTCGGCCAGAACGTGAGCGTCGTCGCGAGATAGACGCCGATGCGGATCAGGTAGCGCCGCGCGCCCGGTTCGATCACCGCGTTCCACACGTCGAACGACACCGACTTGTGCTCGGTTTCTTCGAGCGCGTGCCAGATCCACATCTGCCGGTAGCCGTCGTCCGAGCCGGCAAGCCGCGACGGGTCGCGCAGGATCCAGTCGGCGAGCATCGCGGTGTAGTGTTCGGCGGCGACGGTATGCGCGAGCTGCACCGAATGCGGCAGCTTGCGCTTCATGAAGCCGAGCAACCGAAAAACCCATCCCGATTGACACTGGGAGTCATATCAGTCCTTCGCGCGCTCGACCGGCAGATCGAAGCGCAGATCGCGGCGCACCGGCATCACGTCGGCGGCGGCGGTTGAAGCGGCTGACTTCATGTTCGTTTGTCTCCTGTCGGCCGGAGTTAGCGCTTTAGCGCTTACTCCGGCCCCATGCTTCGCGGTCGGCCGGAGTTGGCGCTTTAGCGCTTACTCCTGGCCCATGCTTCGCGGTCGGCAGCAGGTGCCGGCCCGGCGGACGTCATCGAAAATCGTGACATTGACAGATGTAAAGATAGGCGTCGGGGGTCAGGGCGCGCAAGCAATGCGGTAGATGCGCGCTTCCAAACACGGTGCGGTGAAAATCGCGTGAAAAACGCTGGCAACGTGACGCGGATGCCGGAAGAGATCCGAACGCCTGCCGGCTTCGCCAGCAGGCCTGCGCGCGTCGCCGGAACCGGGCGCGAGCCCGGCCGGACCTACGCGCCACGCGCCTCCCGCGGGTCGGGCACGCACTGCGCGCGTCACGGCGCGCCCCGCGGACGAAACCGATTCATACGCGCGCTGCGTGCATCCGCCGCGCGGACGGCCGTGCTGTCGCCGTTCAATTCAAACGCGCGTTCCAACGACGATCCGGGTGACCGATGCGTGGTGCGATGCCGGCCGCGCATCGCCACCTCGTCCGCGACGTGCTGCCGCGTACGGTCTGCTCGCCTACAATAGCGGTTTCACCCAATCCCACTCAGGAGAAGTCATGGCAGTCATCACGACCGAATCGGGCCTCAAGTACGAAGACCTCACCGAAGGCACCGGGGCCGAAGCGAAAGCGGGCCAAACCGTCAGCGTGCACTACACCGGCTGGCTGACCGACGGCCAGAAGTTCGATTCGAGCAAGGACCGCAACGACCCGTTCGCGTTCGTGCTCGGCGGCGGCATGGTCATCAAGGGCTGGGACGAAGGCGTACAGGGCATGAAGGTCGGCGGCGTGCGCCGCCTGACGATCCCGCCGCAACTCGGCTACGGCCCGCGCGGCGCCGGCGGCGTGATTCCGCCGAACGCGACGCTCGTCTTCGAAGTCGAGCTGCTCGACATCTGACGCGGCTGTCCGCCGTCCGCCCGATGGAACGCATCCCGTCTCCCGCCATTGCGCTGCGCCGCTACGACGCGTCGGAAGCGTCGGACGTGCACGACTTTCATCAGGTCGTGCTCGGCGTCGACGGCGCGATGGTGATGGCGGTGGATGGCGTCGGCCAGCGCATCGACCGGCACGCCGCGTGGCTGATTCCGGCCGGTTCGCGCCACGACTATGCGGGCCTCGGCGACAACCGCCAGCTCGTGCTCGACCTGCCCGCGTCGTCGCTGGCGGTGCCGCAGCGGATGTTCGATACCGCGCGCGCGGTGTCGATCGATGCGGACCTGACGGCGCTCGTCGCGCAACTCGCGGCGGCCGTCGCGGTGCAGCCGGGCGAGACGGCCGGCGACGCGCAATGCGCAGCCGCGCACCGCTTCCAGTGGCAAGCCGCCGCGCGGCTGTGCGGCGCGCTGCTCGGCGACAACCGCGTCGCCGTGCCTGCGGCAGGCCTCGATTTCGCGCGCATCGACCGATGGCTGCGCGCGCGGCTCGCCGAGCCGCTGCGTATTGCCGACCTCGCCGCGCATTGCGGCTACGGGATGCGCCGGTTTCATCAGCTGTTCGTCGAAGCGTTCGGCGAAACGCCGCATCGTTATCTGCAGCGGCTGCGGCTCGACACCGCCGTCGTGCTGCTCGCCGATGGGCGGCATCCGCTCGCGGACGTCGCCGGGATGGTCGGTTTTGCGGACCAGAGCGCGTTCACGCACGCGTTTACGAAGCGGTTCGGCGTCGCGCCCGGGCGGTGGCGCGGGGAGCGGCATTGATTCGCTGCTGAGCGCCAAAGGGCGGCCGTAGCGCGGCCATCCGAGCGTTGGCGTGCCGGACAAGCCGAGGGTTCGATCGCGCCGACGCTCGCGGTTCGCATCGCGCTCCACGCACGCCACGTTCCGCGTCCTGACCAATCAACCTGCGTTCCCGACGGCGTATCGACACTTCACGTCACCGTGAAACGTCATCGACGCGCACCGTCCTACGATGAACGCATGGATACCTCGAACCCCACCCCCACCTTCCCGCCCGCGCTGACGCGCATCGTCGCGACCGTCAGCATCGGCTTCGTCGTCACGCAGCTCGACGTCACGATCGTCAACATCGCGCTCGCGCATCTCGCCGCCGATCTGCATCTGACCGTCGCCGGCCTGCAGTGGGTCGTCGATGCCTATACGCTTGCGTTCGCGGTGCTGATGCTGTCCGGCGGCGCGCTCGGCGACCGCTTCGGCGCGCGGCGCATGTACGCGGCCGGCATCGCGCTGTTTGCGATCGCATCGCTCGCGTGCGGCGCCGCCACGCGGCCCGCGATGCTGATCGCCGCCCGTGCGCTACAGGGCGTCGGCGCCGCGGCGATGCTGCCGAACTCGCTTGCGCTGCTCAACGACGCGAGCCGCCACGATCCGCGGCTGCGTGCGCAGGCGGTGGGATGGTGGACCGCCGCCGGCGCGATCTCGATCGCCGCGGGTCCGGTCGTCGGTGGCCTGCTGATCGCCGCATGGGGCTGGCGCGGCATCTTTCTCGTCAATCTGCCGCTGTGCGCGGCCGGGCTCGCGGCGACGTACGCCTGGGTGCCGGCGAAGCCCCGACCGGCAGCGGGCGCCGCGCCGGCTCCCGCTATTGCGCACGCGCCACGCGCGCTCGACCTGCGCGGCCAGACGCTCGCGATCCTGATGCTGACCGCGCTGACCGGCGCCGTGATCGAATGGCGGCCGCTCGGCCTCGCGCATCCTGCCGTGGCCGGTGGATTCGCACTGGCGGCCGTCGCCGCGCTGGCGTTCGTCGCGGTCGAAGCGCGCACGGCCGCACCGATGCTCCCGCTGTCGCTGTTCCGCAGCCGCACGTTCAGCGCGGCGGTGCTGTTCGGCATCTGCGTGAATCTCACGTATTACGGGACGGTGTTCGTGCTCGCGCTGTATCTGCAGCGCGTGCGCGGTGAATCACCGCTGCAGGCGGGCCTCGCGTTCCTGCCGCTGACGGGCGGGTTCCTGCTGTCGAACATCGCGAGCGGCAAGATTGTCGCGCGGCGCGGTCCGCGCACGCCGATGATCGCGGGCGCACTGGTCGCCGCGCTCGGCTACGCGCTGCTGCACGGCGTGGATGCGGCAACGCCGCTCGCCGCGCTGCTCGTGCCGTTCCTGCTGATTCCGGCCGGCATGGGGCTCGCGGTGCCGGCGATGACGACCGCCGTGCTCGCGTCGGTCGCGCCCGAACGCGCCGGGATCGCGTCCGCGGTGCTGAACACCGCGCGGCAGGCCGGCGGTGCCATCGGTGTCGCAGCGTTCGGCGCACTGGCAGGTGGCGCCGGCGCGCAGCACGTCGCCGACGGGCTGCGGATCGAAACCGCGATCTCGGCCATGCTGCTGATCGTGGGCGTGGCGCTGGCCTGCATGGTTCGACCGGATGCGCACGCCGCGGATACTGCGCCGCGCACCGGCCGCACCGCGCACGCGATCGACTGACGCGCGCCAGCCGCGTCGCGTACGGCTTCGGTGCCGCAACGGCCTGTCGCGTCCGCATGGCGACGGTCGTCGCGCCCCGCCGATGCGCCCCGCCGATGCAAGTGCAGCGCCCGTCGCGCTGCACTTGCGCAGGACCGGCGAACGCGGCCCGCTCAACCGGCCCGGATCGCCTCGTCGTACACGTCGGCGACACGGCGCGCGATCACCGCGTTGTCGAAGTGGTCGCGCGCATAACGCTTGCACGCGGCCTCGTCCGGCAGCGCGATCGCGCCCGACAGCGCGGCGCCGAGCCCGTCCGCGATCGCGTCCGCGCCCGTCGACGGCAGCACGAGATCGTCGGACAGCCCGGCCACCGCCTCCGGCAGCCCGCCGACCGGCGTCACGAGCACCGGCGTGCCCGACGCAAGCGATTCGACGGTGATCAGGCCGAAGCCCTCGAGCGCGACCGTCGGCACCACGCTGACCGTCGCCGCGCGGTACAGCGCCGCGAGATGCTGGTCGGGCACGAAGCCGAGCAGCTTCACGTTGTCCTGGAGCCCCGCCGCGTCGATGCGCTGCTGCAGTTCCTCGGCGAGCTTGCCCTTGCCCGCGATCAGCAGCAGCACGTCCGGGTGGCGGCGCTTGACGAGTGCGATCGCGTCGATCAGATCCTCGAGCCCCATCCGGCGCACGAGCCGCCGCACCGCCAGCACGATCGGCCGGTCCTGCGGCAGCTGCAGCTTGTGTCGCGCCTCGCCGGGCGTGAGCGGCGTGTCGAACTGCGCGGTGTCGACGCAGCCGGGAATCACGCGCACGCGCGCCGGATCGATGTCGTAGCGGCTCGTCAGGATCTGGCCGAACGCCTGCGACAGCACGATCAGCCGCGACGAACGCGCGTAGACGGCCTGTTCGAGATAGCGCTTCGCGCGCTGCCCGAGCGACGCGGCGCCTTCGACCTGGCTTTCGTCGGCCCACGGGCCCTGGAAATGCGACACCTGCGGAATCCCGCGCGTGACGTCGAGGCCGGGGAACGTGTACAGCGCGAAATGCGACGAGATCACGTCGGGCCGTTCGCTGCGGATCGTGTCGCGCAACGCGCGGCGCGCGGCCAGCATCCGGCGCGCGAGCGGCTGCGACGCGGGGCCGAAGCCGCGGATCGCGCCGCCCGTGTCGTTCGCGACCTTCTCCGAACCCGCGACGAGCCCGCGCACCGCGACGCCCGCGCCCGGCAGCGCGCCGACGAGCGAGTAATACATCCGGTCGAGGCCGCCCGCGCGTTCGGGAAACCAGTGCATGCCGATTTGCAGCGATTTGATCGGCCGGGAAGAGAGATTCATCACGATTGCTCCTGCGTGAGCGCATGCTCGACGCGCTCGAATGCGCTCGGCTGCGAGGGTTGGCCGATGCGCCGGTAAAGCGCAATGTACTGGGCGCCCATGTGCGCCCAGCCGAATCGGGTCATCAGTTCGCGGGCCGCGTCGCCCATCGCGCGGCACGTGTCGCGCGACGCGGCAAGCGAGCCGATCGCCTGCGCGAGCGCGGCCGGATCGTCCGGATCGTCGAGCACGATTCCGCACTCGCGCGTAATGATCTCGGCGCCGCCCGCCGTGCGCGCGGTGACGACCGGCAGGCCGGCCGCCATCGCCTCGAGCAGCGACAGGCTCATCGCTTCGTAGCGCGACGGAAACACGTACGCGTCGACCGAGCGCATCAGCGTCGGCATGTTCTTGACGAGCCCGAGGAAATGCACGCGCGCGTCCAGCCCGAGCGCGCGCGCCTCGTCCGGATACGGGCTGCCGGGCAGCCAGCCCGCGACGGCCAGATGTACGTTCGCCGGCAGCTTCGTCAGCGCCTTCAGCACGGTGCCGAGGTTCTTGCGCGGCGTGCGCAGGTCGCCGACGAACAGCAGCAGGAACGCGTCGGCCGGCAGCTTGAACGCCGCGCGGTCGGGCTGCGCGTGCGCGAACGCGCTGCCGTCGACGCCGTTATAGATCACGCTGATCTTGCCGCGATCGATGCCGAGCCCGGCGATCTCGTCGGCCACCTTCCCCGACACCGCGGTGATCGCGCGCGAGCGCCGGTACGCCCAGCGTTCGAGCGCGGTGTTCACGCGCGTATAGACGTACTGATACGCGGACCACAGCCCCTTCGTCGGCCCGAACGGGTAATACGGGCTCTTGAACCAGCCGCCGTGCACGAAGTGCGCGGTGTTCACGTCGGCCTTGATCCACGAGATGAAGCCGTTGACGTGCAGCACGTCGTATTCCGCGCGATGCGTACGCAGCCACGACGCGCTCTTCAGCGCGAACACCTGCTGCCTGACGAGGTTCGACGGCCAGAAGCGCCCGACCTTCACGGGCACCCAGCGCACCCGGTGGTCGGCCAGCAGTTCGGGCGCAACATGCGACGCGACGAGCGTCACCTCGTAGTTCTCGGCCAGCGCGGCGCGGGCGATTTCGTAATTGACGCGGCCCTGCCCGTCGTTATGACGCACGACATGCGTGACGATCGCGATTCTCAATGGTCGGCTCCCCGTGAGTATGCGGCGGCGGTCTGGCGCCGGGCCTTCTGCCAGTGCGCCGCGGAAAGAATCGAAGAAATGGCGGTAAACAGCAGCAGCCCGCCCGTGCCGATCAGCGAGTTCGTAAACACGAGCATCGCGACCACCGACAGGCACAGGCTCAGGCATGCGCCGACGAACTTGTCCTTGCGCAGCTTCAGCGCCGCGCGCAGCGTGCGGCCGAGCAGCAGCGCGATCCCCGCGAGATACAGCAGCGTGCCGGGCCAGCCGAGCACGAACGGCACGTTCATCACGCCGCTGTCGAAGCTGCCGTACTTGCCGAGCTCGCCGCTGTCGCTCGACAGCTTCGTCGACGCGCCCGTCGCGCCCATCCCTTCGCCTGCGACGTCGGTAAACGCCGTCTCCGCGAAGGTCGCGTAGAACTTGTTGCGGTCGTCGTAGCTGCGGTCGTCCTTCAGGTTCGTGATCGACTGCAGGCGCGCGCCGAGCCGGTCGGCCACCGGCCCGACGGTCAACAGCGGCACGCACAGCCCGGCCAGCACGAGCGCGCTGACGAGGATCCGCATCCGCACCCGGTTGTTCGACTGCACGAGCTGGATCGCGAGCGCGATCACCCAGCCGCCCCACGTCGAACGCACGAGACACAGCGCGAACGAGATGAAGCCCGCGGCACCCGCGACCCAGCGGATCTTCTGCGGCGCCGCGAGCACGAACACGAGCGCGCCCATCATCGCGAACGCGAACGGTCCCGACGAGTTCATCGTGCTGAACACGCGCACGCCGTACGGCACCGGCTCGCCCTGCGAACCCATGTCCGAACCGACCATCCACAGCACGTCCCACTGCGGCATCGCGAAGTACTGCACGACGCCGTACAGGCCCATCACGAGCATGCCCCACATGAACGTGGACAGCAGCACGTCGCGGTACTCGGGATAGTCGCGCGCGTTGACCATGATGTGAAAGCCGATCAGCACCGGGTACACCCAGTTCGCAAGGTCGTAGGTCGCCGCCATCACGCCGCTCGACACGATGCCGACGAGATACGCGTACGCGAGCCCGAACAGGATCAGCAGCACCGGAATCCCGCGCCGCTGCGCGAGCGCGCGGTAATGGCGCAGCAGGCCGAGGCCCGCGATCATCGTCACGGCAAGCGGTGCGATCTGGATCAGGCTCGTCGGCGTGAACGCGCCCTTCGACCAGTCGGCAAGACGCCGCACCTCGGGGCTCAGGAACCACACCCACCACATGAAACCGACGTAGCGCGCCGGGCTCTTGAAATACAGCCACAGGCCGACCGCGATCGACAGCGCCGGGAACGCGAGCGTGAGCACCGAGCCCTGGTGCGCGGCGATCAGCGCGGCCGTGACGGTCCACAGCCCGGCCTGGCCGGCCCAGTGCTTCGGCTCGGCGAACCAGCGGCGCGAGCGGGACGAGCTGGACGGGGGGGACGGGGCGGCAATCGACGTACTCATTGCACTTGCACTCATTGCGACGACGACGGGCGGGAATCCGCGAGCGGCATCGACACACCGGCCGCCGCCGGCGTGCGGCGCTGGCGCAGCAGGTCGCGCGTAATCCGCACGTGCTGCGCGGCGAATGCCTGCGTCGTCAGGTCATGGTCCCGCAGGCGCGCGGCGGCGGCCTGCGCGCACTTGAGCGCGAAGCCCGGCTCGGCCGCGAAGCGGTCGGCTGCCTGGCGCATCGCCTGCGCATCGAACGCCGGCACGTAAGCGGTCGTGTCGTGCGGGAAGTAGTCGGCAAGCCCGCCGACGTCGGACACGATCATCGGCTTGCCGACCGCGGCCGCCTCGAGCATCACGGTGATGCCCGACGCGTGGAAGTTCGGCCGCAGCGGCACGACGATCACGTCGGCCCATGCATACAGTTCGTGCTGTTTCGCAAGCCCCGACGCCGAGCCGATCTTCACGTTCGGCGCGTGCCATTCGCGCGGCACGCGGCGACGCGTCGCGAGCCGCACGTCGTAGCGCTCGTCGCCGCCGAATGCTGCGAGGAAGGTCCGCCAGTCGCGATCGCGGTCGTTGCCGATCGCCGCGATGCGCAGCGGCCGGTTCGGCCGCCATTGCTGCGGCTCGCCGATCGGGAAATCCTGCGTGTTCAGCCCGTAATAGACGAACAGCGCATCGCGATGCAGATAGCGGCGGCACAGCTCCGCGTTGTCGCGCGCGAGCGTCGTCAGCACGTCGGCGCGGGCGAGCAGCTTGCGATAGAGCCAGCGGCGCGGCGCGCCGAAGCTCGACCACTTGTCGTACAGCCACACGCTCTGCGCGAGCAGCAGCGGCCGCTTGCCCTGCGCGCCCGCGAGCTTCAGGATCAGCGCCGCGGCGAGGTGTTCCTGCTCGGTATGCGTCCAGATCACGTCGGTGCCGATCAGCGCGGCGCGGTTGCGCCATGCGTGGACGACATCGAAGCCGAGCGCCGCCTTCAGTGCGCGGCGCGCGATGCTGGCGACGCGGCTCTCGCGCTTGTCCTGCGAATAGGTCAGCTTGAATTCGTCGGATTCGGCGTGGTGATAGCCGTACAGGCAGCCGATGTCGTCGCCTTTCCGGTAAGTACGCGGATCGGCGCCGTAAAACAGGTGGACATGTACTTTCGTGGCGGTCATGTCAGCCTCCGCCGGGCCGCCCCAAGGGCGTAGCAGGGAATTCGCAGAGCATCGCTCTGCGCCTGCGCAGCCGGCCGGCTTTGCAAAGCCGGCCGTGGGCGGCTGACCGCCCCCTCGGGGGGCAGCGAACATAGTGAGCGTGGGGGTCGTTTCATTTCAAGCCCTCCGGATGTGGCCGTGCGGGATACGCGCGGCCCGTTCAAGGCGTCACCGGCGGCAGCGCCGCACGGTGGGGGGCATGCGTCGCGCGGCGGGCGTCGCGCGCGCCGCGGCGCACAGCGCGCCAGTGCTCGCGCACGCGGTCGCCGTCAGCGGAGCGCAGCGCGAGCACGACGTGCGCGAGGCCCGGGTACACGCGCGTGCCGACGACCGTGTACCACCACCACGCGATTTCGCGGCGCAGCGGCGGCAGGTTCTCGCGCAGGATCAGGTGCAGGTTGTAGGCGGAATTGCTGACCGCATTCAGCGACGCGGCGTCGCGCCGGTTGTCGTCGAAGCGCTCGGCCGGATAGTGGTCGACCGCGACGAGCGGGTCGTACACGAGCTTCCAGCCGTCGCGCTTCACGCGCATGCTGAACCCCATGTCGTTGTGCACCTGCGCGCCGGCGCCGCGCAGCCGCGTGTCGAAGCGCAGCCGCTCGATCGCCGCGCGGCGATAGCTCATGTTCGCGCCCTTCAGCATGTCGACCTCGCGCGCGCCGCCCACCCCGAGATGGTGGTTGCCGATGATCTTGCCGGACGCCATCAGGCGGCCGACGAGCGAACGCGATTCGTCGAGCACGCGGCCTTTCTCGTGCACCCAGTCGCGCCCGCCGACGGCGCCGACGCGCGGATCGGCCAGGAACGCGGATTCGATGCGTGCGAGCCATTCCGGGCGCGGCGCCGCATCGTCGTCGGTGATCGCGACGACGTCGCCGCTCACCGAGTCGAGCCCCTTGTTCAGCGCGGCGACCTGCCCCGGCACGTCGACCGGCACGATGCGCAGCGGCAGCATGCCGCCGACGGACGGATCGGCGAGGCGCTCGTGCGTCGCGTCGTCTTCCGGGCGCGCGACGACGATCACCTCGTCGGGCAGGCGCTGCTGGCGCTGCAGCGCGTGCAGGCAGCGCGCGAGGTCGGCCGGACGCCGGTAGGTCGGAACGAGCACGGAAATCTTCATCGTTGGTTCTCCTGTCCTCTTGCGAAGCCGTCAGGCACTCAGGTATTCGTGGACAGCCATATAGCCACGGCCATAGCCGCGCGTCTTCGGCGGCACGCCGTTGAAGATGCCGCCTTCGAGGTCGACGCCCGCGGTGCGCAGCCGCTTGATCGCATCGGCGATCTCGGCTTCGGTATGCATGCCCGAACGCAGCACCATGAACGTCGCGCCCGCCATGCGGCCGATGATCGTCGCGTCGGTCACGGCCAGCACCGGCGGCGAATCGACCAGCACGACGTCGTAGCGCTTGCCGAGGCCCTCGAGGTACTGCGGCAGGCGCGTCGACATCAGCAGCTCGGACGGGTTCGGCGGGCGCGTGCCGGCCGCGATGAACGACAGGCCCGGCACCGGGGTCTCGCGCACCGCATCCTCGAGCGCCGACTGGTCGCTCAGCAGCTCGGACAGGCCCGGCTGCGCGGTGAGGCCGAAGTAGCGCTCGAGCACGCCGCGGCGCATGTCCGCGTCGATCAGCAGCACACGCTTGCCGGAGTGCGCGAGCAGCACCGCGAGGTTGACCGTCAGGAAGCTCTTGCCGATCCCCGGCGTCGGGCCGGTCAGCACGATCACGCGGTTCTTCGCCTCCATCAGCGAGAACTGCATCGCGGTGCGCAGGCTGCGCAGGCTTTCGATGCTCGGATCCTTCGGACGCAGGCTCGCGAGGATCGCCCGGGTGCGCCCGCCGCTCTTCTCGGCCGTCGCGTCGAGGCGCACCTGCTCGGCGCTCTGCGGCACGAGCCCGTACAGCGGCAGGTTGAACGTGCGCTCGATGCGGTCCGGATCCTCGATGCCCTGGAACATGTTGCGGCGCAGGAACACGACGCCGGTGCCAAGGATCAGCCCGAGGAACACCGCGGCCGACAGGATCAGCACCTTCTTCGGCTTGACCGGGTCGCCCGGACGCAGCGCCGAGTCGACGAGGTGGATGTTGCCGCCCGTGCCGGCCTTCTGCACCGACAGTTCCTGCACGCGGTTCAGCAGCAGCACGTAGATGTCTTCGGCGACCTTCGCGTCGCGCTGGAGCTGCACGGCCTTCACTTCGGTCGCCGGCAGGCTGCGGAAGCGGTTCGCGTACTTTTCCTTCTCGGCCTCCAGTTGGCCGAGCTGCTGCTTCGCCGCGATCACGAGCGGATGCGAATCGGTGAAGCGCTGTGCGAGCGACGCGAGCTGCAGGCGCTGCGCGGCGATCTGCTGCTCGTACTGCACGCTGCCTTCGAGGTAGACCTTCGCCTCGTCGCTCGCGTTGATCGAGCCCGACGTGCGCTGATACTGCGTCAGCGCGGCCTCCGCACGCTCGAGATCGGCCTTCAGGCGCGGTTCCTCGCCCTTCAGGAAGTCGAGCATCTTGGTCGTCTCGGCCTGCTTCGCGACCACGTGCTGGTTCAGGTACGACTGCGCGAGCGCGTTGGCGATCGCCGCGGTCTGGTCCGGATCCTTGCCTTCGAGCGAGATCTGCACGACGCCCGTCTGCTTGCCCTGCTCGGTCACCTGGATGCCGGACTGGAAGCCGGTGATCGCGTCGAGGTCGTTGTACCGGACCACCGTGAACTGCGTGCCCGGTCGCGCGGCCAGCTTCGACACCATCAGCGTCACGCCGCCACCCTGCTCCGCTTCGCCGACGCGGCCGGCCAGCAGCCGCCCGCCATTCTCGTCGGCCAGCGAGTAGGTGCCGTCGGGGCCGGCGGTCAGCGTCAGCTTCTTGCCTTCGAGCGCGGGCACGACGTTGACCGTGTCGATGTCGGCGATTTCGCCACCCCACGCGTACGAGCGCAGGCCGAGCCACGCCTTCGCGGGCTGGCCCGGCGTCGCGAGACGCGCAGCCAGGCTGCCGAGCACGGGGATCGTCTTCGGCATCACCGAGAAGTTCAGCTTGAACTGCTCGACGACCGGCGCGACGACGCCGCGGCTCTTGATGATCTCGATTTCCGCATCGGTCGGCGCCTGCTGCGGGCCGCTGTTGATCATCGCGCCCGTCTGCGTCTGCGTCAGCGCCTGCGACGTGTTGTCGTTGCCCTCGACGCGCACGTGCACGTCGGCCTGGTACACCGGCTTCGCGATGAAGCAGTACAGGCCGGCGAGCGCGACGACCGTCACCGCGATGCCGAGCAGCAGCCAGATGTCGTCGAAGATGACCTGGATCAGCTGGCCCAGGACGACGTCTTCTTCCTCGGTTTTCGCGGTCAGGTCCGCGTAGGAGTTTCTTGCTTGCGTGTTCACAATGTGTTCCCGCTCGAGTGGTGCCGGGGCGGGATCGCCGCCCCGGCGGTTCATCAACGCGTGATCTGTCGCATGTAGAAGATCGTCTGGATCGTCGGCAGCACCTGCTGCAGCACGCGGTTGAACTGCACCGAACCCGCGGTGTCGACGTACACGACATCGAGCGGTTGCAGCTGGAAGCGGCTCGACAGCATCAGCGCATCAGGCTGCGTCATGTCGAGGCGGAACACTTCCGGTTTGGTCGGGTTGTCGCGCATCCCGCGCATCACGTAGATCTTGCGCGGGTTCGCATCCGTGTCGAGGATGCCGCCGCCGGACGTCAGCGCGTCGGCGATCGACAGCTTGCCCTTCATCATCGGGATCGCGACCGGCGTCTTGACTTCGCCCATGATGTATACGCGGCTGTCGCTGCGGTCCGGCACGTTGACGATGTCGCCCGGCTGCAGCATCACGTTCTGTGCCACCTCGCCGCGATCGAGCACGCCGTTCGCGTCGAGCGTATAGAGCTTGCCGTCGCGCGTGAGGCGCACGCGCTGCAGGTCGGCCTCGGTGGTCGAGCCGCCCGAGCGCGAGATCGCGTCGACGAGCGTCAGCGGCACGTCGCTCATCGCGAGCGGGCCCGGCTGCTTCACTTCTCCCGTCACGTGCACCTTCTGGCTGCGGTACGACAGCACGCGCACGTCGATCTGCGGGTTCTTCACGTAGCGCGCGAGGCTCGTCGCCAGTTCGTCGCGGATCTGCCCGATCGTCTTGCCCGCCGCGCGGATGCGGCCGACGAACGGGAAATAGATCGTGCCGTCGGCGCCGACGGTCTGGCCATACGGATCGGCCTGGCCCGGCAGCGCGGTCGTATACGGCGCCTGCAGCGCGCCCGCGACCGACTGCGTCGTGTTGCCGCCGCTCGAGAACGACTGGCCCTGCGGCGTCGTCAGCTCGGGGTGGTCCCACACGGTCACACCGAGAATGTCCTGCGGCCCGACGCGATACACGTACTGCGACGGATCCGTATAACGCGACGGCGGCAACGGGTGCGCCATCTGCTGTTGCTGCTGAAGCTGATCCATGACCAGCTTGGCGTCGATGTAATGAACCGGATAGGTCTCGGCCTGTTGCGTCGGACCTTCGTCCTTCAGGCGCGAACCGTCGAGATAGTTGCCGGGCGCGGTCGCGCAGGCTGACAGAAAAGTCGTCAGCGCAAGGGAAAGCGCCACAGGGCGCATCGAGCGAGTCAGCATAGTCTTTGCAGCCATCCTTGAACCAGACGTTCGATCAATGTGTAGCTTTCGCGATAGTCGGCCTCGCGGCCGCCATGCGGATCAGCGATTTCGGTGCCCTCCCACTTGCCGAGCAGGTGCACCTTGCCGCGCGCGAACGGGTCGACGGATTCGACCGACGCGATCTGCGCGCGCTCGCTGACGAGAATCAGGTCGGCGTCGCGCACGATCTTGCGGGACAGGCGCCGCGAGCGGTGCGTCGTCGCGTCGACGCCCCGCTCCGCGAGCAGCCGGCGCATCATCGGATCGATGCCTTCGCCGACGTTCGCATCGACGCCTGCCGAGTGGAATGTCACGCGCGGCCCGCCGCGCACCGCGGTGTGCGACTTGAACAGCATTTCCGCTGCCGGGCTGCGGCAGACGTTCGCGTGACAGACGATCAGGATGTTTCGGAACATGGCGTATAGCGGGGCCTCACGCGTTCGCGCGCGCGGCTCCCGGAATGCGTGCGGCCACGGCCTGGCGCGAGCCCGGGCGGCCGATCGGGTGATATTCGATGCCCTGCTCGCTCATCGCTTCCGGCTCGTACAGGTTGCGTCCGTCGAAGATCACGGGCGACTTCCACAGCCGGCCGAGCGCGGTGAAGTCCGGGCTCTTGAACGCCTTCCATTCGGTG
The DNA here is from genome assembly GCF_053427725.1 of Burkholderia sp. PU8-34. Lineage (NCBI taxonomy): Bacteria > Pseudomonadati > Pseudomonadota > Betaproteobacteria > Burkholderiales > Burkholderiaceae > Burkholderia > Burkholderia sp. PU8-34. The sequence goes on from NZ_JBSAXC010000010.1 coordinate 150,829, forward strand.
ACGATCACGAGCGCGTCGGCGTCGCGCGCGACCTGCGATTCGTCGTCCGCATACGTGAGGCGCTCGAGCCAGCTCGGGTGGCTCGCGAGATCGAGCGCGATCACGCGTTGCGCCTCATGCTGCGCGACCGGGTCGTACGCGGTCACGCGCGCGCCGCGCGACAGCAGCTCGGCGATCAGCTCGCGGCTCGGCGCCTCGCGCATGTCGTCGGTGTTCGGCTTGAACGCGAGGCCCCACAGGCCGAACGTGCGGCCCGTCAGGTTCTCGCCGAAGCGCGCGATGATCTTGTCGGCGAGCACGCGCTTCTGCGCGGCATTCACCGACGACACGGCCTTCAGGATCTGCAGCGACTGGCCGTGCTCGTCCGCGGTGCGGATCAGCGCCTCGACGTCCTTCGGGAAGCACGAGCCGCCATAGCCGCAGCCCGCGTACAGGAAGTGGTAGCCGATGCGCGGATCGGAGCCGATCCCGCGCCGCACCGCTTCGATGTCCGCGCCGAAGCGGTCCGCGAGATTCGCCAGCTCGTTCATGAACGAGATGCGCGTCGCGAGCATCGCGTTCGCCGCGTACTTCGTGAACTCGGCCGAACGCACGTCCATATAGAGCGTGCGCTCGTGGTTGCGGTTGAACGGCGCGTAGAGCTTCTTCATCAGCTCGCGCGCGCGCTCGCCGGGCACGTCGTCGTCACAGCCGATCACGATGCGGTCCGGCCGCGTGAAATCGTCGACCGCCGCGCCTTCCTTCAGGAATTCCGGGTTCGACACGACCGAGAACATCTGGTCGCCGCCGCGCTTCGCGAGCTCTTCGGCGACTGCCGCGCGCACGCGCTCGGCGGTGCCGACGGGCACCGTCGACTTGTCGACGATCACCTTGAAGCCGGTCATGTAGCGGCCGATGTTGCGCGCGGCGGCGAGCACGTACTGCAGGTCGGCAGAGCCGTCCTCGTCGGGCGGCGTGCCGACCGCGATGAACTGCACGTCGCCGTGCGCGACCGCGGCTTCGATATCGGTCGAAAAGCGCAGGCGGCCCGCGGAGCGGTTGCGCGCGATGACTTCCCTGAGGCCCGGCTCGTGGATCGGCACGCCGCCGTTATTCAGGATGTCGATCTTCGTCTGATCGACGTCGAGACAGAACACGTCGTGCCCGATGTCGGCGAGGCATGCGCCGGTGACGAGCCCTACGTAACCGCTGCCGATGATAGTCAGATTCATGATGTGTCGGACCTCTTGACCAGTGATTCGAAATTCGGAAAAAGCAGGTTGCCTGCTCTCGGTATTCAGTACGCGTTGCTGCCGGTGAAGCCCTTCCACAGCGTCAGCGCGACGATCTTGATGTCGAGCCAGAACGACCAGTTCTGCATGTAGTAGAGATCGAGCTTCACGCGCCCCATCATCTTCTCGACCTGATCCGTCTCGCCGCGAAAGCCGTTGATCTGCGCCCAGCCCGTGATGCCCGGCTTGATCCGGTAGCGGAACATGTAGCCCTTGACCAGATCCTTGTAGATGTCGTCGTGCGCCAGCGCGTGCGGGCGCGGGCCGACGACGGACATTTCGCCCTTCAGCACGTTGATGAACTGCGGCAGCTCGTCGAGGCTCGTGCGGCGCAGGAACCGGCCGACCGGCGTCACGCGCGCATCGTTCTTCGTCGCCTGCGTGACCTTGCCCGCCACTTCCTGGTGCACCTTCATCGAGCGGAACTTGTAGATCTCGAACTCGTGGCCGTCGATGCCCTTGCGCTTCTGGCGGAAGAACACGGGGCCATGCGACGTCAGCTTGATCAGGCACGCGATCGCAAGCATCACCGGCGCGAGCGCCGTCAGCGCCGCCAGCGCGAACAGCCGGTCGAACACGAACTTCGGCAGGATCCGCACGTCGGTGATCGGCGACGCCGCGAGGTTGATCGCCGGCACGCCGAGCAGCTCGACGACTTCGTGATTGAAGAACGACAGGCTGCGCACATCCGGGATGAAGCGGATGTTCACGAAATCATGGCGGAACATCTGGACGATCCGGTGGATCTGGCGCTCTTCCGTAATCGGCAGCGTGAGCCACAGTTCGCGGATCGCGCGGCTGCGCACGAGCCACACGAGCGAGTCGAACTGCCGTTCGATCCGCACGTCGTCGAGCGCCACGTCGCTCGCCGCCGCGCTTTCGTCATACACGCACACCGGGTTGAACCCCGCTTCCGGCTGCGCACGCATCTGCGCGATCAGCCGCCGCGCCGCGGGCGTGCCGCCGACGATCGCGACCGCCTTCAGGTTGTAGCCGCCGCGCCGCAGTTGCCGCAGCGCCGCGTGCACGCACGCCTTCGACGCAGCAAGCAGCACCATCGTCGTGACGGCCCAGTAGCCGAGCCACAGCCGCGACAGGTCGCCCGACTCGTGAAAGCTGAAGCTCATCAGGATGCCCGCGAGCTCGACGACGAGCCACGCGAACGCGACGCGCCCCATCAGCCCGACGAGCCGCTTGCCGCGCCACGACTGGTAGATCCCGAACGCGGGAAAGAACACGACGACGAGTACGCAATCGAACAGCACCATCGTGCGTTGCAGGTCGTCGAGCCAGACGATGCGTCCGCCGTGCAGCGCGGCGGCGGTCAGGGCTCCCGTCATGACCATCGCGATGTCGATGATTCTGGCCAGCACGCTCAACATGTTCGCTTCCTCTTTGGACAGGCGTTTGCCGAACAGCTCCTTGCGCAGCCCCTGCCGCGCATTCGATTCAAACGTTGCATGACGCTATTGAACCGGGAAGAAAATACCTCCGGCAAGCCCACAAGTATTTCGAAAATTAATCGGAAATTCTTGCCGGCGAATCGGGCATTTATATCGGCATGTTTTCCCGGATTTGCGGGAAATATTGATTTTTTCAGGTTCGTTACGCCGCCACGGACACCTTGACAGGCCTGCGATGCGCGGAATCGCACGGAATTATTTTTTATTTTTTATTTAGCCGGCATGGTGCCGCGGAAAATTTTCCCTGCCGATAAAAAGATGAATATCGAATGAATGGTATGGTTTTATTGTCGATTTACTTCATGCTACAACGGCAGGCACCGACATCACTCTGGGAGTGCCATCATGAATGCTCAGGCCGTGGCAGCCGATACGCGCCAATCCTCCACCGCAACCGCGGGCTCGCGCGTTGCGGTGCAACCCGTGATCCTCGCCGGCGGCTCCGGCACGCGCCTGTGGCCGATGTCGCGCGAGCACTATCCGAAACAGCTGATCGGCCTGCTCGGCGACCATTCTCTGCTGCAGTCGACCGCGCGCCGTCTCGACGGCCTCGCGGCCGGCCATCCGCTGAGCGACGACGTGCTGATCGTCTGCGGCGAGGACCATCGCTTCACGACGTCCGAGCAATTGCACGTGACGGCCAAGCGCGCGTCGATCGTGCTCGAGCCGCTCGGCCGCGACACCGCGCCCGCGCTGACGCTCGCCGCGCTGCGCATCGTCGCCGACGGCGGCGATGCAGTGATGACCGTGATGCCGGCCGACCACGCGGTTGCCGACCTGCCGCGCTTTCACGCGGCCGTGGCCGCCGGCGTGCAGTGCGCGGCGCAAGGCAAGATCGCGACGATGGGCATCGTGCCGGACCATGCGGAAACCGGCTATGGCTACATCCGCGTCGGCGGCCCGATCGGTGCCGCCGCAGCCGACGGCCTCGACGTGCGGCGCCTCGACCGCTTCGTCGAGAAGCCGCATCTCGAGCTCGCTCAGCAGTACGTCGCCTCCGGCGAATACTGGTGGAACAGCGGCATCTTCATCGTGCGCGCGTCGGTATGGCTGAACGCGATCCGTCATTTCGAACCGGCAATCTACGCGGCCTGCGAACAGGCGGTTGCGCAAGGCAAGACCGACGGCGAATTCTTCCGGGTCGATCGCGACGCATTCGCCGCGTCGCCATCGAACTCGATCGACTACGCGGTGATGGAGCCGCTCGCCAACCTGCCGTCGGTGTGCGAGAGCGTCGTCATTCCGCTCGATGCGGGCTGGTCCGACGTCGGCTCGTGGGACGCGATCTGGCAGATCCTGCCGAAGGACAGCGCCGAGAACGTCGGCCGCGGCCACGTGCTGTTCGAGAACGCCGAATCGACGTTCGCGCATTCGGAAGGCCGGCTCGTCGCGTGCGTCGGCACGCAGAACCTCGTCGTCGTCGAGACGCCCGACGCGGTGCTCGTCGCCGACAAGTCGCGCGTGCAGGACGTCAAGAAAATCGTCGGCCGCATCAAGGCGGAACGCGGCGCGGAAGCGACCGATCACCGCAAGGTGCATCGCCCGTGGGGCCATTACGACTCGGTCGACATGGGCGAGCGGTTCCAGGTGAAGCGCATCGTCGTGAAGCCCGGCGCGCGGCTGTCGCTGCAGATGCATCACCACCGCGCCGAACACTGGATCGTCGTGCGCGGCACCGCACGCATCACGCGTGGTGACGAAACGTTCCTCCTGTCGGAAAACGAATCGACGTACATCCCGCTCGGCGTGTCGCATCGCCTGGAAAACCCCGGCAAGATGCCGCTCGAGCTGATCGAAGTGCAGTCGGGCTCGTATCTCGGCGAAGACGACATCGTGCGCTTCGACGATACCTACGGCCGGCAGTAAAGCCGGCATGCGCAAAGGGCGCCGTCATCGAACGGCGCCCTTCGAGCGCGACATGCGCGGCGCGGTCAAGCGCCGCGCGTCAGACTCAACCCACCCGATACGCGAGACGCTCGGCCTGCACCGGATCGTTGCGGCCGTCGGTCAGCGACGCGGCGCGACGCTCCGCGATGAAGCGCTGGATGTCCGATTCCGCGCGCACGAGCGCGGACAGCACCGGCGCATTCTGCGGCACGCGCACCGGCTCGCCGCTCGCGCCATGCCGGTCGATCCACTGCCGCGCCCAGTCGAGCGCGAACTGCACCGCTTCCTCGGCATCGGTGAAACGCGGCCCGATCAGACCCGAGCGCTCGACGCGGCGGTCGTCCTGCGTGATCTCGGCCCACGCGCGATACATCAGGTTCTGCACGGGCTGCGCGATGCCATGGATCGTGTAGCCGCGATACTCGTCGACCTGCGGCTCGGACGCCGAGAAACTCGTGGCGGACGAGCGCGCCTGCCGCGCGCCCGACGCGGCGGCCGGCGTGCCGGGCACCGTGAATGCGTGCTGCGCGGACGTGCCCGCGTGCATGTCTGCGTGCCTGTCCGCGTGCCTGTCCGTCTGGCCGCGCGACGTCACGGCCAGCGCCGCATCGTCGCGATGCCAAACGTTTGCCTGCGTGGCCGGCAATTGCCACGATTCCGGGTTTTGCCAGAACACGCCGCGCAGGCGGTCGTTTTCCGGCGCCGGTTCCGCATGGCGCACGGGCGCGACCGGCACCGGCGGCGGCGGGATGTACGCGAACGTCCGCCCGCTGAACTGGGTCAGCACGTCGATCATCTGCAGCAGCGTGCCGTTCGCGAGCCACTCCTCGTAGCGACGGCGGCACGTGGGCCCGGACGGATAGCGGCCAGGCAGCTTGGACCACGCCTCTCCGGTCGTCAGGATCCACAGCACAGCGTTGGCGACGACACGCGGTTCCGCGCGTGGTCGACCACGACGATTCAGCCGAATCGGTTCGTCGGCGATCAGCGTTGAAAGACGAACCCACTCTTCATCGTTTAGCTCATCGAAGAACATAGTAGATCTCTCCACGCAGCCAGGCCGGGCTGCGATTGGCGGCGCCGTCGCGAACGAGTCGCGGGGCGGCCAGGTTGCACATTATGGTTATCCGGTAGTGCATGCGGTCGCGACACGCACAAAGGCGGTGCCGACATTCCCGGCAATGACGCACAAATCCGGTCTCACTCCAATGTGGGAATTTTTGTGCACGAAGCATACCATCACTAGGGTTTATCTCAATATGACAATGACTTTATGTTACGTAATGAAACATCATGCCATGGATGCGCAATAAATTTACGCTTGAATTTTTTTACGAGAACTTTATGCGCCCGGCTGCAAAGCCCCGTCTTGCGGGGCTCTGCGGGGTGTCATAGCGCCCCGCTCCGCCTGCCCGACAAACCGTTCAGACCCCAATCAGTAAAAAACTCCGGATCGCACAACGAAAATCGGTAAATCAGGGAAAAATCCGTAACGAGATATTTAAAGATCGGTAATTCATTCGAAATGATTTCATTAGACTTTTCTCCATACGCAATCTCTTTATTGTTTCTCACCGGGCAATGACAGGCGTGTGACGGCAGGCGTGCCGTTGCGGGTCTGCACACGATGCGCGCAGTCGCCGCACGCCTTCGCAACGATCGCGCATGCAGCGACGTGCGCCGGGATGCGAACGGGGATGCAATGATCAGGCAGCCGGCGTTCGAGCGAACGCGCCGCCGTACTTTTTCGGAGTTCGATTGATCCTGATCAATCGCCGTCGATTCGTGCAGCGCGCTGCGGTCAGCGCAGATCGCCGGCGAGCGACGCGGCGACGTCGGCGTCGATACGCTGCGGCGGCACCGTGTAGCCCGGATGATCGCAGCCGATCGACAGCGCCGCGCCCTGCTTCAGCGCCGCACGCATCGGCGCGTCCAGCTCGAACCGCACGAAATGCACGGCGGAGGTCTTCACGTCCGTCTCGCGATCGAGGTCTTCGTCCGCGATCGCATAAACGGGCGCATGGCCGTCGACTTGCACGTACACACGATCCTCGACGCCGATCAGCCGCGCAAGCGCCGCGCGGCGCTCGGCCTCGTGCTCGTATTCGATCTGCATCGTCGCCTTCAGGTTGGTGCCGTCGGGCACCAGCGGCAGGTACGCTTCCAGCTCCCCGGCAATCCCCGCTTCGTCGAAGATCTTCTCGATGTGCAGCATTTCATGGATCTGGTAACGGATCGTCGTTTCGTCCTCGAACAGGAAGCGCAGGTGGTTGCCGAGCTGCACCGCGCGCCGCCGCTTGTGCTCGATGAGCCGTGCGTGCTCGGATTGGCGGATCTTCGCGTAGGCTTCGAGCGTCAACAGGGAATCACGGGTGAGCGTCATGGGAGGTCCTTCGTCGATGTGGCGATGCGGATCAGATGCCGTACGCGCGGCGCAGCAGCGTGAGCGGATGTGCGAGCGGCGGCTCGCCGAGCCCGGCCTCGCCGATGCCCTGCATGATGTGATGGCCCGCGAGCGCGCAGTCGGACGACACGAAGTCCGGCTTCGGCTCCGCCATCGCCTTGAACACCGGCCCGCCGATGCGCATCGCGTCCGCGTGGAATTCCTTCTTCACGCCGAACGTGCCCGCGTGGCCCGAGCAGCGCTCGACGACGTTCACGCGCGTATCGGGCACGAGCGACAGCACGTCGGCGGTCTTGCGGCCGATGTTCTGCACGCGCGCGTGACACGGCACGTGATACGACACGGTGCCGAGGCCGGTCTTGAAATCGGTCTTCAGGAGGCCGTCGCGATGCCGCGCAACCACGTATTCGAACGGATCCCAGAACGCATCGGCGACCGCACGCACCGCGTCGTCGCCCGGGAACATCAGCGGCAGCTCGCTCTTGTACATCAGCACGCAGCTCGGAATCGCGCCGATCAGCGCATAGCCTTCGCGCGCGTAGCGCTCGAGCACCGGAATGTTCGTGTCCTTCTTCGCGGCGACGCCCGCGAGGTTGCCCTGCTCGAGCAGCGGCATCCCGCAGCACGCCTCGCTCGACACGAGCTCGTACGGAATGTCGTTGTGCGCGAGGATCGCGAGCAGGTCGTGGCCGATCCCGGGCTCGTTGAAGTTCACGTAGCAGGTCGCGTAGATCGCGACCTTGCCGGGCGTGCGCTCGCCGTCGCGCACCGGATGGCCGTCGGAGCGCAGCGCCGCGCGCCGGAACTTGCGCGGCGCGAATTCGGGCAGCCACGCGTGACGGTCGACGCCGAGTGCCGCCTCGAGCGCGTGGCGCGCGGGCGGCGTGCGGTTCACCGCGTTCACCGCCTGCGTGACGATCGGAATGCCCGCAAAATGGCCGAGCGCGTCGGTGTTCGACAGCACCTTGTCGCGCAGCTTCACGTCGCCGCGCTTGTAGCGCGCCGCCTTGCCGCGCAGCATCAGGTGCGGGAAATCGACGTTCCATGGATGCGGCGGCACGTACGGGCATTTCGTCATATAGCAGAGGTCGCACAGATAGCACTGGTCGACGACCTTGCCGAACGATTCCTTCGGCACTTCCTCGACGTCGCCCATCGGTGTCTCGTCGACGAGGTCGAACAGCGTCGGAAACGCGCCGCACAGCGACACGCAGCGCCGGCACCCCGCGCAGATGTCGAACACGCGGGTCATCTCGGCGTCGATCGCCGCCTGGTCGTAGAACGCGTCGGACTGCCAGTCGAGCGGATGCCGGGTCGGGGCTTCGAGACTGCCTTCCTTGTGGGGCATGAGGCGCTCCAGCGTGATGCGAATGCGCACGCACCCGCCCGCCGCGCCAGCGCGTCGCATCGCGCGAGCGTCGGGCGGGTGTGAACGGCGAACGGCGGGCGGCCGGCGGCGGACTGCAGGCGGACTGCCGGCGTGCCGCGGCGGACGGATGCCGGCCGCGCGGGTCAGTCAACGTCAGTCGACGAGTGCGTCGAGCGCCTTCGTATAGCGGTTCGCGTGGCTGCGCTCGGCCTTCGCGAGCGTCTCGAACCAGTTCGCGATTTCGTCGAAGCCTTCTTCGCGAGCGGTCTTCGCCATGCCCGGATACATGTCGGTGTATTCGTGCGTCTCGCCGGCGATCGCCGATTCCAGGTTCTGCCGCGAGTTGCCGAACGGCAAACCCGTCGCCGGATCGCCGACCGCTTCGAGATACTCGAGATGGCCGTGCGCGTGACCGGTTTCGCCTTCAGCGGTCGAGCGGAACAGCGCGGCGACGTCGTTCTGCCCTTCGACGTCGGCCTTCGACGCGAAATACAGATAGCGGCGGTTTGCCTGCGATTCGCCCGCGAACGCATACTTCAGGTTCTCTTCGGTTTTGCTGCCTTTGAGTTGAGCCATCTGCGCCTCCGTACATGCCGGGGCGACCGAGCGCCAAGCCGGCCGTGGATATGTGGGGAACGATGCGCGCAGTGCGCCATCGTGCTCTTTAATCTAGGCGTAGTCGCGCGCATCCCCCAATAGGCATTTTCAATCCGGGCGATAGCCGGACGGCTGACGCGCTCACGCGTCGGCCGCGCGCTTCAGCAGCAACTCGCGTTCCCGTGCGTTGTGGGTCAGCTCCGCGGCGCGGCGGAACTCCGCTTTTGCCTCGTCGGCGCGGCCGAGCTTCGCGAGCAGATCGCCGCGCACGCTCGGCAGCCAGTGATAGTGCGCGAGCGCCGGATCGTCGCGCAGCGCATCGACGAGTTCCAGCCCGGCGGCCGGCCCGAACGCCATCCCCACCGCGACCGCGCGGTTCAGCTCGACGACGGGCGACGGCGCGACTTCCGCGAGCGCGTCGTACAGCGCGACGATCTGCGCCCAGTCGGTCTCCGCTGCATGCCGCGCCCGCGCATGACAGGCCGCGAGCGCCGCCTGCAGCGCATACGGTCCGCGCACGCCGCCGAGCTTCGCCGCGCACTCGAGCGCGGCAAGGCCGCGCCGGATCAGCAACGGATCCCAGCGGCTGCGGTCCTGGTCGAGCAGCAGCACCGGACGGCCCTGCGTGTCGGTGCGCGCACGCATCCGCGACGCCTGCAGCTCCATCAGCGCGACGAGCCCGTGCACCTCGCTGTCGTCCGGCGCGAGCCCCGCGAGCACGCGGCCGAGCCGCAGCGCTTCGTCGCACAGCGCCGGACGCGTCCAGTCGTCGCCGGCGGTTGCCGCATAGCCTTCGTTGAAGATCAGGTAGATCACTTCGAGCACCGACGCGAGCCGAGCCGGCCGCGCGTCGGCGGCCGGCACCTCGAACGGCACGTGCGCCGCCGCCAGCGTGCGCTTCGCGCGCACGATCCGCTGCGCGATCGTCGGCTCGGGCGTGAGGAACGCGCGCGCGATCTCGGCCGTCGTCAGCCCGCCGAGCAGCCGCAGCGTCAGCGCGACGCGCGCGTCCTTCGACAGCACCGGGTGGCAAGCGGTAAAGATCAGCCGCAGCAGGTCGTCGCCGATGTCGTCGTCGCGCGCATCGGCGAGCGCGTCCGCAATGTCGGGCACGACATGCGCTTGCAGCGCGTCGAGTTCATGGCCGAGCTGGTCGCGCTTCGCCGCGTGCAGCGACTCCTGGCGGACCCGGTCGAGCGCGCGCCGTTTCACGGCCGTCATCAGCCACGCAGCGGGATTGTCCGGCACGCCGTCGACGGGCCAGTGCTCGAGCGCCGCGACGAGCGTGTCCTGCGCAAGCTCCTCCGCGACGCCCACGTCGCGCACCACCCGCGCGGCCCGCGCGATGATCTTCGGCGCCTCGATCCGCCAGACGGCCTCGATCGCACGATGCGTGGCCGCATGCGTCACGACGCCGGCCCCTGCGCGGCCGCGTCCTGCGCCATATACGTCAGCTCCCACACGTGGCCGTCCGGGTCCGCAAACGCATGCCCGTACATTCCCGGATATTCCAGCGGCGGACGCGGCGCCGTGCCGCCCGCCGCGCGCGCGTTTGCAACCACCGCATCGACTTCGCCGCGGCTCTCGCACGACAGGCACGGCAGCACCTGCACGTGGGTTGCCGCATCGACGATCGTCTTGTCGGTGAAGGTCTGGAAAAACGGCCTGACGAGCAGCATCGCGAAGATCGCATCGCTGATCCGGATGCAGGCGCCCTGGTCGTTCGTGTACGCGGGCACCGGCTCGAAGCCGAGCGCCGCGTAGAACGCCTGCGCGCGCGGCAGGTCGGCCACCGGCAGGTTGATGAAGATCTGCTTGTGCATGATGTGCGCTCCTGGCGGGTCCGCGATCAAACGGCGTTGCCGCGGGCGGCTTGCAGTTCGCGGAACCGTTCGACCGCGTCGCTCGGCGTGAGATCGTCCAGCTCCATCAGCTGGCGCACCTCGATCTCGCAGTCCATCTCCGCGCCGAACGGCGCCGGGAAGCGGCGCGACCATTCGAGCGCCTCGTCGCGCGAGCGCACCTGGATCAGCGTATAGCCGGCGATCAGTTCCTTCGTCTCGGCGAACGGGCCGTCGATCACCGTGCCCTTGCCGCGCACATAGCGCACGCGCCAGCCCTTCGCGCTCGGCATCAGGCCCGTTGCGTCGAGCAGCACGCCGGCCTTTGCCAGTTCCTCGTGATAGGTCGTCATCACCTCGACCAGCCGGTTGTCCGGCGGTGCGCCGGACTCGCTGACGGCATTCGCCCGCACCATGATCATGAATCGCATCGTTCGCTCCTGGTTTCAGTTGTGTGGGACGCCGGCGGCGGCGCCTTATCCGGACGACGCGCGAATGATCTCCGGATCGACGTCCTTTACGACAAATCAGGGTAAGCACCTAGATCAGAGAAAGCACGGGCCGACCGCGCGCACCTCGACCGTGCACCACTGCGCGGCCGGGCACTGGCGCGCGATCTCGACCGCTTCCGCGTGCGTGTCGACGTCGACGAGGAAGAAGCCGCCGACCATCTCCTTGGCCTCCGCGAACGGCCCGTCGGTGATGTGTGCCTCGCCGTCGCGCACCTGCACGCGCGTCGCGCGGTCCGTCCGTTCGAGCGACTCGACCGCGCGCAGCACGCCGCGCGCCTTCAGGCCTTCCGCGAAATCCTGCATCCGCGCGTAGAGCGACTGCCCTTCGGCCAGCGTGCGTTCGGCGCGCTGGTCGATCGGTTCGACAATCAACAGCATGTAAGTCATGAATCTCTCCTCGGAATGGGGTGGCGGGGTGGCGGTCTGGTGGCCGGTGATCGACGCACGGATCGGCCGTCGGTTTCGACGTTTCGATGCGGCGCGTGCTTCGCGCGTCGTGCTTGCGGTTCGCGGCAGATGATCCGCTATTTTGAGCCGGTGAGGTACGACGCTCCATTCGACCGCATGGCGGCGACGCGGCAGGTACGCCGTCACCCAAGCCCATGCGACGCCCGCGATCCAGCCCGCCAGCGACGCGCATGCGGCCAGGCACGCGGCGTTGAGCCACGCGTGCGCCCAGCCGAGATGCACGAAATGGCCGGTTGCAACACGCCACACCTGCCCTGACGAGATCGCCGCGCGGTCGTAGACGAGCAGCCCTGCGCTCGCTGCTGGCAGGCACTGCAGGCCAATCACGGCCACGCAGACCGCAAGCCAGCCGGCATCGAACCGCATGCCTTTGCAATACGCGGCTGCCGCGCGGGAAAGCGATGGCGATGGCGATGGCCAGATGTCAGTCATTTCGTCGGGTTCTCGCGTAAACGGACCTGCGCACGAGCGCAGGCAAGCAGGCGCAGCGCGAGCCTCGACATCTTGCATGCGGCCGCTACGCATCAGCATGTTGCAGCATCCGGCGGCAAACCGCGGCATCGCTGGCCGATCGGCACTGGCCGGACGGCATATTCATGTCACTTCATTACATTTTGCTGTCAGCATGCGTTACCCATTTTTCGGATTCGCCCCGTCAGGATCGCCCCATGCGTCGCTCGCTTTCATCGTTCACCCTTGCGCTGTCGCTGGCCATTTCGCCCCACGCTACCTTCGCCGCGCTGCCGGTCAGTGCCGCCTGCGGCGGCGCGGCGTCGCTCATCGCCGAGATCCGGGGCCACGGCGGCCCGTCGCCGCTGGCCGGACAGACGACGTCGCTCGAAGCCGTCGTCACCGCGGATTTCGGCGGTGCCGACGGCTTCGGCGGATTCTTCGTCCAGCAGGCCGACGCGCAACACCGCCACCGGCCGGGCGTGTCGGAAGGCCTGTTCGTCTACGCGCCGAAAGCGCGCGCCACGGCCGGCGATCTCGTTCACGTGACCGGCAAGATCGAGGAGAAATACGGCCAGACGCAGCTCACGCTGTCGGGCGGCATTGCGGTCTGCGCACGCGGGCAGACGGTCACGCCGGCCAAGCTCACGCTGCCCGTCGCGTCCGCGACGGCATTCGCCGCGTACGAGGGCATGCTGGTGCGGCTGCCGCAGACGCTGACGGTCAGCGATACCTACGAACTCGGCCGCTACGGCAGCGTCGTGCTCAGCAACGGCCGGCTGCGCACGCCGACGCATCTCGTCGTGCCGGCACAGGCCGCCGCGCAGGCGGACGCGAATGCGCGCAACCGGATCGTCCTCGACGACGGCTCGAACCAGCAGAATCCCGCGACCGTGCGCTACCCGCCGCCCGCGCTGAGCGCCGCGAACACGCTGCGCGCGGGCTATACGGTGCGCGGCGTCGAGGGCGTGCTCGAGATGCGCTACAACGCGTGGCGGCTGCAACCGGTGCCGGGCGCGGCCGCACCCGCATTCAATCCGGCCGCGAATCCGCGTCGCGACGCGCCGGCGCGCCACGCCGATGCCGACCTCCGGGTTGCATCGTTCAACGTGCAGAACTACTTCAACGGCGACGGCCACGGCGGCGGCTTCGACGATCCCGGCAACCGCGGCGCGAAGACGCCGGCCGGGTTCGCGCGGCAGGAGGCGAAGATCGTCGCGACGCTGCGCGCGATGCGCGCCGACGTGATCGGCCTGATGGAAATCGCGAACAACGGCTATGGCGACGCGAGCGCGGTGCGGCGTCTCGCGGCACAGCTCGGCGACCACTGGCGCGTGGTCGAGCCGGGCACGCCCCGCCTCGGCGGCGATGCGATCGCAGTCGCGATGCTGTACGACAGCCGCACGGTCGAACCGACCGGCCGCGCGGCCACGCTCGAGATCGACAGCCTGAACCGCCAGCCGCTCGCCCAGACGTTCCGCCGCATCGGCGGCACCCGCGCGGTCACGATTGCGGTCAATCACCTGAAATCGAAGAACTGCCCGAAGGCGACCGGCGCGGATCTCGACCAGGCAGACGGCCAGGGCTGCTGGAACGCGACGCGCACGCGCGCGGCCGAGCGCATCGCCGACTGGCTCGCGGGCACGCCGACCGGCGCGGCAGCCGACGGCGTGCTGCTGATCGGCGACCTGAACAGCTACGCGAAGGAGGACCCGATCCGCGCGCTCGAGACGCGCGGCTTCGTGAATCTCACCGCACGCTTTCTCGGCGACGATGCATACAGCTATGTATTCGGCGGCGAAGCGGGCTATCTCGATCACGCGCTCGCGACACCGGCGCTGGCCGCACGCGTGAAGGCCGTGCATGAGTGGCACACCAACGCCGACGAGCCGGTCGCGCTGCAATACACGACGGATTACAAGACACCGGAGCAGCAATCGAGCTACTACGCACCGGATTCGTACCGTGCGTCCGACCATGATCCGGTGATGATCGATCTCGCGCTCGCCGATCGCGACACGTCGGCCGGCCCGGACGGCATCACGGCCGACGGCACGGGCGCAGGTTCGACGCGCGCGGGCGGCACCGACGCATGGTTGTTGCTTGCGCTTGCGGCCGTCGCCGGCGTCGCCGTGCGGCACACGCGAGGCCGCGCATGAACCGGCGCGTGCCGGCCGATGCCGGCAGGCTCACGTCGTCATCTCGCGCCGCCGACGCCTCGGCTCGCCTTCAGGAATCGAAACTATTACGAAATTACCGGCACATCTTTCAGCTCGCGTCGCTTTTACTCGATCGGCGACTTCTGCGGCATGCGCGCAAATCATGCGCATACCACGTGCCCGCTCGACGAAAAAAAAACTCTCCCCCGCTGCGTCAGGACCGGCGGGGCTCTCCGGGCTATGCGCCGACGATTCGATTTTTTATCTCGAAACTCCCCCGCTTTGAAAGAATCACACAGATTGCAGCGAATCTTCTTATCTTCAATTTGCTTGGTTCAAAGGAGGATGATCACCATGGCGCTCACCGACTCGATCGAGCACAAGCTGGACCGCGGCCTGTCGGACATCCGCCGCACCGGCCGCCGCATGGGACGCACCACGCGCGCTGCCGCGCGCGACCTGCATGCGGACGTGAAGGACGATCTGCGCGAGCTCGTCGACGAGCTCGAAGATCTGCTGAAAAACGATGGCGACGGCGACATCGCCGCGTTGCGCAAGCGCGTGCAGTCGCGTCTCGACGAGGCGCGCAACACGCTCGATATCGCGTCGCATTCGGCAACCGCCCGGCTGCGCGATTCCGCCGAGCGCGTGTCGCAGGTCGTGCACGACAACCCGTGGCGGACCGCGGGCGCCGTCGCCGGCCTCGCACTCGTAGCGGGAATGCTACTTGCGCGCCGATGATCGAGGCCGGCGCTCGTGCCGCTCTCACCCCGAAACGAAGGAGAACCAGCATGCAAAAGACTCTCGTGATGAAAGCCGCAGCGGCCGTGGTGCTCGGCAGCCTCGCCCTCGCCGGCTGCACCACCACGCCCGACAAGAATCCGCCCCCCGCCGCGAGTGCGTCCAAACGCGAATCGATCGATGCGAGCGTGAATGCGACGCTGTCGCGCCTCTATTCGACAGTGCCCGGTTCGCGTGAGCTCGTCTCGAAGTCGCGCGGCGTCCTCGTGTTCCCGAACGTGCTGCAGGCCGGCCTGATCGTCGGCGGCCAGTCCGGCAACGGCGCGCTGCGCGTTGGCGGCGCGACGGTCGGCTACTACAACACGTCGTCGCTGTCCGTCGGCCTGCAGGCCGGCGCGCAATCGAAGGCGATCGTGTTCCTGTTCATGACGCAGGATTCGCTCGACACGTTCCGCAGATCGGATGGCTGGTCGGCCGGCGCCGACGCGTCGGTCGCGGTCGTCAAGGTCGGCGCGAACGGCGCGGTCGACACGACCACGGCCACCGCGCCCGTCGAAGTGCTGGTGCTGACCAACGCCGGCCTGATGGGCGACCTGTCGGTGAACGGCACGAAGGTCTCGAAACTCAGCATCTGACGACGTAATGCGATGCGGCGCGACGCCGCATCCGCTCTACGGCAGCGCCGCGGCTTCGGTCGCGGCGTTTTCGTCTGTGCACGACGGCCCACCTATGACAGCGGCGCCTTTGCGGGCATACTCCGGTTCGGGCCGTCCCGGACGCGCGCCGGGCCTTCAGACTTCACCTTCACGCGAATGCCATCATGGATAGCGGAAACGACCACCAAAAATTCTTTCACTTCCTGCTGATCGTCGTCACCATCGGACTCTGCTGGATCCTCGCGCCCTTCTTCGGCGCGGTGTTCTGGGGGACCATCCTGGCGATCCTGTTCCAGCCCGTGCAGCGCTGGCTGGCGGCCCGCTTCGGCAAGCGGCGCAATCTCGCCGCACTCCTGACGATGACGCTGATCATCCTGATCGTGATCCTGCCGCTCGTGTTCGTCGCCGCGACGCTCGTGCAGGAAATCGCGTACGTCTACCAGGAGATCAAGAGCGCGCAGCCGAATTACTCGCAGTACTTCCACGACATCATCCACGCGCTGCCGACGTCGATCCAGAATCTGCTGCAGAAATACGGGCTGACCAACCTCCCCGGCATCCAGAAGAAGCTGACCGACGGCGCCGCGCAAATCAGCCAGTTCGCCGCGGCCCAGGCACTCAGCATCGGCCAGAACACGTTCCAGTTCATCGTCAGCTTCGGCGTGATGCTGTACATGGTGTTCTTCCTGCTGCGCGACGGCGGCGAGATCGGCCGTCGCGTGCGCCGCGCGCTGCCGCTCGACGACGAACACAAGAACCTGCTGCTGTCGAAGTTCACGACGGTCGTGCGCGCAACCGTGAAGGGCAACATCGCGGTTGCGCTCGTGCAGGGCGCACTCGGCGGACTGATCTTCTGGATTCTCGGGATCGAGGGGGTCGTGCTGTGGGGCTCGCTGATGGCGTTCCTGTCGCTGCTGCCCGCGATCGGCGCGAGCCTCGTGTGGGTGCCGGCCGCGCTTTACTTCCTGATGATCGACGAGATCTGGAAATGCGTGATCCTCGTCGCGTTCTGCGTCGGCGTGATCGGCCTCGTCGACAACCTGCTGCGTCCGATCCTCGTCGGCAAGGACACGAAGATGCCCGACTGGGTCGTGCTGATCTCGACGCTCGGCGGGATGGCGCTGTTCGGCATCAACGGCTTCGTGATCGGGCCGCTCGTCGCCGCGCTGTTCATGGCGAGCTGGGACATCTTCGCGCGCGCCGAACAGGGCGAGTGACGGGCGGGCCGCGCCGTCGGCGTGATGCGTGTTGCGTGTTGCGTGATGCGTGATGCGTGATGCGTGATGCGTGATGCGTAGCGTAGTGCCGTGCGGTGTGCAATCGCAATCGCAATCGCAATCGCAATCGCAGTAAATTATCGCCCGCTGGTTTCGAATAACCGGTCGGGCGATGCCAATCCCGGCGCATGGCGCTCCGCCGCGCACACGCCCGATGCGACGAGCGCAATGCACATTCCGGCGAGCATCGCATGCCACGCCGGGTTGCGAGACGTCCGGCACGTGTTGCCGCTTCGCGCCGCGCCAGTCGCATTCGTGATTGCCGTCGCTGCCCGCTGCAATGTTGTCCGCATCTGCCGCCCTCCCTCTGCCAACCAATCGAGAACGGCGGCATCACGATTGCGCGACGCCGCCTCAGGTGTTGGCAATTACTTTAGGGAAATGCGCCGGGATCGGATATTAGACAAGTCCTAAATCCAGACTCGACCAATCAGACAACAGCCCGATATGACATTCCATGACAATCGGGCAGACGCATGCGCACGTGCACGCGACTCAGCCCGATCGGACAACAGCCCGATCTGCCGCTGCGTGACAATCGGGCGAACACTTGCGCCCCGTCCGCATCGGCAACCCCGAGCGGCACCCGCCCCCATTGCGCGCGCCGCCCGCCCCCCGCCCCGTTTACGCGTTCGGATCGACCCGCAGCACGAGCTTGCCGCGATGATCGCCGTCGAACAGGCGATTCAGCACGTCAGGCGCATTCTCGAGCCCGTCCGCGACGGTTTCCTCGGCCTTCAGCCGGCCGTCGCGCAGCCAGCCCGCGAGCGTCTGCACGGCCTCGCGGCTGTTGCGATAGTCGAGGATCAGGAAGCCGCGCATCGTCAGCCGCTTCGAGATCAGCACGCTGACGTCGTCGGCCGCGCGTCCGCTGTTGTAGTTCGCGATCGTGCCGCACAGCGCGACGCGCCCGCCGATCACCATCCGCGACAGCACCGCGCGCATCACGTCGCCGCCGACGTTCTCGAAGTTCACGTGCACGCCATCCGGCGTCGCCGCCTTCAGTTGCTGGCGAAAATCGTCGGCCTTGTAGTCGACCGCCGCGTCGAAGCCGAGCGTGTCCGTCAGGTAGCGGCACTTGTCCGCCCCGCCCGCGATCCCGACCACACGCGCGCCGTGGATCTTGCCGATCTGCCCGGCGATCGACCCGACCGAGCCGGCCGCGGCCGATACGACGAGCGTCTCGCCCGGCTGCACCGGCGCGATCTCGGTCAGGCCGTAATACGCGGTCAGCCCGCTCATCCCGCACGCGCCGAGCAGCGTCGGCAGCGGCAGGCCCGACTGCGCGGGCAGCTTCACGAGCTGCG
Organism: Burkholderia sp. PU8-34; assembly: GCF_053427725.1. Taxonomy (NCBI): domain Bacteria; kingdom Pseudomonadati; phylum Pseudomonadota; class Betaproteobacteria; order Burkholderiales; family Burkholderiaceae; genus Burkholderia; species Burkholderia sp. PU8-34. The sequence continues at coordinate 169,231 of NZ_JBSAXC010000010.1, forward strand.
CGGCCTCGCTGGCCGGCACGACCGCGTAGTCCTGCCAGCCGACAAGCCCCTGCACGAGATCGCCCTCCGCGAAGGCGGCGGAACGCGACGCGACGACGCGCCCGATCCCGAGCGCGCGCATGACTTCGCCGATCGCGACGGGCGGCAGGTACTGCGGGATGTCGCTCATCCACACGCGATTGGTCGGGTCCATCGACAGGTACAGCACGCGCACCAGCACTTCGCCGTCGCCGAGCGCCGGCACCGGCGTCTCGACGAACGAGAAGTGTTCGCGGCCGACGCGCCCTTCCGGACGCGTCTTCAGCAGCAGTTGACGGTTGACGAGCGTCGACACGATGTTCTCCTCCATGGTTCCAGGGTCTGTTTATTTACATAAAGAACGCACATGCGAATGCCCGAAATCGCTCCCCCAACGGGACTTCCTGCGGGGTGCAGGCAAGAAGCGAGGAGCGCCGATTGGCCGAGCCAAACAAACGAGCAGCGACGCGCGCGATGCACGCGCGCCCGATCAGATCGCGCGCGTCAGACCGCGCACATGCCGCCGTCGATCACGAGCTCGGCGGCCGTTACGAAGCGGCTCTCGTCGGACGCGAGATAGACGGCCGCATGCGCGACGTCGTCCGGCTCGCCGAGGCGCCGCATCGGAATGCCGCGCGCGAGCCTGCGCGTCGCGTCGCGCTCGCCGAGCTGCTTGAACAGCGGCTCGACGATGCCCGTGCGGATGAACGCCGGATGGATCGAATTGCAGCGCACGTCGAGCTCCCGGCGCGCGCAGTCGATCGCGACCGACTTGGTCAGCGACGCGACCGCCGCCTTCGATGCGTTGTACGCGGTGAACTCGGGTTCGACCTTGAACGCGGCGACCGACGAGATATTGATGATCGACGCGGGCCGGCTCGCGCTCAGGTACGGCATCGCGTACTTGCAGCCGAGCACGATGCTCTCGACGTTGATCTCCATCACGCGCCGCCATTCCTTCAGTTCGAGCTGGTCGAGCGCGCCGACCGAGCCGACGCCCGCGTTGTTGACGAGCACCGACAGGCCGCCCATCGCGTCGTTAGCCTGCGCGAGCAGCGCTTGCCAGCGTGCGTCGTCGCGCACGTCCTGCGTTGCGGAGAACGCGAGCGGCGCAGTGCGGCCGGCGTTGAGTTCCTGCGTGAATGCGTCGAGCACCGCCGCGTCGACGATGTCCGTCACGAACACCCGCGCGCCCTGCTCGACCATGCGGCGCGCAATCGCGCGGCCGAGGCCGCCCGACGCGCCGGTGATGAATGCGCACTTGCCTGCAAGGCGTGAAGAAACTGCTGTCATCTGTCCCACTCCCGATCATGATTCGACGCCGCGGCCGACGCCGCGTGGTTCACGAGTATATCGAGACGATCATGCCGGTCGGCATCGTCGAATGACAGGCAGCGTACGCGAACGGCACCAATCGATGAAATGAATATTCGTTATGTCCGGTCATAGACCGAATTGATGACCGTCGGCGCGCCGGCCGCGATCGTGGCGCGACGCACCGCGCATGCGCTGCGCGGCCACGTTACGGGCAAGCCGGCGGGCCTTTCGCCATGGGGATGGCAACCGCCGTCAGAACCGGTCCGACGACGTCGAGCGCACGAACGCGCAGAGCTGCGGCGAATGCGTATCGATCATTTGCTGGAAAGGCGCACGGTGCCCGTAAGCGATGCCCGATATGAGGAACAGGCTGATCGCGGCCACCCGCGGCGAAAACGGCTTTTTCTCCACGCGATCGTAAGCGCGCAGGAAGGCCAGCGCGACCGACGCGCCGAGCACCCAGCCTGCGACGACTTCGGGAAACGTATGCGAATGGTCGAATACGCGCGCGACCGCCGTCATCGCGCCGACGCTCAGGCCGATGAGCACGCCGGGCAGTTTCCCGGCGCGGAACGCCTGCCACAACATGGAAGCCGCCACGGTCCACACCGACGTCGACAGCATCGTATGACCGCTGATCACGCGAAAATCGAACTGAGGGATGCCGATTCCGCACCCTGCGTAAAGAATCTTGGTTGCACCGACGACACTCATGCCTGCCGCCAGCAGTGCGATCCAGCGGACCGCAATGCGCCAGTCGAACAGCGCGAGCCACGCGGCGCAGGTGACGGCGATCGGCAATGTCAGGGCGGCATCGCCGATGTTGCTGATTTCGCTCCACATATCGAACATCGCGTTACTGCTGAAAAGACTTGCAGTCTAACGCACACGCACGCAATGCCCCGATGTCGGCCGGCGTTTCAACCGGCGTGTCAGCCCGCTCGTCACCCCGATGTCAGCCCGAGTTTCAGCCCGACTGTCAGCCCGCGACGCCGGTGATCAACAGCAGGTTCGTGCCCGAGATCACGGCGAACAGCGCCCACGCGGCGACCTGCATCCGCCTGCCGATCGCATGCTCGCCCATCGTCGAGCGGTCGCTGACCGAACGGATCAGCGGCCACATCGCGAACGGCAGCTGCAGGCTCAGCAGCACCTGGCTCCACACGAGCAGCTGGCCGACCGCGCGATCGCCGAGCCACAGCACGCCGATCAGCGCGGGAACGAGCGCGAGCCCGCGCGTGATCAGCCGGCGCTGGTAGCACGGAATCTTCATGCGCAGGAAGCCGTCCATGATCACCTGGCCGGCGATCGTGCCCGTCAGCGTGGAGCTCTGCCCGGACGCGAGCAGCGCGATGCCGAACAGCAGCGCGGCCGCCCCGCCGACGAGCGGCGTGATCAGCCGGTACGCCTGCTCGATGTCGGTGACGTTGGTCTGGCCGGTCGCATGGAACGCGGCGCCGGCGACGATCAGGATCGCCGCATTGACGAGCATCGCGACGAACAGCGACACGAAGGTGTCGACGCGCACGAGCGCGAGCGTGTCGCGGATCATCCCGCGCGCGCCGCCGACGACGTGCCGCGTCTGCACGACCGACGAGTGCAGGTACAGGTTGTGCGGCATGATCGTCGCGCCGACGATGCCGAGCGCGAGCACGATCGCGTCCTTGCGGTCGTGGCCGGGGTCGCCCGGCACGAGGCCCTTGAACACCGCATGCCAGTCGGGCGGCACCATCGCGACCTGCGCGACGAAGCAGAACGCCATCGTGCCGATCAGGCCGAGCACGATCGCCTCGATCTGCCGAAAGCCCTTGCCCTGCAGGCCCAGCACGATCATCGTGTCGAGCGCGGTCAGCACGATCCCCCAGGCGATCGGCACGCCGAGCAGCAGCTTGAATGCGAGCGCGCAGCCGAGCACTTCGGCGATGTCGCACGCGACGATCGACACCTCGGCGGTGACCCACTGGACGACGCGCCCCAGCGAGCCGTAGCGGTCGTAGCTCGCCTGCGCGAGGTCCTTGCCGGCGACGAGGCCGAGGCGCGCGGCGAGCATCTGCAGGAAGATCGCCGCGAGGCTCGAGAAGGCGACGACCCACAGCAGCGAATAGCCGAACTGCGAGCCTGCCTGGATGTCGGTGGCCCAGTTGCCGGGGTCCATGTAGCCGATCGCGACGAGCAGGCCGGGGCCGAAGAAGCGCTTCAGCTTCGCCCAGCGGGACGCGCCGGCGTCGATCGTGATGCTGCCCTTGACTTCGGAGGGACAGAACGGCGCCGTGGCGGTGGTGGGAAGAAAGGACATGGAAGCCGGAAGTCGGGTCGCGATAGGGCCATTCTACGGGCAGCCGCGACCGCCGCCGACACCGGCCCATGCGTCGTGCTCAGCGTCCGCCCGACGCGATGATGCGCGGCCATTCGGCGTCCGGCGCGCCGGCCGGATCGCTGCCGGCCTTCGCGAGCCGTTCCCGCTCGGTCGTGCGGTATTCGGTCGGCGACATCGCCAGACACTGCCGGAAGAGTTTCGCAAGGCGCTCGCCGCTGCCGAGCCCCGTGCGCCGGGCGACCTTGTCGGCCGGCAGGCTCGTATGGATCAGCATGTGGCACGCGCGCTCGAGGCGCACGTTGAGCACGAATTCCGTCGGCGTCACGCCGATTTCCTTCTTGAAGCGCCGGAGAAAATTGCGCTCGCTCATTGCGACCGATTCCGCGGTGCTCGCGATCGAGATCCGGTTGACGCTCTGTGCGCGCAGTTGCTGCACCGACGTGCGAATCGACGGGCTCGCGCTCAGTTCGCGGATCGCCCACATCGACTGCGCGTAGCGCTGGTCGACCGGTCGCGATACATTGTGGCCGATGTCCTGCGCGACGCCCTCGCCGAGATCGCTGCCGAACATGTCCAGGACCGCGGCAAATACGTCGTCGCCCGGCTGCCCGGACGTCGCCGGCGCCGACACGAGACTCGATGAGCCGGCCGCCGGTTTCGACGCAACGATCTCGGAAAGCTTCATCGCATCGGCGATCCAGCGGGCATTCGCGCGGATGTCGGTCAACCGGCGCTGCAGCGCATCGCTCCAGGTGACGACCGCGCGATCGCCATGAAGATGAAAGAACGCGTGCGCGCGCCGGCCATGCGTGTCGTCGAGCGCGGCGGTGGCGATCTTCACGCCCGACGAAGACTGCAGCAGCCCGCCGGCCGCAGACACGAACTCGAGCTGGTAAGCGGTGCCGAGCGCCTGCATGCGGTTGGCGAGATTGAAGGCTTCTCCGAGACGTGCTGCTTGAGCCAGTGAAAATCCCGCGCTCAAAAAAATGACGACCATCCGTTGATCTTCTGCGTCCACTTGCCAAGCCCCCGACTCTCTCAGTCTTCTAATTATGACTCTCGAACCATCCGCGCCTCTATTTTGATTTAATCCATGCGCTTAATCGGATGGCGATTCTAAAGCGACACATCATAGTCCAAGCAGCGATCCAGCAGTTAATATTGTCGGCCAGCGACCGTGTTATGGCGGATTATTACAGGATATCCAGCTGGACCGGCCTTCCATCAGCAAGTTGCACGAAAGATCATTAACTCGCTTGGCTGCCGATACCTCGAATCGCATCACCCCGCGCCGAGCCGGACGATTCCGGCATTTGCCGGGCCGTCGGTCTCGTGCAATCCGCGCCGATCGACACGCGTATCGATCCGATTTTTCACGTATCTAAATATTTGTCCGATTTAAATCATCCTCTGGTTCAATTGCCTTTCGCGCAAATCGCAAACGTTTCCGCATCGCCAAAATCGAAGAACATCGGCAAACGGTATCGCAATCAAATGCGGCGGCGCCGGGGACGGCATTCCCGGCGGCTCCCGGATAGCCGCGACGCGGCGGCCGGCCGACGCGCATCAATTAGAATCGGTCACCGCCCCATTGCCTCCACGCTGCCCGTGCCTTCCGACCACCGCCTCGACCTGAACCTGTTCCGCGTGCTCGATGCCGTCTACATGCATGGCGGCATCAGCGCCGCTGCCCGCGCGTTGCACCTCACGCAGCCCGCCGTGACGCATGCGCTCAACCGGCTGCGCGCACATTTCGACGATCCGCTGTTCATCCGCCAGGGCAACCGCGTCGTGCCGACCGAGCGTACCCGCTCGGTCATCGCGGAGGTCCAGCGCCATCTGAAGGGGCTGCAAGGCGCCGCGCGCGCGCAGACTGCCTTCGATCCGGCAACCCTTGACCTCGACGTTGTCGTGGGTTTCCGCGACGTGCTCGAGTCGATCGCACTGCCGCAGCTCGTCGCCGCGTTCGCGCAGGAGTCGCCGGGCCTGAAGGTCGCCAGCCGGCACGTGCCGGTCCGCGACATCGAGCGCGAGCTCGCGTCCGGCAACCTCGATCTCGTCATCGAGCGCCGCCTGCCGACCGGCCCGCATATCGCGAGCGAGTACCTGCTCGACGAAACGCTCGTCGTCGCGATGCGACGCGACCATCCGCTCGCGAGCGCGCCGCTGCGGCGCAACGACTACTTCGACGCGCGGCACATCGCGGTGTCGTCGCTCGGCGAACCCCAGTCGCTCGACGTGCTGCTCAGCAACGACGGCCGCTTCCGCCATATCCAGATCGTCTGCCAGCATTACTTCGCGGCCTGCCAGATCGCGGCGGCCGGCGATCTGCTGCTCACGCTGCCGCACTCGTACGCGCTGCGGATGACGGCGCTGCTACCGATCGCCGTCCGGCCGCTGCCGCTGCGGCTGAAGCCGTTCCCGATCCTCGCGTACTGGCACGAAACGCGCGAAGCGGACCGCGCGCATCAATGGTTTCGCGAGCGCGTCGGCGTGCTCGTTCGCAACGTTGCCGGGGACGGTGCCGCGCTGCCTGCACACTGGCGCACACCGACCGGGTGAAGCGGTATGCTGGCGGAACTGACGGCCGCGCGAAGCGGGCTCGTCCGCCACCTTTCTCCGGAGATCCGCAATGTCGCTCATTCACGCCGCTGCCGTCCTCGAGGCCGATGCGCCCGACTTTGTCGTTAACCTGCACGCCGGTTCGCATGCGTTGACGGGTGACGAAGGAGAACGCGAAGGCGGCAGCAATCGCGGGCCTGCGCCCTTCGAGTTCGTGCTGGCGGGTCTCGCGCAATGCACGGCCGCGACGCTGCGGATGTACATGCAGCGCAAGACATGGCCGGCCGCGCGCATCGACGTGCGCACCGAACTCCACGTCGACCGCGAAGGGCTGCAGTACGTGCGCCGCATGGTGACGGTTGACGGTCCGCTCGACGACGCGCAGCGGCAACGCCTCGCGGAGATTTGCGAGAAGACACCAGTGACACTCTTCATCAAGCGCGGTACGCGTATCGAGACGACGTTGCGCTGAAGCGCGAGCCCTGGAGCAAAGACGGGAGGGGGGAGATTGCCGCCCTTCATCGGCGGGCGGACGGATTCCCGGCAATCAGGTTGACATCGAATAGTCGATTCGGTGCATGGCGCTCGCTTGAATGCATGTCGCATCATTCACCGCACTGCCCGCATCGCGAATGCGGCGCTGGAACGGATGCATTCACTCGCATTGAATCACATGAACCATTTTGGGGCAGAGATTCAAATTTATCTTGCTTACAATCCTGAAGACAATTTACGCAAACGATTTCCGCCGCCATTCGTGACAAAATTCACGAGTCTTTCATATCGATTCGCCACGTCCCGCAATGTCTGGAACAGACAATTTGCCGAAATATTTCTCACGAATTGATTATCCGTTGTACCATTAGCCGTACCACACGCAACGGGGATGACCCATGGATCTCTTGCTGTCCGCCATCTCGAAGGTGGCGGCATTGATTGTTGTCGCGTACGTGATTTATAGCGTGCACGCGGCAATTTGGGTAAGCAGCCGTCATGAAGGAAGGTACTTCCATCTTGAGTTTCAACCACGCAGGGCCAGAGGGAACACCGAGCGGGAAAAGCTCAAGCGGCTTCGCAGATTTATGTATGCTGCGGGCATTTCGCTCATCGTGCTATTCATATCTTCTTTTACGATGCTATTGACTTGAAGCATGCGCGAACTAGGGCAATTGATCATTGCATTTGCATTAACTTGCAAGGTCTAGTGCCACGAATGGTTCATGGGCAACGATGAGTGCATGTGGTAGCCCCGCCTCCCGAGCCAATCTTCCGTACGAACACTTTACGCAACCCGGATCGGCTTACCCTGCCTCGCCCCCAGTGAGGCCAGCGATGCGGCAGCAGCGCATCGATGTCGCTGGCCTTGTGGGTCGGCAAGCGAGTCAGGACGTCGCTCAGATAGGCAAGTGGATCGAGCACGTTCAGTTGCGCCGAGCGGATCAAGCATGACGGCGGCCGTGCGCCGTTCCACCGTGATCACGCCCGACGTGTAGTCCAGCTTCTCGCTCACGTCCTCGCCGATGCGCATGCGCTCGCAGCCGCACTGGCAGATCCTGCTGCCCGGTTCGTGATAAATGTCGGTGCGCGGCAGTTGCGGTGGCGCGGCGCCCGTTTCGGCTGCTCGCGTTGCCCTTCAAGTCGTGTCGGCTCGAGCTGTTTGAGCTCCATCTCGATGGCAACCAGGTCACCATTGATGGCCGCGTCGAGCAGGCTCATCTGTTCACTATTGAGCCATTCGCTGCGTCGGCCGAACTGTTGGTGTTTAAGGATCGATATCCCGTAGGTGAGTTGGTCGATACGAGGCCGCCGGTAGCGGAGTTCCCGGTTTCGTTCACTCGCTTCCCGGTCCTTCTCCCTGACCTCGGCAATCAGTTCAGCGTGAACCCGGCAGCAGCCGCGGCCGCATCGTACGTGTGCACGCTTCGGGAACCGGCGTGACGGCCAGATTCAAAGCCGCGGTGACGTTGGATGCATAGCAAACCGTGGGGCCGCATAAATAAAGATCTGATCGCAAGTACTACGTGCGTATTTGCGATCGATCGAAAACCAATAGGCGAATGATGTAGCTGCGGGTGACCGTCAATGCTACGTTCAGCGGCATTGACGCGTCATAGAAAGTACGAGTACACGCCGGAGAAGAAGTTTTTCACGACGTCATACATGACCATCATCATCACGAGCGACGCAAGCCATAAACCGATCTGATGCTTTACACGGACCTCAGGTAACAGAAATGCGACCATCACTGGCGCATAGTAGCCGATTCGACTCATCGCGAATGGGAAAACGAAGAATGCCGTCACCAGAAAGGAAATAAGCCCAAGGTGCATCACGGCGAGTCGATTCACTATGAAGTCACGAGCCTGTTGCTGTCGTACTATTTTCCAATGATAGAGGATCATCATTGGGACTATCATATAGACGGTCAATGCAACAACATACGCAGCATTGAATGTGAGTTCGAGGTCGCGATACTCTGCTACCCGCCGGCCGCCAAAATTCGCGAACAGAATTCGCGAAGCCAGTGCGAGCAGCACGCCGACGGACATACTTGTGACGGCAGAAACTACCGGTCCGCGACGTTGCGTGAGCCGTGCAATCAGCAAGAACAGTGCCGGAAAGGCAAACGTCGTATGGACCGTTGCCGCGACCAACGCACCGAGACCAGGACGCTTCCATCGAAGCGCCATATACATGGCGATCGTCAATGCCATGCCCTGGCGAATCTGGAAGAGCCCCATCGTTGCGAGGCCGACAGGAATGATGGCCCACAAGCACAAAGCGAATATTGGCCGGCGAGTGTTCCAAAGCGCGGCGATCATGGCGGCATTTAGCGCGACGACCGTAATGCGTACCCCAACCTCTGCGTCGAAGCCAATCGAGTTGATCGCGAGCACCCAGACGTGCCATCCAATTTCCTCGGTCATCGTGCTGGCCGCAAAGTTTAGCAGCGACGAGCTATCTGACCAGAGGCTCTTAAACCAATCAATGTCCGTGAACTTGAAGTAGTTGATGTAATTGTCTTGATCAAGCAGTAAGCTGCGATCTCCGAGCACCATGACACTCAGAATGGCGGCCGACAGCAATATGAAGACAACCGCAGAAGGTTGCAGTAGCTTCTTGCTAACCGAGAATGCGAGGCCGCCCTGCGAAATCGTGATCTTCATCGATCAAAACCGACATTGAGGCACACAGAGATGGCGATCGGTACGATTGCCAACATGACAAAGAGTTCGATTGCGACTCTGAGCCCGCTGCACGGAACATGCTCAACTTCACCCGACTCTTCAATATATTTGTCGGCCCATTGCATGAGCTTCGATAGCTTGTTCGTCATCAATTTGGCTTCCTCGTGTCAAGTGCACGAAGTTTCGTCTGACTATCTGCGGTGCGTACTTCGCCAATACCGCTTGACCCTCAACGCTTGTTATGCGACTTGTCGCCGTCGCTAGTGGCATACATCCGAAATGCATCGACCACGGAGAGGGCGCCCATGTTGGGCGCTGAGAATAACACATCCGGCGCTGGACGGCCATGCTGCGACGCCACCAAATCGTAGCTATCGAAGAAGCCGATTGCGGTTCGGATGCGCATTCCGGTGCCTCCGCGTTTCATCCAGACGCCCAGACCAATCATCGCGACCGAGAAGCCAAAACGACGCCTGCTTACCCATCACCCAAAGTGGTTCGATGATGCGACATAAATGCCGTGTTTTGCACTGTACATTTCGAGAAAAGACGCGTTCCTCAATGTTCAAAAATGGGGAGCAAGTTATGTGTCTGCACGAGACGCACTGCCTACGTGCTGCGGTGGTATTTTCTGATTTATCTTCGGGTTGCAATGTCCTGCAACCTCAACAAAGGAATGAATGAGATTTTCCCGAGAAGCCGCAGGTAATTCGCCCTGCATTCGCTACCAAAGTGGTGGTAACGGCCGGCACAGCAGGCTGTTGAAGCACCTCAGCGATGCGCGGCGTGCCTTTCCAAAAAAACGCCGCGTCAGCCTAGTTCGTGTCGATCTGATGCCGAACGTCACCAATCTCGGCAAGCCAATGCAATCTCCTCACTGATTTGCGCTTCTATACCGCTTTCCCGGTGAGTAAACGTACGCGCGTGAGGTTATAGGCAACCCGAGTCAGCAAGAACAACTGCTCGCCCCGTTCTCGGCCGCAATACACCGCCTGACGACACCGGCCGACCGTCTTGCCCCGGCCAAACACCTCTCTATGAATTTGGTCCGGATGACAGTGTATCTGCCCAGCGTGTCGTGCGACCATCAATCGCTGAGTTACCCGTGCGGCCAACGTTTTGCGCAACATGTGACGTTAAGCGATTGGCGCGGCAGTTCGCCCGCAACCCACCGTGTCACAGTTCTTGTCGGCCCCAACCGTGACGGGAACGGCGGTAAGTTGTGCTGCGTGCGCGAGCATTGCAGCCGCAGGGTCGCGATCGGTTGTACCACTGGCCTGCGTGACCTGCGCGTTCACAACCAAGCCGTGCCGGCTATCCGTGAGCAGCTGCCCGACATGCATAGCAGCGCGCTGGTGCAGCAACTCTTGCGAAACATATTCGCTTGACTGTCCGTACTCGATTCATGCGTCTCGTTGCTGCGATTCTCATCGTGCCAGTTCTCGCGCTAACGCACGCCACCATCGGGCGGCGCATCGTCAACGGAGCATTCATATTTTTGTGGTTCCGCGGGATTTCATTTTCGATGAAATTTGACGCGTAATTCCATTACCATAAACATCTCTCAAACCGATATCCACAAAAAGCCGATCCCAGAGAGAAAGAATTTGTGAAGGAGCAAACCTTGTAGCCACATCTGTCGCCAAGCTTGCCATTCGGCTTCTCCCTTGATGGTCGACCATTATTTTCCGCAAACCGTCGGCAAGAGCATCGACATCACCCACCTCACTCACCAGCAATCCATCTACGCCAGCACGAATAATATCCCTTGGACCAACATCACAGTCGTAACTAACCGCCGCACAACCACTTCCCATTGCCTCAGCCAAGGTTTGCGGCAATCCCTCAAATCGGGAACTCAAAACGTAAAGGTCGGCTCTCTTGTACCAATCGCCAATATTTCCAGCTCTACCCGGCATCGCAATTGATTCGTCAAGTGAGCTATCCGAGATTTTTTCTTGAAGTCGATTTCGCTCAGATCCCTCGCCAAGAATAACGAGTTTCCAACCTGGCACGCGCCGGTTAATTTTTGAAAACGCTTGAATCAGTAAATCGAATCCTTTTTGGGGCTCAAGTCGGCCTACGGCCAATAGCATTCGCGTATCCGCTGGCACAAATTGCGCGGGCGATAGCCGTGGTTCCGTATCCTCGACCGGCAAAGCAACGGGGTTCGGGATAATACTTACATTTCGACAGCTACAATTGCGCTCGAGCCAAGCCCTTGTTTCCGTCGTTAAAGCCACTACAGCAGCAGCATGTTTAAATGTCAGACTCCGCAGCCTCTCCCATATCATGCTCATTCTGAGCATGGGCGGGTGATTGTGCTCAGTAGCAATTACTTTGAATCCAAGTCCGATATTTGCAAGAATGGCAAGAATGGACGGAACCGTCATAATTCCGATTACGACATCCGGACGCTGCGTCTTCAAGAGATGACGAACTGCAGCCAACCGTCTGAAATTGGCTATCAGTCCACCAAATATCCACGATGAGGTACCGGCGAGCGCCAATTCAAGACGTACTATCCGATCATCCAATTTGTAAAAATCGGAATCAGATGACGTAAACGTTGCGATTTCTACATCGCATCCCCGCGCAGCCCATTCATTTGCAAGATTAGCGGTGACTCGCTCAGCCCCACCGCAACGCATCGAATGATTGAGGAAAAGTATCTTCATAGATTGCTTAACGATTTTTTTGCGAAATGAGAAGGTACCAGCCGAGTGACGATGCATGCATCAACGCAGTTGCAAGCAAAATTCCCGAAATTCCCATCCATTTAATTAAAACAAAATCGGCAATTGCTTTAACAAAGAAATTGATAATCGCAATAACGGCCATAGCCCGAAATCGCCCTTCACTTGCGAAGAGTTGCACCAATACAAGTACCGCGAAATAAAACGGCAGTTGTACTAGCCCCCATCTAAGGAGGGCGGATACGGCAACCGTATCCTGAGCGCTAAAGGCGCCGCGTTGGAACATCAACTGGACACCTTTCGGAGCACCAAACCAGCAGATGAGCGCGACAACCAAGCCCCCGCCAAACATCACCAGCGTCCACTTCAACGCTGTAGTACGTGCCCGACCTGGATTAGCGCTGCTCAAAATATCGGCAAAAACTGGTAATGTGGCACGACCGATAGCAAGTGCCCCCATGCTCAACAACAAACTCAAAAGTCGATTGGCATAGCCGAGCGTAGCGATCGCTCCACTGCCCAGACCTGCCACGAAATACTGATCCAATGGCGTAACGAAGCTCATAACCATTTGACCCACAATGAAGATGCCAACCGCACGATACATCGTCGGCCATTGAGAGGACCGAAAGCTAAAACGCAAACCCGGGCGGACTCCGTCTGCACGTCTAGCCAACAGGCTCAGGCAAACGGTCTGCAACAGAAAGCCGCACGTCGTGCCCCATATCAAAGGGACATATGTGTTCTTATTCGGTGTGACCAATATCCAGAGGAGGAGCACTGCTGCCGGAATACATTCCAGCAGTGTATTGACATGACGTTCACGCGCTTGCAAACGTGCACCTGAGGTGCAAATCAATAAAGTAAAGACTGAAATGAATGACATGCCCCGCGCCATTTCCCGGGACAATTCGAGCGTGCTCGGCGGCAGATGTGAATCCATAAGCCGCAACATAAAATCCCAAGCACAATAAAGCACACCGGCCAATAATGCACCAAGTAACAGGCTTGCACCTTGCAGTTCACTCAGAAATAATTTCCGCTCCTGATCCGAGAGCTTTTGAAGGCGCACCAACGTCGGAATCAGCACTACGCCCAAAACAGTTGCGATCGTCCCCGGCACCCACGTTATCATGGTGAGCGTCAGCTGGTAGGCGTCGACTGCATTACTGACGCCATACCGATACGCAATTGCCATTTCCTTAAATGCGCCGGCTGACTTACCGATCAGCACAAACAAGGAGACAAAAATTGCGCTACGCAGAATGCGCTTGTGATCGGCGTGAACAGCCGAAAAACGACTACCGATTCGTGCGATTATTGAGGCCAATGAAAATACTCTGAAACAGGGAATGCATCAAAAATCCAAGTTAAACGCGCCGAAAAATCACCTTATCCAACGAATCAATTGCAACCCATACTTCAGCGCACATTCATCCAAGATAGCTGAGATACCAAGGCATCGCATATTCGATTCCATGACTCATTCGAATCGAACCACTATAACCTAATAAAGCTCTTGCTTTATCAATATTTGCCTGAGAATGCTTTACATCGCCAGCGCGAAATTCTCTGTAAATTGGACACTGATCATTGTCTACGCCATTCTTTTTCAAAGCCTGTTTCAAAGTAGCAAACAGCTCATTCAACGTAGTCCGATCACCGACCGCGACGTTGTATACCTCGTTCTTACTTTCCTCGCCTGCAGTTGCGGCAAGAATGTTCGCCTCAATCACGTTATCGATGAAGCAAAAATCCCGACTCGTTTCGCCATCGCCATTGATATACACCTGCTCTTTCCGAATGAGCGCGCTCGTCCATTTTGGAATAACAGCGGCGTAGGCGCCATCAGGATCCTGGCGCTTTCCGAATACATTAAAATACCGCAAGCCAATTGTCCGAAAACCGTAGCTCCGAGCAAAAACATCGGCATACATCTCATTGACGTACTTCGTCACTGCATACGGCGACAATGGCTTGCCGATTCGGTCTTCAATCTTCGGCAACCCGGGATGGTCGCCGTAGGTTGAGCTTGAAGCCGCGTAGGTGAAGGATTTCACTTCGGCATCGCGCCCGGCGACCAACATATTCAGGAAACCATTCACGTTTACTTCGTTGGTTGCAATTGGATCACTAAGGGAACGTGGCACCGAGCCGAGCGCTGCCTCATGGAATACGTAATCCACACCTTTGCACGCCTTACGACAATCATCGAGAGAACGGATATCGCCCTCGATAAATCGAAATCGACTCCATTGAGTCGGCGTGACAAGACTTTGAACCTCATCGAGGTTACGCTGATAACCAGTCGAAAAATTATCAAGACCCACAACCTGCTGATCAAGTTTCAGCAGTCGTTCAAGCAGATTGGACCCGATGAATCCCGCGACGCCAGTAATCAGCCATACCTTCGGATTTCGTTGTAACTGGCGAGTAACTTCAGTGAAACTGTCAGACATTTCAGGCTCGCGTCAAAAAAGGAGCGGTAACGTAAATCAATTCACCAGTTACGAGTTACAGCCGAATATCGGTTGCACTTGAAGGGAACACGAACTTCAAATCGTAGAAGACGTGATCAGGCCTCCCAAATGCGCGAATAGCATCGGCACCAAACTCGGCAAACTCTCGATGCGCAACTGCCAACACGATCGCGTCATACTCGCCCTTCGAAGGTCTATCGATCGGATCGATTCCATACTCTTTGCGGGCAGCTTCCTTCGAAACCCACGGATCATACACGTCAACATCAACGTTGTATTCGGCGAGTTCCTGAATGATGTCGATTACTCGGCTGTTTCGGAGATCTGGACAATTTTCCTTGAAGGTCAACCCGAGCACCAAGACACGCGCGCCTTCAATATGAATGCGTCGTTTCGTCATGGCCTTGACAAGCTGCGACACGACATATCGCCCCATTCCATCATTCAGACGTCGCCCAGCCAGAATGATCTCCGGGTGGTAGCCAATCGACTGCGCCTTATGAGTCAGGTAGTACGGGTCAACGCCGATACAGTGACCGCCTACAAGACCTGGAACGAACGGAAGGAAATTCCACTTGGTTCCGGCCGCGGCAAGTACCGATTCTGTATCGATACCCATCTTGTTGAAGATGATCGCGAGTTCGTTGACCAGTGCGATATTCACATCGCGCTGTGTGTTTTCGATCACTTTGGCCGCCTCGGCAACACGAATGCTTGACGCCTTGTGCGTACCGGCGGTGATGATCTCCTTGTACAGTTCGTCGACAATGTCTGCCGCTTCAGGCGTCGAGCCAGAAGTCACTTTACGAATGGATGGCAGCCGATGCGTCTTGTCACCAGGATTGATTCGCTCCGGACTATATCCCGCAAAGAAATCTTCATTGAACTTGAGGCCGGAAACCCTCTCAAGCACCGGCACACAAACTTCCTCGGTCGCCCCCGGATAAACCGTCGATTCGTAGATCACGATATCGTTCTGCTTGAGGACGCGACCGACCGTATCGCTTGCATCGATCAATGGCTGCAGATCCGGCTGTTTATGCTCGTCGATCGGTGTGGGCACGGTAACGATATAGATATTGCAGTCCGCAAGATCCTCGTTGTTCGCGGTGACTTTCAGCCACTGCGCCTCTGCAAGCTCAGCTGAGTCCACCTCGAGCGTAGCGTCATGCCCTTCGTTCAAGGAATCGACGCGTGCTCGACTGATATCGAACCCGACCACTGGGATCTTCTTGCCGAACTCTACAGCAAGCGGCAAGCCCACATACCCCAGGCCGATAACCCCGATTTTGAATTTAAGATTTGACATAGCCCCAGTTCACCGCTTGTTTTTATTCCGGTCGAAAAATATCTTCTAAAGACTATTAATTTTTCTCGTAGTTATAGGAAACGTAGCGATAGCTGCCGTATTTACCACCATAACTATAATTTCCGCCTCGTGGTTTCATATCGTTGAAGATCAGGCCGCTGACGCGCGAACCACTTTGCGCAAGCTGCTTGACCGATTCCACCACCTCACCAACACGAGTCTGGCCAAAGCGGGCAACCAGGAACACCGTCCCCGCGACCGACGCCATGATGGCCGCGTCCGTAACAGCCAATACGGGAGGTGCGTCAATCAATACGATGTCATATTTGGCTGACGCTTCCTTCACAAAGAAAGCCCAGTTTTTGTTAAGCAGCAGTGTCGCGGCGTTCGGCGGCAGGGTTCCCGTTGTCACGATATCGAGATTGGCGATGCTGGTTCGACGGATTACCTGATCAGCAGTATGCGCCCCCGCGATGACATCCGCGACACCCGCACCTCGCTCTTCGCCAAAATATTTGTTGAGGTAGCCTCGACGCAAGTCACCGTCGATCAGCAGCACCCGCTTGCTTTCCGCCAGCACGACAGCCAAGTTGGCTGATGCAAACGATTTGCCAAGGCCAGGCGATGGGCCGGTCAGAAGCACCACATTATTGGCAGCCTCCAGCATTGCGAACTGAAGTGCGGTGCGCAGACTACGCAAACTTTCGACCGCCGGGTCACCAGGGTGCAGTTGGGCCAGCAAACTGTACTGTCCCGCTACAATCGGACCGGAGATGGTGGCAATGAGTTTGCGCTGATGCTCGCTATGCGGAACCGTAGCGTAAACTGCCAATCCGGTATGCGTCTCCAACGCACGGACGTCGGTAATGCCGGTAAAGAGCTTGTCGCGCAGAAATGCAGCGCCCGCGCCCATAAACAGACCAAGCAAAGCAGACACGGCAACGGCAAGCGCCTTCTTGGGCGAAACCGGTCGCTCGGGCAACGAAGCCGTGTCGACCATACGCACACTTCCGATCTTGCCAGCCTTCAGCAAACGTAGCTGCTCCATATTATTTCGAAGCGCCAGATAAAGATCGGTGTTCACCTGAACGTCGCGCTGGAGGCGAAGCGCATCGCGCTGCTCAGTCGGCATGCGCTTGATTTGATCTGTCAAGTCTGCAACATGCCCTTGCGCGGCGCCAATCTGCTCATCAATTGCGAGCATCCCAGGATGCATGGGACCGAAGCGCGTCAAGAGTTCCTGGCGCTTCTGCTTCATTGCGAAAAGCTGCTGCTCCGCTTCGGACGACTGGGCAAGAATCGATTTCCCCTCCTCAGTCAGATCCAAAACCTTATGCGTATTGCGATATGCGGTATATCGGTCCTCGGACTGCTCGAGGTCCCGCTTCATCTTCGGTTCCTGGACATCGAGAAACTGCAGCGAATTTTCTGCCTGCGCCGCTTTGCGATCCACATTTTGGCGAACGTACTGGCTACCGATTTCATTCAGTATAGCGCTAAGCAATACTGGATCATCGGATTGAAGCGTTGCGCTAATCACACCAGATTGCTTACCCAGTTCCTGAATACGCAACTTTTTCTGCAGATCTTCAATCGTATCTATTCGGGATGCACGAACGAGATCGAATCTAATGCCGGCCTCACCGCTCATACCGCGGACGAACAGCTTGATCGGTCCCTGTTCCGTCGAGATCGTTTCAGCGACTCCAACGCGACCTGTCAATGGCTTCTCGAAGCCGGGACCAGTTAATTCGTAACGACCACCTTGCAGCACCACAAGTTTGTACGGTTGACCTTCGAATTGTTTAGGAACATCGAATGCCTCAACGTCGATTGATTCCTTACCCCACGCAAAACCACCCATGCCGAATATGCCCGGGGAAGACAAGCCATTATTCCGACGTGCAAACCAACTGCCAATCACAGGGAAACGATGCGGCTTTGCTTGGATGAACAGCTTCAACGCGTCTACCGAGCGCGCGACGACGAGGCGTGAGCCAAGAATCTGGATTTCCGCGTCACCAGTTGACTTGATATCGAACATAGCCGAGACGCTGCCGAGAAGATCCTTCGCAGCAGATGCATCCGGACTGTCTTCGATCTGAACCATGATGTTCGATTCATAAATCGGCGTCGCAAGCAGTGCGTACAGACCTCCAGCGAGAATGAATACCGCGGAGATCGCTGCAATCAACAGCCGGTTATCGAGCAGAACATCAAGAATTGATGCGAAATCAATCTCGGCTACTTCGATGGAACTTACGTCTTCGCTATGTTTCGATTGGGCCATGAATACGACTGACTCTTTTAAATTTCAATCTTTGGTTATTGAGGCGATCTGCTTCCTATTCAGCTCACCTCGCCAGAAGCATTACTTTCCGGTCAGTTCAACTTCTGAATTCGTTGCACCCATTCCTCCACGCCTTGCTCGATCAATTTCAGGCTCTCCTCAAAAGCCGACCGGGATTGACGGTAAGGGTCCGCCACCTCCGCCCCACTAAAATGTCCAATCGGGAAAACACGCCCACGTGCATACGGGTATTGCCGCTCGATCGCGCGACGATGATCGCCTTCCATCACGAGGATCAAATCCGCGTCCCGCGAGATTTGCTCGACGAGCTGTCGGGCTCGATGGCCAGATATATCGATCCCACGATCGTTCATCAACGCCAAGGCGTGCGGGTCGGGACCGTGGCCAATCATGGCATCCAAACCTGCGGAGCTTATTTGAGCCCCCTTGATCCGATGGCGCAAAAGCCCCTCCGCCATCGGGCTGCGGCAAATATTGCCGACACACACTACAAGTATCGAGCGCATAACAAATTTAGTTCACGACGCCACGAGAAGCGTTTGCACCGACAGCAGTCGGCACCAGCAGATTGATCATGCGGCTCCAGCGCGTGAGGCCGGTGGCATCGACGTATACGACATCCTTGGGCTTCAACTCGAAATGCTCCGCGAGGGCAAAACCGACCGGCGAGCTGCCATCGAGGCGAAATACATCAGGTTTCGCGGGATCCTCGGTTGCACGTATCACGTAGATCGCGGCCGGTTCTGCGGAAGTCGGGTTCACGCTGGCGGCATTGGCCAACGCGTCGCTCAACGTAAGTTGCCCGTCGTGCATCTGAAGCGGTGTCGGCTTGTTGACTTCCCCTGCCACAAACACCTGGTTGTACGTTTGCGGCGACACCCTGACTACATCGCGATCCTGCAGCAGGATTCTTGAAACATCGAATCCGCTCGCCATCATTGCCGGAATGTTCAGCCGATATCGCTTGCCTTTACGGATGAGTTCGACCCTGCTCGTATCGCCGACGCCTGCAGGAATGCCGTTGGCAGTACCCAAAGCCTCAGGCAGCGTCATCGGGATATCTGTGATGGGCTTGATGCCGGCCTGAGCCACCGCACCTTCGACAAAAATACGCTTGCTGCGGTAGGCCACGACGCTCACCGTGATCTCGGGTGTGCGAATGTACGGCCTCAATGCCGTCTTGAGGCCACGTTGCACCTCGGCAATCGTCAGCCCGCCCACCTTGAACGTACCAATATAGGGAAACTGGACGTCACCGTTGTATCCGACCACATAGCCCGGGACCGCCTGACTGGAAAGCCCCGGTCCGCTCGGCAACGTGCCACCGGTTTCACCGATCGTATAAGTCAGGTTCGGCACGACCAGTTCCGGGTGGTCCCAAACAATGATCGAGAGGACGTCGGCGGGCCCGATCCGATAGGGCGCTGGTGCTGCCACTAATGCGTTGTAGTCCTCGGTGGTCACACGAAGACGCTCGTCTCGCTGCTTCGTGACCAGATCCGGCGTGATGGCGATCACCTGGGGAACCGTGGCTGTATTGTTTGCGTCGACGGGCTCGCTGGAGCTGAAATGCATCCCGGGCGCCAACGCACACGCGCCCAGCGATAGAGTGGAGATACCAACAAACAATACTTGACCAACGCGACGAATGAAGCGCATATGACTAGACACCAGATTTAAGTCATGCCGGCGTCACGATCTTCGTGCGCAAACGGCAATTCGCGGCATCTCGGAAAACAACGTGAATAGGTAAAACCTGCCCCGTCCCGAGTACTCGAAATTTTGTAAGAAATGTTGCGAATTGTAGCTTCTTTCCTAACGGCGGAGTCGATCTTCGTGGAAAAAATGGCCTCGCTGCAGGATCCATGTAGCGCCGGCGTCACACGCAGTTCTGGATCCTCGAACCCACGGATGCCACCCCACTATCCCGCGCTGGCAATGCAATCATCCAGATGAAACGGCGCCCTTCTTCCACTTGGCCTCCGGTCGCCTCCACCACATGCCTGCCTGAGCCGTTGCATACCTTGA
This sequence comes from Burkholderia sp. PU8-34, assembly GCF_053427725.1. Lineage (NCBI taxonomy): Bacteria > Pseudomonadati > Pseudomonadota > Betaproteobacteria > Burkholderiales > Burkholderiaceae > Burkholderia > Burkholderia sp. PU8-34. The sequence goes on from NZ_JBSAXC010000010.1 coordinate 189,457, forward strand.
CGGCAACGCTCAGGCCATCAAACGCTCAGATCTGCATCGATCATATGAACCTTCGTTCGCACGACCATCCATCGGGGCACGCGGAATCTGACGATGCTGACGTAAAACCATACATAAGCGACCGCAAAAAACATCGCAAAGCAAAACAGATGGAGCGTGTAACGCCAGAATAATGTCGCAGGCGCGACCGCGATCAGGCAGAGCATCCAAAGGTATGGCGACGTCATCGAGTTCCGCTGCGTAAGCCGACGCGCAGATTTCGAGCCGACTGCCCAACGCATGATGCGCTTGTACACGAGCATATGAAGGTGAACGCCATCCGGAATTCCCGGCGACATGCCTCGCACGAATCGTTTCCGATAAATCGAGAAAATAACTTCAAAGATCGGATACATGAAAAGCAGAATCGGATACCACGCCGAGACAGCATGATTCCGCATGACGAGCATGATGGAAAGTTCCGCCAGCATGAAACCGATGAAGTATGCGCCGCCATCGCCAAGGAAAATCAAACCGCCGGGGAAATTCCAGACAAAAAATCCGAGAACCGCACCCATCATGATCAGCGATGCAGAAAGAACGACTGCATCCCCCACTTCAAAAGCGACATACGCCAATGAAGCGAACATCATGAGAGCAACCATTGATGCAAGACCATTGAAGCCATCGACGATATTGATCGCATTGGCAAGTCCCGCGGTGGCAAAAATGGTAATGACGAACGAGACCGCGACATAAGACAGCGCAAGATCAAGCCAGGGAACGCTGACACGCGTAACGGCAATATCGAGCACCCAATATCCAAGGGCAGCTGCCAGCATCGTGCACACCAACCTTGCTCGCGGCGAAACACGCTTGGTCAGGTCTTCGCACAGTCCAGAAGCAAACGCAGGCGCACTGCATGCGACCAGAAGAAGAATGGTGTTTGAAATGGACCAATACGTGAAATGCAGCCAGACAGCCGAGACAACGATTCCAATCAAAATACCGACTCCGCCGATGCGAGGCACCGGTCGTGCGTGAAATTTCTGGACGCCCGTCGTGTCAGTATCGCCTCCGGCGAATCGCTCATTCATTGACGCGTAACGAATGATCAGCAGCGTAATGGAAAGAGAGCAAAGAAATGCAACAATAAGATTATGCATTTTTGGTCTTGATCATGTTGTTGATACATTTACCCCGTAGCGCATCAATCGCACTTACCCGTCGGATTTTCCGTTCACGACAGAGCAAGCCGCCGGCGACGACCTGTACAAAACCAGCCCTTGCGCCGGCTCAAGTGGATATGCGAGACGCGCAGCATTGCCATCGACGTCGACAAGCCCAAGAACTGGCTTATAAACTGCAGTGCCGCTCGCTGGATCTCGCAAAACAGCCACCCCTCCCGTATATTTTCTCGAATAAAAGCCATCGACGTACTTGGAGGGCCCGCATGCCTCACCGATGTTTCTGTCGTATCCAAAATAGGCGCGCGCCCCGCCATATTCTTGGACCCCCGTTACGTCAATCGCACTTTTTCCATAGGCATTGACAAGGTACGCGGCCATTGCAGACTGAACGTTATTTTGCGTAACGTCTTTTACTTGATAGATCGTGTAGAGCGGCTTGTTCTTCGATTGCATCATTGAGGCAAATCCAAGCAACTGTTGAAAGCGCGATTTCGAGCGCAGTGGATACTCTTCTTCATCGAGAATCGCATCTGTCGCGTTGACAATCCGTTCGAGCAGCGGCGAATCAAGCGGCAAGTCCAGCTGATAGTTGATTGTCACCGTCTTCTTTTGAGCATGAACGGCCTTCGTCACACGTTCGAGCCATGCAACTTTCGTTTCTGCGAATTTTTTCTGCCCACCCTTGTCCGCCGAATACAACGTTACGCTCTGTCCGTCTCGTTGAATGCCGCACGCATGCTCTACGTTGGAAGTGGCAAAGTTGTCCAGCGCAATACTGTCATGCTCGGCTGCAGCGAAGTTCTTGACTTGCCATCGCTCGACGGCCGGATTCGAAATATCCAATGGGGCAATAGGATTGCCGAATAACGTCGCCATCGTTTTGCCGTCACATTGATAAAGGATCCATTCCGGATGGGTACTTATCCATTCCGCTGGCGGCCGGCGAGCAGGGTCCCGCCCATACGGAAAATAGCTGCTCAGCTGGGTGTTCGGCGCATAGGTTGCCCAAACGCGCGCGCGATCGCGATTCTTCCCATCGCCGTCGGTTGCGCCCCAGACATAAACGTATTCACGGCCATGCGCTTTTATCCAGTCGTCACTCAACGAGCTGGAGAAAGTCAAAAACTTCCTGGGCTGGGCACCGTGCGAAACGTTTGCCGCCGTGACGCATAACGCGATCACCAATGCCTTTGCTGCCGCGCTCATCAACCGTTCATGCATGCTATTTACCATTCAATAATCCACGTTGGCGATGCCCGGCATCGGGCATTGCGCCGATACGCCCATCCCCCGCTTCGATCAAACACCTTCGGAAGTAGAGCTCGGTGCGCGCGCCGCTCGTCGACTGCCTTTCAGCGCACTCGGCCTCCGGTTCGATGACCATACTGCTTCGTAGGCGCCGACCATTTTCGACAATTGAAACTCGTCGGAAACGCGTTGCCGACAACGCGCAGCACGCGCGGCGCGATTCGGACCTGAGACGTCAGCGACTGCTTTCGCAATACCATCGGCCAACGCAACTGAATTCTGCGGCTCGACAACCCAGCCCGTATCGCCCACGATCATGCTCGCATCACCGACATCCGTTGTGACACTCGGCACCTCGCACGCCATCGCCTCGGCCAGCACATTGGGAAAGGCTTCGCCGGAACTCGACAACACGTTGACGTCGAATGCGTTCATCACTGCCGGCACGTCGTCACGCGGACCCAGCAGACGCACATGATCCCCAACCCCCAATTCATTGACGAGTGCGACGAGGCGTTCATTCTCTTTCGTCATTCCCGGGCCGACGAGGACGCATACTCCGTCGAATCCGTTTTTAAGCAGGATCGCCAATGCACGGAGCAGATTTGGATGATCCTTCTGAACATCCCATCGTGCCACGCAACCCAGTACGATCCGATCACCGTCGATTCCCCACTCGGCGCGAATGCGCTCGCGTGCGACAGGATCTGAACGGAAGCGCGAAAGATCGTAGCCGTTTGCAATCAGTGCGAATCGACTCGCGTCGTATCCGACCGCCTCATGAACTGTAGCCGCGCGTTCGGAACAACAGACGATTTTGTGCGGCACCATGCGGGACAACGTCGCACACGCCTTTGCAACCAGCAACGTCATGCGCGAATTTTTGTCCTTATCCAGGTTCGCATGACGAATGCCCCACACGATATTTCGAATACCCGCTAGCCGCGAGACAACACCACCGATCAAATCGGAGTGGTACATCCAGGTCTGCACGACATCCGGGCGAAGTCGACGCATGAGCGAGAAGAGGCGAACAAGACCACCCAGACTGACACGGCCCTTAGGCATGTCCAGCGTATAGACGTCGACGTTATGCTTCGCAAGTTTCGGCCCGTAAAACCCAGGACCTTGAAGCGAAATTACGGTATGACTGCTTGCTTGCCCAAAAGCCGACGTTGCCAGACGGAACAAAACCGCCTCCGCCCCGCCTTGATCGAGGCAGGTGATAACGTGCACCACTTTCATAACACGGCCCTCGCTTTTATTGTTCGCGCAAACAACTGGTCCCACATCGTCAAAACGTTAGTGATCGAATATCGCGCGCGGACGGACGCAGCACCCTTGCCCCCGATACTCATCCGCAATACTTGGTCGCCCATCAGGCGTTTCAATTCTTCACGGAATTGCACGACGTCACCGTGGGGAACCAATAACCCGTCCTGCCCGTTTCGAGTCAATTCTCGCGGCCCACTGGGGCAATCAAATGACACGCACGGCAGCCCGATTGCCATGGCCTCCATCATTGCCATAGGCAAGCCTTCAAACTCTGAAGTAAGAGCAAAGGCGTCCGACGCGCACATTTCAGACCAGATCGCTTGAGTGGAGCCGGCAAGGATCACTCTGTCAGTCAGCCCAAGATCGCGAATCTGCTGCTCAAGCGCCGGGCGTTGCGGGCCCTCGCCCCAAATATAGAGATCCCATTGAGGAAAATCACTTTCCAGCGACGAGAATATTTCAATCAATAGATCAAACTGCTTCAACTCCAGCAATCGCCCAACTGCAATCAATCGCTTACGGCCAGCCACCGACTCGGTTCGCTGAAAACAGAAGACATCTTCGGGCAGCGGATTCGGCATGACAGCGATATTCTCCAACCGCGGAATTTCAGCCTTGAGCGGCGACACGACGCCCTCTGTCAACACGGTCAGGACATCAGCCTTTGGATATAGCAGCCGTGCGAGGAGCTTTTGCTTTTGCGTCCGGGTCGACGCAACAGGATTGCTATGCTCGCATGCAACAATCGGGATACCAATCCAACGACTCGCCGCAATCGCCGCCGTATTGACGTGCAACAGAAATGAAACCAGCACATCGGCACGACTTTCACGGAATATTTTCCGCAGCGCGAGAAACCGCTTCACTGAACTAACCAAACCCTTCCGGGTAGTACCAACGACATCAGCGAGATAAACAATCCTGACTTTTTCTGATACTTGGTAAAAGCACTCCCCTCGCCCGGAATAGGTCGACACCAGGGTCACGGAATCCCCGCGCGCTGCCCATGCATTGACGAGAGTCACTGCCACTCGCTCAGCTCCGCCTGCACCAAGCGCCCCAATAACCAGAACAATATTCATATCGCCAGACGTACTGCCCCTCTATTGCTCGCAAGAAGGATCATCACCCAGAAGCACCTTCGCACGATCAGATATTATTCCCCGCACTCGACAGAATCGAATCCAATCAAAAAAGCCTTCATTCAACTCGAAACATCGCAACCGCCAACTGCAACCCGCCGGCCGCCAGCCGCGGGCATTTCTCTGACAAATAGCCGGCCAACACCGATACTTTCCGCCCCAGGAATCGGACTCTTGCTCATCCCTGAGTCAATCTGATTAACCCTTTGCAAATGGCAAGCACGAAATAGGCCAATGTTTGCGATCTAACAGCATCCACCCGCCGCGCAAAGAGAAATCTCAGCAAAATCAACACACAACATTCACCACCTCAAGAGCACCTTCATTGCTCCGAAGGCTCTCGCACACTTTCCCGCAAGGCTGGTTACGTAACGCACACGCCGCCACGTAACGTGACAATTGCACAATCAATCCCGTGTCACGACGCCGCAACCCAACGCTTGCGATCGGCGCGCCACCGATGATCAAGCATGACTCGTGAACCTTCAGGGAAATTGAAATCGAAATGTGCGCCAACCAGATTTCCGTTCGCTAACCCGTCCGATTGACATTGACATTTTCCGCACCGTTGACGACCGACTGAACCATGACATCGTACGTACCGCTCCCTGCCAGGCGACTCCGCTCTGCCATGCGGTACTCCAATGGCGAAATTGACATCCGTTGACGAAACAGCTTTGCAAGACGCTCGCCGCTGCTCAGCCCGGTACGACGCGCTACCTTGTCCGCCGGCAGGTTCGTAAAGACCAGCATGTGACAAGCGCGCTCGAGGCGCACCCCCAACACGAACTCCGTCGGCGTCACGCCGATTTCTTTCTTGAAGCGTCGAAGGAAATTTCGCTCGCTCATCAACGCAGATTGCGCGATGTCGGCAATCGAAATGCGATCGGTACCCTGAATGCGCAAGCGCTGTGCGGATGCGCGGATCGACGGACTCGCCCTCAACTCGCGCACGGCCCACATCGACCGCGCAAACCGCTCATCGACCAGCCCCGACACACTGCGGGAGATTTCCTGCGCCACATTCTCTCCAAGGTCGCACCGGAACATGTCCATCGCAGTCAACAACGCGTCGTCCGTTGCGGCCAGCTGCGCCGCACCGTCCACGTCATCCGGTTGCACGGCCGCCGTCGCGTCTTCGCCCGACACTGCCCAGCCCGAATCGCCAACAGCCACGAATCTCATTCCGTCGACAACCCACCGCGCGCTGGCCCGAACTTCGCGCAGACGCTGAAAGAGGTCCTGCCCCAGGGAAATAATCTCACCGTCACCGTGCAGGTGAAAAAAAGCACAAACCTGCCGGCAATGCTTGTCGCCCAGCGCGTCAGTGGCAATCTGCACGCCGGACGATGACTGAATCAGATCACCGCTTGCGGAAACAAATTGCATCCGGTAAGCGCCGTCGACATTCGGCAAGCAGTTCGCAATATTGAATGCTTCAACAAGTCGCCCGGCCCGATCCAGCGAAAATCCCGCGCTTAAAAATAAGACTACGTCACGTTGACCATTTGCATCCACTCCCCCCGCCCCCGGTCCTTACCGCTTCTCTCAGATTCATCGCTTCTTGTGTATTTCAAAGCATTTCAGGAACGGGGGCGATACCCCGTCCCAAGCCGTCGAATCATATCTTGTTTGGAACTATTTTGAAAGAATTGTCTGGCATGCACCACATTGTGGCGGATCGGTACAGGGGGCGCTTGTCAGCCCGATCCCGTTGACGTAGGGCCGACCTGCCCGCATGAATCGTCGGGCGAGCCTCATGCCGTTTCGATATTAATTAATAAAATTTGGTGATATCCCAAGAGCGCGCGCCGGGACGCAAACGATTTCCCCAGGGGCGAGAACGCGCATCAATGCCAAATCGGAAAAAAATACACATCTGGCCCTATGTACCTGCATTTATCATGCGGGGTATATTTATCGCGCAACGAATAGGCACGCCCGATTTAAATCGACCGCCGCATCCATTTGCGCCACAGCCCTTGACCGCCAATTGCGGCCTCATTCTCAACCCGTTCCGCGTAATCGATTTCGTCGTGTACAACAGCGAGCCCATCATGCGCCGTAGCGCCGGAGCCGCCGCATGATGGGGTTTGCTGGGGACATCGGTCGCGCCGCGGCCTCTCTTTCCCGCTCACCGTCTTCATCAAGCGCGGCACGCACATCGAAACGACGCTGCGCTACGGCGCGTCAGCGCAACCGCCTCCGCAAAATGAAACAGGCGGGCTGCGCGTTTCGCGCAGCCCGCCTGTCAGTCGATCCTCGGCGCGGTGCTTACAAACCCAACACGGACAGATCCAGCTTGCCGTTCTTCATCGGCGGGCACCAGAAATACGCGCCCGTCAACGGCCGCGTGAAGCGGAACAGGCCGTCGACGATCCCGTCGTCCGCGCCGCTCATCCGGCGCATCTGCACGTCGAACGCGCGGAACGAGTGGCCGAACGCGACGAAATACAGGCCCGCGCGGCGCGCATCCGACCACGGCGCCGACCGGCGCACCATGAACGCTTCGGGTTCGAAGCTCTCCTGCGCGGTGCGCTTCACGTGCGCGAATGCCGGCGCGTCGTCGAGTTCCTCGTTGTCCGACTTGCGACGCCCGATGATGTTGTCCATGTCGTCCGACGGGATGTTTTCCATCTGGTCGAAGTCGTGCAGCCACTGCTGGACCGCGACGAAGCTCGCGCCGTCGAGCCCCGCGCCCTGCCCCGACACGATCGCCGCCACAACTGCATCGTCGCCGGTCGGGTTCTCGGTGCCGTCTTCGTAGCCGGACAGGTCGCGATCGTTCGCATAGCGGAACGCATCGACTGCATCCTGAAGCGCAAACGCGGGTGCGAGCAGCCGCTCGATCGCCCGTGCGCGCAGCGTGATCTCGCCGCGATCGTCGGAGCGCAGCCACACCCACACGTCGGCCGGCGTCGCCGGCAGCGGCCGGTCGTTCACGGCGAAGGCCGGAAACTCGGTCAGGCCGGCAATCGGCCGCCCGACGCGCACCGCGAGCGAATGGCCGAAACCGACGACGGTATCGCGTCCGTTGACGACTTCGCGCAGCGCGACGAGCGCCGCGGCGACGTTGTCTTCGTTGGAAATCGTGAAAGTGAGGTATCGGGCCGCCGCATCGATCGGAGCCAGAATGCCTTGCTGAACGTCGCTCATCGTTTCCCCAGGAATGTGTCGTGAATCTGCGATGGCCGCTCGGGCCGGCTCGCGCCCGGCCTCGTCCGGCCGTCGCATGGCGCGCGCAGCCATGCAGTGTAATCGATGCGCACGCACCCGCTGAGCGTCGGCGCAGACTCGCACGACGGCGCGTCGCTCGCGCGGCATGTCGCGCCGCGTCGGATCACGCGAAATCGGGGCCGAAATGCTGATTTAAAACGTCTCGGCACGGCAACGTGCCATTCGTCAGACATTGCAGTCGGCCGAATTCTGCTGATAGAATCGATTCACGTCTTTTCGACGCCTTTTCATCTTTTCAACCATTCACTTCAGGGAGGTGCAGATGTTCCGAATGCAATCCGCCTTCCCGAACGTGGTCTCACGGCGCAGCTGATCCAGCCAGCCGTTCGCGCCGGCGCCTGACGGCCCGCGCATCTTCCCGACAGCTCGTTCCACTCGATTCGCGTCCCATGCGCGGGTCCGGCTGTTGCGTTTTCGACGTTCTCTGAACCGGAAAGTCCCGTCGCGCGATGCGCCGGGCAACGACACATGATCAGAAAAACCACCGACCTGGGCGGCCATGCGTTCAAGGCCGTTTTCGGCTTCACCTTCCACTACTGGCGCAAGCAACCGGTGCGCATCCTCGCCGTCGCCGCGTGCGCGCTGCTCGTCGCGCTGGCCGACGTGCTCACGCCGCTGTTCGCCGGCCGCCTCGTCGACGCGCTGTCGACCGGGCTCACCGACAAGGCGGCCGCCTGGCATGCGGCGTTGTCGGCATTCGGCACGCTCGTCGCGCTCGGCATCGGCGCGACGCTGCTGCGGCAAGGCGTCTACCTGAACATCATCGCGCTCACGCTGAAGATGATGGGCGACATCGCCGCTGCATCGTTCCATCGCGTGCAGCGCTTCTCGACCGACTGGCACGCGAACAGCTTTGCCGGCTCGACGGTGCGCAAGATCACGCGCGGAATCTGGGCGATCGACCTGCTGAACGACACGCTGCTGATCGCGCTGCTGCCGTCACTGGCGATGCTCACGGGCGCTACCCTGCTGCTCGGCTGGCACTGGCCGGTGATGGGGCTCGTCATCGGCGTCGGCTCGCTGCTGTACATCGCCGTGACGGTCTCGATGTCGCTCGGCTTCGTCGCGCCCGCCGCGCGGCTCGGCAACATGTGGGACACGCGGATGGGCGGCGCGCTCGCCGACGCGGTGAGCTGCAACACGGTCGTCAAGGCGTTCGGCGCCGAGGGCCGCGAGGAAGCGCGGCTGTCGCGCGTGATCGGCAAGTGGCAGAAGCGCACGCGGCGCTCGTGGATGCGCGGCACGTTCAACGGCGGCCTGCAAGGCGCGATGCTCGTCGCGCTCCAGGCCGCGATGATCGGCGTTGCGCTCGACCTGTGGCTGAACGACAAGGCGAGCATCGGCGACATCGCGTTCGCGCTGACGATGTTTTTCATGCTGCAGGGCTACCTGCGCGACATCGGCTTGCACATCCGCAACCTGCAGCGGTCGGTCAACGACATGGAAGAACTCGTCGAGCTCGAGCGCCAGCCGCTCGGCGTCGACGACCAGCCGGGTGCGCAGCCGATCCGCATTACGCAGGGCGAGATCCGCTTCGAGCATGTGACGTTCCGCTACGGCAACCATCCGGTGCCGCTTTACGACGACTTCTCGATGCGCATCGCGCCGGGCGAGCGGATCGGCCTCGTCGGGCATTCGGGGTCCGGCAAGACGACGTTCATCAAGCTGATCCAGCGCCTGTACGACGTGGGCGGCGGCCGCATCACGATCGACGGCCAGGACATCGCGCAGGTGCGGCAGGAGTCGCTGCGCAGCCAGATCGCGATCGTCCAGCAGGAGCCGGTGCTGTTCCACCGCACGCTCGCGGAGAACATCGCGTATGCGCGTCCGGGCGCGAGCCGCGCCGACATCGAACGCGCGGCGCGGCTCGCGAGTGCGCACGATTTCATCGCGGTGCTGCCGGACGGCTATGACACGCTCGTCGGCGAGCGCGGGATCAAGCTGTCGGGTGGCGAGCGGCAGCGCGTCGCGATTGCGCGTGCGTTCCTCGCAGACGCGCCGGTCCTGATTCTCGACGAAGCGACGTCGAGCCTCGACAGCGAGAGCGAGGTGCTGATCCAGCAGGCAATGGAACGGCTGATGGAAGGCCGCACGACGCTCGTCGTCGCGCATCGGCTGTCGACCGTGCGCGCGCTCGACCGGCTGCTCGTGCTCGATCGCGGCAAGGTAATCGAGGAAGGTAGCCACGATGCGCTGATCCGGATCGAAAGCGGCGTGTACCGCCGACTGTTCGAGCGGCAGGCGCTGGAGCTCGCGAAGGGGCTGGCCCACGAGCCGGCTGGCCAACACGCCGTCGATGCGCGCGGACTGGGGCAGCCGGCCGAGGCATAGCATATGGCCCAGGCACGCACGCAGCGCGCCTGGGCCGGTGATTCGGAATTCGGTCATGCAGGCACGCGGCCCGCGCTCGCTGACGGAGCGCGGGCCCGTGCATCACGCCGGTGCGCCGCTGCCGCCGCTGCCGCCGCTACCGCCCGTGCCGCCGGTCGGCTGGCGCGCCGCCGTACCGGCCGACGCCACGTCAGACGTCACCGATGCCGACAGCTGGCCATTGCTCGTCACCACACCCTTGGACTTCAGCGTGTCGAGGTCCGCATCCTGGCCGGGTTGGCCAGGCGTAAACGCGGTCGTGAGGAAGGCGTTCGTCGAAAGGGTGATGCCGTACTTCGTCTTGAGGACCCCAGCGACGCCATTCTGCGCGGCAGCGATCGTCGAGCTGTTGGTCAGCGCACTCTGGTACGTCGAGTTGCTTGCGAGGCCAGTCAGCAGCCCGTTCAGATCCGTGCCGAGTTCCGCCGCAAGATAGATCAGCAGAAGTTCCGTCAAAGGCGTCACGTTGAACGTGCCGCCGCCGCTCGCGAACGAATGGAGCGTAGTCGTCCCATTGGTGCCCGTGATCGCGCACGGGCCCGTGAGCACGAACGTCAGCGAGTATGCGCCATTCGCGTTGGCCGTACCGGCACTGTTGCCCGATTTGCACGCAATCGTGATCGACGCGTTCGCCATCGGCGCGCCGGTCGCGGCGGTGCCGCTGATCGTGGCCGACTGCGGTGTCGATGATCCGCCGCTCGAACCGTCGCTGCCACCTTCGCCACACGCTGCAAGCGTACTGGCCGCCAGCACCAGCGTACCAATCTGCAACGCCCTCTCTGCCACAATCTTGATTTTCTTCATTACCAATCTCCGTAAGGTCTACTCGGTCAGTCTGAGGACTCTCCGGTCCCTCGATCATTGATTGCGTCGAACACGCAATCGGCCTACTGTTGCGTGCCGTCTCCCCGCACCTGCGTCGTCCCGCCGCCCTGCCCCGTCTCGCCTGCCGCAGGGGGTGCATACCGCTTGTATGCATCGCGCATCCGGTAAAGCTGGGTCGCGAAGTAATCGGCACTGAAGCGCCCGCTGTTAAGCAGGAATTGCTGCGTGTTGTATGCAAAGCCCAGGTTTTCCGCACCGTCCGCGGCGATATAGTTCGTCGAGCCGACCCGCGTGCGGAAGCTGAGGCCGAACTGCTCGGGCCCGTTGACCTGAACGATTCCCGCCTTCATGCCCTGACGCGGCGTCAGCGGGAAGCTGACGGTCACCCCGGCGAACGAACCCCGGCCGCTGTGCCACCCCTGGACGCTGAAGGCCACGTCGTCGAACCAGCGCGTCACCGTGATCAGCGGCCCCTTGTCGCCGCCGATGTAACGCGCAACGCCCGCTTCCACCCACATCTTCCACGACGGCTGCACCCACCGGTACGTGAGGAGCGCGTTCTTCACGTCCGGGAGCGCGTCCTTGCCCGGCTCACGATGCAGATAGGCCAGCTTCAGTCGCACCATGTCCGGGCGACCCGGCACGAATGCGGTCGTCTCGTTCTCGACGCCGAGATACTGGAGATTGAACTTGCCGAGCGCCGTGACGTTGAATACGCGCGGCGCGATCCAGAAGCTCTGCACCAGCGCAACCGACGACAAGCCGCCCCGCAGCCGGTATTGGCTGTACACCTGGCCGTTGTCCAGGTTCTTGCTGTTCGCAAGTGGAACGATCACGCTCGAATACAGCTCCGCGCCACGCCATAGCGGCACAAATCCCTGGATGTTGGCGCCGACCGAATAGTCGAAATTGCCGTAGTCGGTTCCGTACAGATAGCTCGTGACCGGTGCGATCTGGATTCGCACAAGGCCGTGCGCGCGGGCATTGCCGGCCCATGCGACGGAATCTGCATCATGGGTCGGACGGGTGCGCATCGACAGCGACGCGCCGACGGCATTCGGCGAACCACCCTCGACGAATTGCGCATAGGCCGCGCGGGCGACGGTCACTTCGCCCACCGGCTCGTTCGTCTTCTTGATCACGACGCGCACGGTTTCGACACCTTTCGGTGCATGCTCGACGGCCGCGCCGAGCGCGATGCCCAGCGCATCCGCTTCGTTCTGGTTATAGCGGTGGTTCTCGTATTCGACGATCAGGTCTGTGCCGACGATCCCGGCGCGCACGCGCTCGAGGCCGGCCGCCGTCAGCACGTGCACGATCGTATCAAGCGATGCCGGATCCGGCACGGCGTCGGGCACTGACGCGACGGTGGTTGCCTGCGCAGCCGTCTTCACGAAAACCGGCGGTGGGAGAGGCGAACGCATGTCGAGGTCGTCGCGCAACGACATGGCGCTCGTGACCGGTTGCGTGGCGGGGGTAACGCGCGAGAATGAACCCAATGCCGCCAATCGGGCGGCAGATTGCGGCACGACCTCCTCTGCCGGCCGTGCATCATCAGTCGACGTGGCCTGCACCGCCGCGGCGGGAGTTTCCCCACACAAACCGTCGCCGCAACGCGCCGCATCGAACCGCTTGCCCAGCGGAATCTGCACGCCGATCGAAAACGACGTGCGCGCGGCGATGCCGTTCGTATCCTTGAGCGAACGCATGACCGTTCCGACGATGCTTGCGTCGGCCAGCCACTTGATCGGCGGCGAGTGGTAGCGAATCCCCGCGTACGGCGTTTTCGAATCGTGCTCCGCGAGCAGCGACAGCCCGGTCTGCCACAGCCGAAGCTCCGCACCGCCGAAGACGCCGTCGAGCCGGTCGCCCTGGCCATAGCCGACCGTCAAGGTAGCCGGCCCGAGATCCTGCGACACGACACCGTACTTGGACCGGAAGAAATGCGACTGCCCGCCGATGTCGTTGACGCCGAATGCGATGTCCGGCTGATATTTGAAGAACTTCGGGATCGCGACCTTGACGTTCGCCATCAAGTGTCGAAAGATGATGTGATCAAACCCGGGAAACGCCGCTGGCACGTTACCCACGTAATTCGCCAGCCCGCCCGACACTTCGACGTACGGGAACAGCCCCACCGCGCCCCAAACGATATCCGAGCTCGTCGTTTTCTTGCCGAAGCGCGGATCAATATAGTTGTTGTATTGCCCTTCGAATGTCCCTTCCGGCAGCGTAAAGCCGTACGGAATCACGAGTCCGCCCGATTGCCCAAGCGAAGTCAGCGTCGGCTGGCCGGCGGCATGAACGGGTGCGGATAAGGCAAATGCCGCGCCGGCTACCGCGGCAATCGGTCTTTTTTTAATTGACTGCGTGCGAAATCGCATTGTCATTTATCTGTTGTGGAAACGCTTCTGGTTGTATTGCGAATCCCGCAAACGCCACGGCACGACGAACGACCACCCCTGGGCCGTCAAGTCTCGTCATCTCCATACGTCTGCTTGCACGACGCCATCGCCGATCATGCGTAATCCCCCCGTCAGATCGTTAATCCCGGAACCGATTCGCCGATACCGCCAATATGACATCGCGATGCATGGGCACGCGCGCATGCAGCCCCGACCCGCGTCGCTCGACTGGCACGATCGTCGACGACAGGATGATCAGAACTGCCGGTTCGAAACCCGAAAACAGGCATGCGAGCAGCCGGTTGGCATCGCCCGGCCTTCTTTTCCCACCCCGCTCCCGGGCAGCCTCGAACAGGCTGCCATCTTCTCTTCAGTTTCTTTCCGTTACGTGACCGATGTAGCCGGACAACACGCATACCTGCCTGCGAACGTTCTTTTTGTTGACCTCATCCGACAAATCCCCAAACACATCAAATAGTTATCTTGAAATTCAGGCAAGGCACGCCAAAGAAACAATTCGATCGACAGTCAGGCGTTGCGTGAAAATTCCAATCACCGCAACGCGCTTCTCTTGCCGGAAACCACGCAAATACGGTAAGCCGAGCCGTGGCTGAGCGTACCGTAAAGGTATTTTGACTGCAAGGTGGATGCAGGAAATTGCAACGCCCGTCGTAAATTCGTCATTTTCCGAACGGATATTCGCGGCGCGGCACCCCGTTCAATCCGAGGGCGACTGCCCGTGCACACCCATGCGCTTCGCCAGCCCTCCACGCATTCCGGCTCGCGTCGCGCGCGGTTCGCGACACGCGTCAATCGCCCGCCCCCTGCGCGCCCTTCCCGACCGCCACCCGCTGCGCCCGATAAATCCCCGCGTGCCCGGAAAACAGATACGCGACGACACACGCGACGATTGCATACACGCCGATATCCGCGCCGAACAGCTCGATCGCCATGATGGTCGAAGCGATCGGCGTATTGGCCGCGCCCGCGAACACCGCGACGAAGCCGAGCCCCGCGAGCATCGGCACCGGCAGCGCGAGCAGCTGGCCCAGCGCATTGCCGAGCGTCGCGCCGATATAGAACAGCGGCGTCACCTCGCCGCCCTTGAAGCCCGATGCGAGCGTGACGACGGTAAACACGAATTTCCCCGCAAAATCGTAAAGCGGCAACGGGCCGTGAAACGCCGCCTCGATCGTCGGGATGCCGAGGCCGAGATACTGCGGCACGTTCAGCGCGGTCGCCGCGGCCGCGACGAGCACGCCGCCGACCACCGGCTGCAGCGGCGCATGGCGGACGCGCAGGCGAAACAGCGCCGACAGCGCATGCGTCGCATGCGCGAACAGCCGGCCGACGACGCCGAACGCCACACCCGCGACGACCGTCGCGGCGAGCCCCGCCGCCGTGACGGGCGGCACGAACGGGATCGCATACACGGTGTGATGCACGCCCCACAACCGGCACACGGCGTCCGCGACGATCGCCGACGCGACACATGCAAGCAGCGCGTCGTAACGCACGCGCCCGATCGCGAGCACTTCGAGCCCGAACACCGCGCCGGCGAGCGGCGTGCCGAACACCGACGCGAAACCCGCCGCGATCCCGCCCATCAGCAGCACGCGGCGATGCTCGCGGTCGAGGCGAAAAAGGTGCGTGACGCGATCGGCGAGCGCGCCGCCCATCTGCACGGCCGTGCCTTCGCGCCCGGCCGAGCCGCCGAACAGATGCGTGACGACGGTCGCAACGAGCACGAGCGGCGCCATCCGTTTCGGCACGAGCGCCTTCGGGTCGTGAATCTCGTCGATCAGCAGGTTGTTGCCGCGCGCGACCGACTGGCCGAAGCGGTGATAGACCCAGCCGGTCGCGAAGCCCGCCGCGGGCAGCCCCCACACCAGCCACGGGTGCGCGACGCGCGTGCCGGTCGCCCAGTCGAGCGCGATCAGGAACAGCGCGGACGCGGACCCGGCGAGCGCGCCGAGCAGCACCGAGAGCGCGAGCCAGCGGCACACGTAGCGCGCGGTCGCGAAAAGGTCGGCGGAAGTGTTGAACATCGGGTGATTTCCAGATTCGACAGAACACCAAACCTGGGCGGCAGAACACCGCATGGACGGCCTGCGACCTCCCGTACCCAGGAACGCGCAGGCATCATCAGCCGAGCAGTCGGACTGCCGGCGGTTGAGGGCCGGTGCGTGCTCATCGCGAGCGGGCGCGGGCCCCGGGGAGGCATGCCATCTCCGAAGCGCGCATTGTACGTGACGGCCAGCGTGGCGTGCAACGCGGGCCGTCAGACGCGCGGCTTGCGCGCCACGCGGGCGACCAACTGCGGCGCGATCCGGTCGAGCGGCAGGATCGCGCACGCCGCATCGATCGCGGCGGCCGCCTT
This sequence comes from Burkholderia sp. PU8-34, assembly GCF_053427725.1. NCBI lineage: Bacteria > Pseudomonadati > Pseudomonadota > Betaproteobacteria > Burkholderiales > Burkholderiaceae > Burkholderia > Burkholderia sp. PU8-34. Next base: position 205,508 of record NZ_JBSAXC010000010.1, read on the forward strand.
CGACATCCCGTACACGGCGCTCGTCGCCGCGTCCTGCGCGATCGTGTAGCAGCCCTTCATGCGCATCGCCTTCAGGCCCAGCGCGCCATCGCGCCCCATCCCCGTCAGCAGCACGCCGATCGCATCGCCCTCCGGTTCCAGCAGTCGTCGACGGCGATCGCCACGTCGGTCAGGTCAACGGCCTCGCGGTTCATCATGTCCTCTTCTCATGCCGGCGTACGTCGCACGACGCTGGTTCGTTCATTGTCCTGCCGAGCGCCGCGCGCGCTCGAGCAGCCATTGCGCGCCCGCGCGGTCGCCGCCGACGTCGAGCAGCGTCGCGAGATGCGTGAGCGCTTCGTGATGCGTCGGCCGCAGATACAGCGCCTTGCGATAGAAATCGCCGGCTTCCGAGGCACGCCCCCGTGCGTCCGCAATCAATCCATGCAGATAGAACGCTTCCGCGTGCGGCCCGACGCAGTCCGTGAAGCGCGCGAGCGCGCGCTCGGCTTCGTCGAACGCGCCCGCGTTCGCGAGCGCCTGTGCGTCTTCCAGCGTCGGCGCATCGGCGCTGGCCGGCCGCGCTTCGGCATCCGCCGGCGCACGCTTGTCGCGTTCGCCGGCTGCGCGCTCCACTGCCGGCACGAACGGGCGCCGCGTCCCGTCGAGCCATGCCGGCTGCGCCGCCCGCGCCGCTGCGATGCGCGCCGCCGCGTACCGTTCGGTCCGGCGGTAGGGCGCGGCGGGCCGCGTCACGGCGAACCCACCGGGAAAGCTGCCGGCGACGCCGCCGGCGAACCCGTTTGCGAACCCGCCGGCGAACCCATCGGCGAGCCGGTCGGCGGCGCGCGGCCGCTGGAACGCAAACGCGAGCGGAATCCGCGCGGAGCGCAGCCCGTGCCGCATCGCGACCCCGGTCTCGGCCGGCCCGACGAACAGCATCCCGTCGTCGGCGAGGCGGTGCGCAAGCGAACGGATCACGCGGTCCTGCGCATCGCGCTCGAAATAGATCAGCACGTTGCGGCAGAACACGAAATCGTAGCGGGCGCCCCCGTCGCCGAGCGGCTCGATCAGGTTCGCCTGCCGGAACTGCACGCACGCGCGCACGCGCTCGTCGAGCAGCCAGCCGTCCGCCACCGGCACGAAATGCCGCGCGCGAAATTCCATCGCGCTCCCGCGGAACGCATTGCGCCCGTACCGGCCCCGCCGCGCGTGCTCGAGCGCATTGTCGCTCAGGTCGAGCGCGTCGATCGAGAAGCGGGCCGGATCGAGCCCTGCATCGAGCAGCGCCATCGCCGCCGAAAACGGCTCCTCGCCGGTCGAGCATGGCGCACTCAGCACGCGCACCACGCGTGTCGGATGCGCGGCGAGCCGCTCGAGCGCGAGCCGCGCGAGCGTCACGAATGCCTCGCGATCGCGGAAGAACCAGGTTTCCGGCACGACGATCAGCTCGATCAGCGCGCGCCGCTCGTCCGAGCTCGCGTTGAGGCGCTGCCAGTACGCATCGAGCGCCTCCGGCGACACGGGCGGCCGCGCGGCAGACGGCACGCGCGCGCCGTCCGTCGCCTGCGTCGCGTGGATACGCTCGGCCACCGCGCGCATCAGGAAATCGCTGCCGAGCGAGTCGGGATCGATGCCCGTCTCGCGCAGCACCCACGTATGAAAACGCGAATCGCCGATCCTCATGCTGGCAGCCCTCCGGGGCCGGACGTGTCGTCGAACAGGTGCAGCCGCGCGACCGCGTCGATCATGTCGCACACCGACACCTGCTGGACGATGCCGTCCGGCGTGTTCGCGATCGGGCCGAGCCAGCGCGTACGCGGTGTCGCGACGACGGTCGTGCGGAACGCGCCGCGGTCGATCCGCATCGTCTGCGTCGCGCGCTCGACGATCAGGCCGAGCACGCGCTCGCCGGCCTCCGCGCCGTTCGCGCCGTTCACACAGTTCACACAGTTCACCCCGTTCACACCGTTCACACCGTTCGCGCGATAGCGGACCATCACGAGCCGCGTCGAGCGCAATGCCTGCGCAGGCCGGCCGAGCGCAAGCATCGGCACGTCGATCACCGGCACCGGCACGTCACCGCACATCAGCAACCCGGCGATCCACGCGGGCGCGCCAGGCACCGCCTTCGTGGTCGCGAGCGGCAGCACCGCGTCGATGCCGGCGGCGTCGAGCACGTAGCGCTCGCCGTCCAGATCGAACAGCAGGAACAGCGCATGCGCGCCGTGCTGGGCGTCCGCGCGCATCACGCGTCGACCTTGAAGCGCGACACGCTGGTGCGCAGCTGGCTCGCGACACGCGTCAGGTCATCGATCGCCTGCGACGACTGGCGCAGCGATTCGGCCGTCTGCTGCGCGGCTTCCGACAGCTGCGACAGCGCCTGCGTGATCTGCTCGGCGCCGCTCGCCTGCGTCTGCATCCCTTCGTTGACCATCTGGAAGCGCGGCGCGAGCGTCTGCACCTCGGCGATGATCTGCGACAACTGGCTGCCAACCTGCTGCACGTCGAGCATCCCGCGCCGCACCTCCTCGGAGAACTTGTCCATCCCCATCACGCCGGCCGACACCGCCGACTGGATTTCCTTCACCGTCTGTTCGATGTCGTAGGTCGCCACCGCCGTCTGGTCGGCGAGGCGGCGGATCTCGGTCGCGACGACCGCAAAGCCGCGGCCGTACTCGCCGGCCTTCTCGGCTTCGATCGCCGCGTTCAGCGACAGCAGGTTGGTCTGGTCGGCGACTTTCGTGATCGTCGCGACGACCTGGTTGATGTTCAGCGCCTTCTCGTTCAGGATCGCGAGCTTCGCGTTCACCGACCCCGCCGCGTCCATCACGCTGCGCATCGTCTCGCCCATCCGCGTGAGGCCGCTCTGGCTCACGCCCGCGAGCGTCGCCGACTGCTCGGCCACGCCGGCGACCTCGTTCATCGTGCTCAGCAGGTCGCGCGACGTCGCGAAGATCTCGCGGGACGTCGCGCCGATCTCGGTTGTCGTCGCGGCCGTCTCGTTCGCGGTCGCCTGCTGCTCGCGCGACGTCGCCGCGATCTCGGCAACCGACGTCGTCACCTGCAGCGACGATTGCTGCGCGCGCGCGACGAGCTCGGCCAGTTCGTCGGCCATCCGGTTGAAGCCGCCCTGCAGCGTGCCGAATTCGTCGTGGCGGCGCAGGTCGAGGCGCTGCGTGAGGTTGCCGGTGCGCATCGCGTCGTGCACGCCGACGAGCCGCGCCATCGGCACCGTGATCGACCGGTACAGCCCGTAGCCGAGCGCGAGCGCGATCAGCAGCACGGCGGCCAGCGCGACCGCCAGCACGATCTCGGTGCCCTGCACCGATTCGCGGATCAGTTTCGCGGACTGGTCCGCGAACTTGCGGTTTTCCTGGACCATCGTGTTCGCGCCGCGCACGGCCTCGCTCCACGCGGGCACCGTGCGCGCATAGGCGGCGAGCGCCTCGTCGCGCGATGCGCCGTTCTTCTGTACCGCGTCGATCAGGAGCGGCAGGTAGCGGTCGTACGCGGCGCGAAACGACACGAAACGCGCGCGATCCTCCTCGCGGAAGATCGAGTTCTGATAGTCGACCGACAGCGCGTCGATCTCCTTCGTCGCCTCACCGATCTTCGCGAGTTCGCGGTGCACGGCCTCGGGATCGGTCTCGACGAAGGTCGCCTGCTGCAGCCGCACGAACGACTCGTTGACCGACGCGCGCAACGACGACGCGAGATACACGCCCGGCAGCGAGTCGCGCTCGATGCTGACCGCTTCGCTGTTGATCGCGCGCAGCCGATCGTAGGACACGCCGGCCGTCAGCAGCATCAGCACGAACAGCACGCCGAAGCTGAGCAGGATGCGGTTGCCGAGCGTCAGCCGGACACCGCCGATCGTCGGATGCAAGCTTTCATTGGTCGCGCTGGGCGTCACGGTAGCCATGTTCGTTGTGGGCTTTCAGAATCAGCATTGAAAAAAGACTGCGGAAAAGGACTGCGCCCGAAGCCGCGCCCGCCGCAACGGTGCGGCACGGTCACATGAGGATCGGGCGATGACGCGCGCGGTGCGGCCGGCACGAAGCGCGCCGCAGCGCCGGCTCACCGTTCCGCTTGCGCCGGCAGCCGGAGCGCGACCATGAAGCCGCGCGCGGTATTGCGCATCAGGATCTGGCCGCGGTGCCGCGCGGCGGTCGCGCGGACGAACGCGAGCCCGAGGCCGAAGCCGGCGCGCGCCGCGCCGTGCGCGGACTCGAGGCGCACGAACGATTCGGTCGCCGACGCGCGCTGCGCGGGCGCGATGCCGGAGCCGGCGTCCTCGACGCCGATCAGCCACGCGCCGCCGTCGCCGCTCAGCGCGCAATGCACGTCCGTGCCGGCCGGGCCGTACTTCAGCGCGTTGTCGATCAGGTTCGCGACCGCGCGCGTCAGCATCATCCGGTCGCCCATCGTCACGCATTCGGCATCGGGCACCTGCGCGGCAACCCGGCTGCCGAACCCGGCCGCCTTCTCCCACAGCTGGTCGACGGCGTCGAGCACGATCTCGTTGAGGCTGACGACATCGTGCGCGCGCCGCTCCGATTGCGCACGGGTCAGGTGGATGAAGCCGTCGGCGAGCGCGAGCGCGCGGCGCGCGTGGCCCGCGATCCGCTCCATGATCGGCGGCATGTCGCCATGCTCGGCGCGGTACACGTCGAGCAGCGCGAGAATCGACGTCTGCGGCGAACGCATATCGTGCGACAGGAAATCGAGCGCCTCGTCGCGCTGGCGCGACATCAGATAGGAATTCGAATGGTAGCGAATGCGCGCCGTCAGCTCCATCGCGTCGGGCAGCTTGACCAGATAGTCGTTCGCGCCGGCGACGAACGCCTCGCGCTTGACAACCGGCTCTTCCTTCGCGGACAGCACGATGATCGGCACGCGTGCGGTGCCCGCGTCCGCGCGCCACGCGCGGACGAGGTCGAGACCGTCGATGTTCGGCATCACGAGATCCTGCAGGATCACCGTCGGCTTCACGTCGCGCGCGACGGTCATCGCGCGCTGCGCGTCGGTGCAAATATGCAGGTCGATGTCGTGCTCGCCGCGCAGCGCGCGGCGGATCACTTCGCCGACGAACGGTTGATCGTCGACGAGCAGGACCGATAACCCGGATTCAAGACAATCCGATGGGTTTTCCTCGTTCGATTCTTTCATAAATTCCGTTTCATGCGCCGAATATCCAATCGATTCTTTCATGAGAGTTGTTTATCCGACTTAAACACAATCTTATTTTTACGGAAGAGAGACCTCTCTGTATTTGCCGATCTGGCCCGTCGGCATTGCCTTGCGGGGCGGCGAGCGCCGATTTTCCCCGTCGCCGCTCGCACGCCTTCCCCCGCCGCGTCTCTCAATAAAAATAACCGGCTGATTCTAAATGAAATTAGAACCAAGCATCCATCTAGTCCCATGCCGGTTTTGCCAAATTCGCGAAATGCGTCGCGTTCGGTTAAACGGGACCATTTTCCGGGTTGAAATCGCGCGTCGCGATGCAGCCGCCGCGGGCATGCTTGCACGCGCTGCAAGGCGGCAAAGCCGCGCCGAGGCAAACGCAATGAGGTGATGCGGAATCGAAGCGCCCGCCGCCGCCCGGCGTTCAGCCGCGTGCGTGCTGCGCGGACACTTCCTGCAGATCGAGATCGCGTTCGAGCGCGTGCAGCATTTCGTCGTGGATCTGGCCGGAGCGATGCAGCCGCAGCAGTTCCGCGCGGCCCGCCGCGATCGCGGCCAGCACGACGTCGTAGTGCGCGGTGCGCGCGCTTTCCGGATACGCGGGCTCGTTCTGCACCCGTTGCGTCAGTTCCGCGCGGTACGTGTACTGCTCGAGCAGGCGCGGGTGGATCACGACACCGTTCGCATCGCGCACCAGCGGCTGGATCGCCGCGAGCTGCGCGGCCTCGACGCGCGCCCACGCCTGCGGCTCGGTCAGGTGAGGCCCGGCATTCGCGGGATGCTGCGCCAGCCGCAGCAGCTGGATCAGCGGGCCGATCGTCGTGCCCTGCAGCAGCACGGTGACGAGGATCACCGCAAACGCGGCAACGAGGATCAGGTCGCGGCCCGGCATCGCTTCGGGCAGCGACAACGCGACCGCGAGCGTCACGACGCCGCGCATCCCCGCCCAGCTCATCACCGTCGCGGCTTTCCAGTCGGGCCAGCACCGGCTGCGCGTCAGTACGCGCGCCGGCCACTTCAGCGCCTCGACCGCATAGATCCACACGAATCGCGACACGACCACCGAGGCCAGCACCGCGAGCACGGCCGGCATCATCGTGCCGATCACCTGTTCGAAGCCGCCGAGCCGGTGGATCACGCCGCGCAGCGACAGGCCGATCAGCACGAACACAAGCGCTTCGAGCAGGAACACGATGACCTGCCAGAACGCGGTGGCGCGCGTGCGCACCGCCGCCGAGAACACCTCGTGCTGGTGCCAGCCGAGCATCATGCCGACCACGACGGTCGCGATTACGCCGGACACCTCGAGCATTTCGCCGGCGATGTAGCCGATCCAGCCCGACAGCACTGCGACGGTGATCACGAGGTAATCGTCGTCGAGCAGTTTCAGGAACCGCACGACGAGCCAGCCGATCACGAAGCCGACCACGACGCCGCCGATCCCCAGTTCCGCGAAGCCGACGAGCGCATGCTGGAAGCTGAACGCGCCGGTCAGCGCGGCGACGACCGCGAAGCGGAACAGCACGAGGCCCGCCGCGTCGTTCAGCAGGCTCTCCCCTTCGAGCAGCACCATCAGCCGGCGCGGCAGCGCGACGCGCTCGAGCACGGCCTTCGCCGCGACCGCGTCGGGCGGCGACACGATCGCGCCGAGCGCGAAACAGGCTGCCCACGGCAGCGACGGCACGACCCAGTGCACGGCGAGCCCGACCGCGAGCGTCGTGAAGGCCACCGCGCCGATCGCGAGCAGCAGGATGCCGCCCACGTTGCGCTTGAATTCCTCCCACACGGAGAAATACGCGCCGTCCATCAGCAGCGGCGGCAGGAATACGACCAGCACGAGTTCGGGATCGAGGTTGATCGGCGGCAGACCCGGAATGAACGCGATGCCGATGCCGCCGACGAGCAGCGCTGCGGCGGGCGGCAAGCGCACGCGCTTCGCGATGCATTCGAGTGCAACAATCGCGAGGAATGACAACAGAACCAGCTTGAATGCCGAGACGGGGGACATGAAACGACCTCGCGAGGAAATAATCCGCCGGCGGCCGGGAGTCGGACCCCGGCCGCCGTGTCGCGCGATTACATCACGACGCCCCCATGCAGTCGAGGATGCGCGGCGAACGCGTGACGTGTACGCCAGGCATCGATCGGCATTCGACGCGTGGCCGAAACGAAACGCGGCATGCAAGGCCGGTTCCGACGCCGGCCTGCATGCCGCGAGACTTCCCGGGCCGCCGCGCGCTACCTGCGCCGCACGACCATCAGGCGAGGCTCGGTCATGTCCTCGATCGCATAGCGGATCCCTTCGCGGCCGAGGCCCGAATCCTTCACGCCGCCGTACGGCATGTTGTCGACACGGAACGACGGCACGTCGTTGATCACCACACCGCCTACGTCGAGCTCGTCCCACGCGCGCTGCGTGTGCGCGAGCGAATCGGTGAACACGCCGGCCTGCAGCCCGAAGTCACTGTCGTTCACGCACGCGAGCGCATCGTCGAAAGCGTCGAATTTCTCGAGGATCGCAACGGGGCCGAACGCTTCCTTCCGGTACAGGTCCTGATCGCGGCCAACGTTCTCCAGCAGCGTCGCCTCGAACATCGCGCCGTCGACCTTGCCGCCCGCGACGATCTTCGCGCCCGCCGCGACGGCCGCGTTCATCCACCCTTCGAGCCGGCGCGATTCGGATTCGGAGATCATCGGGCCGACGAACGTCGCCGGATCCTTCGGGTCGCCCATCTTCAGCGAACGCGTCTTTGCGATCAGCTTGTCGCGCAGCGCGTCGTACAGGTCAGCGTGCACGAGGATCCGCTGCACGCCGATGCAGCTCTGGCCCGACTGATAGAACGCGCCGAACGCGAGCCGGTCGACCACGTAGTCGAGCCGGTCGCGCTGGTCCGCGTCGACGATCGCGGCCGCGTTGCCGCCCAGCTCCAGCACGACCTTCTTCTTGCCGGCCTTCTCCTTCAGCGCCCAGCCGACCGCGGGCGAGCCCGTGAACGACAGCAGCTTGAAGCGCTCGTCCGTCGTGAACAGGTCCGCGCCGTCGCGATGCGCGGGCAGCACCGAGAACGCACCCTTCGGCAGGTCGGTTTCCGCGAGCACTTCGCCGATGATCAGCGCGCCGATCGGCGTGCGGCTCGCCGGCTTCAGCACGAACGGGCAGCCGGCCGCGAGCGCGGGCGCGACCTTGTGCGCGGCGAGGTTCAGCGGGAAATTGAACGGCGAGATGAACGAGCACGGGCCGATCGGCACGCGCTTCGTATAGCCCGTGTAGCCCTGCGCACGCGCGGAGATCTCGAGGTTGATCACCTCGCCGTCGATCCGCACCGATTCCTCGGACGCGACGCGGAACGTGTCGATCAGCCGCGTCACTTCGCCCTTCGAATCGTTGATCGGCTTGCCGGCCTCGATGCACAGCGCCTCAGCCAGCTCGTCGAAGCGCTCGCGAAAGCGTGCGACGCAGTGGTCGAGCACGGCCTGCCGCTTGTATGCCGGCAGCTCGCGCATCGGCTTCGCGGCGGCAACCGCCGCGCCGATCGCCGCATCGATCGCCTTCGCGTCGGCGAGTGCGACGCGCGTCGCCACTTCGCCGCTGTACTTGTCCGTCACCTCGAGATCGGTGTTCGCGTACACGGCAACGTTGGCCAGGTAATACGGATAGGTTTCCTTCAGCATGGAACGTCTCCTTCCGGTGAAGTCAGAGCTGCGCCGACAGGCGCTTGATCTCGCGGTTCAGCACGCGCTCGTTGTCCGAGTAGTCGATCGGCACGTCGATCACGTGCACGCCCGGCGACGCAAAGCACTCGCGCAACAGCGGCTCGAGATCGTCGGCCGCCTCGACGCGGTGGCCGTGCGCACCGTAGCTTTGCGCATACGCGACGAAATCGGGGTTCTGCAGCGTCATCGCGAAGTCGGGGAAGTTCATGTTCTCCTGCTTCCAGCGGATCATCCCGAACGCGTCGTCGCGCAGGATCATCACGACGATGTCGAGCTTCAGCCGCACCGCCGTTTCGAGCTCCTGCGAGTTCATCATGAAGCCGCCGTCGCCGCAGACGGCGATCACCTTGCGCTGCGGATGCACGATCTTCGTCGCGATCGCCGACGGCAGGCCCGCGCCCATCGACGCGAGCGCGTTGTCGAGCAGCAGCGAGTTCGGCTCGTGCGCGCGCCAGTAGCGCGCGAACCAGATCTTGTACATCCCGTTGTCGAGACAGACGATCCCGTCGTCCGGCAGCGCGTTGTACAGGTCGTTCACGATCCGCACCGGATACATCGGGAAGCGCGGATCGTGCTGCCCCTTCTGCAGGTGGGCCTCGAAGTGCTCCTTGATCATCGCGAAGCGCGCGAAATCCCAGTGCGGCTGCGGCGCGATCGCTTCCTTCATCTGCCACACAGCGTTCGCGATGTCGCCGACCACCTCGATCTGCGGGAAATAGACGGGGTCGACCTGCGCGCCGAGGAAGTTCACGTGGATCACCGTCTTGTCGTCCGCGCGCATGAAGAACGGCGGCTTCTCGATCACGTCGTGGCCGACGTTGATGATGCAGTCCGCATGCTCGATCGCGCGGTGCACGAAGTCGCCGTCCGACAGTGTCGCGTTGCCGAGCCACAGCGGGTGCATCTCGTCGATCACGCCCTTGCCCATCTGCGTCGTGAAGAACGGAATGCCCGTCTTGTCGACGAATTCGACCAGGATCTTGCGGGTGGTCTTGCGGTTGCCGCCCGCGCCGATCATCAGGAGCGGATAGCGCGCGGCCTGGATCGCATCGACCGCATGCGCGACCGCCTTCTCCTCGGCGATCGGCCGCCGGCTGTAGCTGCGCGGGATCGGCTTGCCGTCGCCTTCCTCGTGCGCGATGTCTTCCGGCAGCTCGAGGTGGGCCGCGCCGGGGCGTTCCTCCTCCGCGCGCCGGAATGCCTCGCGCACGGCCGACGGGATGTTGCCGATCGACACGATCTGCCGCGTGAATTTCGTGAGCGGCTGCATCATGTCGACGACGTCGACGATCTGGAAGTGGCCCTGCTTGCTGGACTTGATCGGCTTCTGCCCGGTGATCATCAGCATCGGCATCCCGCCGAGCTGCGCATACGCGGCCGCCGTCACGAAGTTGGTCGCGCCCGGGCCGAGCGTCGCCAGGCAGACGCCCGTCTTGCCTGTCAGGCGCCCGTAGGTGGCGGCCATGAACCCGGCCGCCTGCTCGTGCCGGGTCAGCACGAGCTTGATCCGCGATCGCCGCAGCGATTCGAGCAGATCGAGGTTTTCCTCGCCGGGAATGCCGAACACATACTCGACGCCTTCGGCTTCCAGCGCCTTCACGAACAGATCCGATGCTTTCATGGGGGGACTCTCGGTTGATGCCGCCTGCCCGGCCTACGGACGCGCGGCGCTCAGGACGCACGCCGGCCTACGGCGCGCGGACGTTTACCTGCTGCTCACACACCACTGCACTTGCCCGCCGCGCAGCGCGCGGCGGCGTCTCCGGAACCCGGAGGACGAACGGATCCGCCGGCGCGCAACGAACGCGCACCGGCGGCAAAGACATTTTTGATTGTAGTCGGAATCCGGAAATGTCGACTTCGATCGCCGGCCGCACCGGGCTGTCACGGACGGATCGGCCGAACGGTCATTTAACCGACAAATGGAGCGGGCGGCCTTATGGTCGTCGGTACGACAGAAACCGGCAGGCACGCATTTGCGATGCCCTCCATCTTGCATTCGCCACGCCGAAACTTGATCGGTTAGGTCTCCTGTTGGCGATTGCACACATCGGTGCTTCGGCGCACGCGTCGCCGGAATTCTGGCTGAACCTGCAAGCCACGTACGACCTCAAAACGCTGCCGACGCGCAATGAGATCGACCGGAAGGTTGAACCGCGCGAGCGCAGGCACGCATAAGCACGCGTCCCGCAGAACAATCCACGCTGGAGAGCGTCCGCGATCACGGCCGCGTCAATGCAGCCAGCCGCCCGCCCAGCGCGGCACCAGCGACACCAGATACAGCCCGAGCCCGATCAGCCCGCCGACCAGCGTGCCGTTGATGCGGATGTACTGCAGATCCTTGCCGATGTTGAGCTCGATCTGCCGCGACATCTCGCGCGCATCCCAATTGCGCACCGTGTCGCGGATGTGACGCATCAGGAAGTCCGCGAAATCCGGCGCCATCTCGTACACCGCTTTCTCGATGTGCTCGTTCAGCGACGCGCGCAACGCCGGGCTTTCCGCGAGCCGTGCGCCGAGCCAGCCGCCGAGCGTCGCGGCCTGCCGGTGCAGCGTCGAATCGGTACGCGCGAGATCGGCCTTCAGCCACGCGCGCAGTTGATCCCACAGATCCCTCACGTACGTGTTGAACGCGTCGCCGTCGCGGATGTAGCGCTTGATCTCCTCACCCTTCTCGATGAACGCGGGATCGTGCTTCAGGCGCTCGGTCAGGCGCTCGACGACCCGGTCGAAGCGCTGGCGCAATTCATGCTCGGGATCGGCCGCCACGCCTTCGAGCACGCGGCTGACCGCATTCGCGACCAGTTCCGCGCCGTTCTCGCCGAGCCAGTGGGTCGGCATGATCTTCTCGAATTTCGGATACTGCGTCTTCAGCCATTCGACGATGAAGCCCGCGATCACCTCGCGGTTCTCGGGTTTCGCGAGCACGTCGACGACCTGCTCGATCGCGTCGTCGAGCAACGCCTGGTGGCGGCCGTCCTTCGTCAGCGTATCGAGGATCGCGCCGGCCGATTGCGACAGGTCGACCTTGTCGACCAGCGCGCGAAACGCGTCGTGCACGAACGACTGGATCCGCGCGTCGTCGGTCATGTCGAGCGCGAAGCTCATCAGCTTCGTCACGTAGCCGCCGAGCGCGTCGGTGTTTGCGGGCTCGCCGAGCCACGCGCCGAGCATCTGCGCGGGATCGTGCTGGCGGATCTGCGCGGCGAGTGCCTCGGGGCCGAGGAATTTCTCGCGCACGAAAATCGCGAGGTTGTCGGCGATCTTGTCCTTGTTCTGCGGAATGATTTCGGTGTGGCGCGACACGATCGGGATCGGCACGCGGCGGAACAGCGCGACGACCGCGAACCAGTCGGCGAGCGCGCCGACCATCGCGGCCTCGGCCACCGCCTTGATCCCGTCGACCCACACGCCGCGCGGCAGGAAGATCGTGGTCGCGAACACCGCGACGGCGACGAGCAGCAACGACAGCGCGCGGCGCTTGCTGCGATTCAGTTCGAGGGCTTTGTCTGGCGTCATGGCGGCAGGCGAATCGGGGATGCCGCTAATATCCCCGATTTCGCGGCGGCCGACAAACGCGCTGCGTGATGCTCGACAGGCCCGCGCGACCGCCGCCGAGCGTCACGTCGCGCATCACGTCGTACATCACGTCATACATCACGTCGTACATCGCGTCGCGCAGTCGTCCGGCATGTGCGCGCAGCCGGCAACATCATCGCCAACTGCAATCCGACGTCCACGGCGGCGATGCCCGCCGCGCGCCCTTTTTGTCACAAAAACGTCTTCAGGTTCACCGCCGGATCGGCAAGCCGCTCCGGATCGGGCACCGCACCCGCCGCGATCATCCGGCGGCATGCGCCGATGTCGCGCCCCGCCTTCACCGCGGCGGCCGCGACAAGCTTGCCGTCGTCGCCAAGCCCGAACACCGTGAACGGCCCGTTCGACGGATCGCCGCGCACGACCGTGGTCTTCTCGCCGCCGAACAGCCCGAGCATCTGCAGGTTGCAGTCGTACTGATCCGACCAGAGCCAAGGCAGCTCCGCATAGGCCTCGTCCGCGCCGAGCACGTTCGCCGCCGCGACGGCCGGCTGATTCTCCGCGACCTGCCACGACTCGATCCGCACGTGCCGGCCGAGCAGCGGATTGAAGTGCATCGTCACCTCGCCCGCCGCGAAGATCGCCGGATCGTTCGTGCGGCAGCCCGCGTCGACGCGCACGCCGTTGTCGACGTCGAGCCCCGCCGCTTCGGCGAGCTCGACGTTCGGCACGACGCCGATCCCGACGACCACGACATCGGCCGGCACGTCGCCGCGGTCCGTCTCGACCACCGCGCCACTCGAAGCGTTACCCGATGCGCCGCGCCGGATCGCGCGCGGCAGCGTCGACAGCCGGAACCCGACGCCACGCCCGTCGTGCATCTGTTGCGCAAACGCGCCGACCACTTCAGGCAGCGCGCGCTGCAGCAGACGCGCGGCCGGATCGATCACCGTCACCGCGCAGCCGAGCTGGCGCGCGGCCGCAGCCACTTCCAGACCGATGAACCCGCCGCCGAGGACCGCGACATGCTTGCCCGGCGCCAGCGCTGCACGCAGCGCACGCGCATCGGCGACCGTGCGCACGTAATGCAGCGGCACGTCCGCATCCACCGGCCCGCCGAACCTGCGAACCCGCGAGCCGGTCGCGAGCACGAGGCGCCGATACGGCAGCGTCGCGCCGTCAGCGAGCCGCACGCGCTGCGCGACGCGCTCGATCGCCTCGACCCGCGTGCCGAGCCGCAGCTCGATCCGCTGCGCGTCGTACCATGCGGCATCGCGCACGAACGCGCGCTGCTCGCCCTCGTCGCTCAGCAGTGCATCCTTCGACAGCGCGGGCCGGTCGTAAGGCAGCTCGCGCTCCGCGCCGATCATCACGATGCGCGCGTCGGCGTCGCGCGCGCGCAGCGCCTCGGCAGCCCGCCGCGCGGCGTGCCCGGCGCCGACGATCACGATAGGGTCAGCCGACATTGACTTCTACCTGTCCGTCGACGATCCGGATCGGATAGGTCCGCACCGGTTCCGTGATCGGCGCGCATTTCGGCGCACCGGTGCGGATGTCGATCAGCCCCTGATGCAGCGGGCATTCGACGCAGCCATCCTCGACATAGCCTTCCGACAGCCGCGCGTGGCCGTGCGTGCACAGGTCGTGCATCGCGAACAGTTCGTCGCCGATCCGGAAGACGGCGATCGGCTTCTGCCCGGCGACGCGCGCCGCCGGTTCGTCTTCGGAGAATTCGTCGAAGGCGCCGAGCGGATGCCACTCGGTCAGTGTTGCTTCAGTCATGGCGTTCCTCTCTGTCAGATCGGAGTGGCGAGCAGCGTCTGCACGCGCGACGTGTCGTAGATCACGCGCTTCGTCTTGTAGCGCAGGCCGTCCGGCGTGCGCACGATCGTGTCGTAGTACTTGCCGGCCTGGTACACGTTCGATTCGCCGTTGCTGCGCGTCTGCACGACGACGTAGTTGCTTTCGGTATCGATCTCGCCGTCGCGCGCCGCGACGATCGTCAGCCCCGACGTCATGTGCCGGTACGTGTGCTCTTCAAAGATGTTCGCGTGCCGCAGCGACACGACGCGGTCGCGCAGCATCCGCTGGTTCGTGCAGTGGACGATCCCGACCGGCAGTCCGAGGTCGGCGTTTTCCTTCGGAACGATCTCGTACGTGCAGTCCTCGGTGAACATCTCCGGCCACTGTTCGAGCCGGTTGTTGTCGAGGTGGCCGATGTAGCGGTTCTGCAGCATATGGATCTCGAACCACGTCTTCATGTCTTCCGTCATTTCGCGCTCCCGCTTCAATAGCCCATCAGCTTCTGGTAGCCGACCCAGAACTTGCGGATCAGGCTTTCGGTAATGACCGTGTCCTGCTGGTCCGGATTGCCGCGCGACATCTCGATCACCGACGTCGCGTCGGCGTCGCGCACCGTGCCGCGCTGCACGAGCTCGGTCGCTTCGGTGTCTTCCATCGAGATGTAGCCGGCCGGCCCGACGAGGTTCGCCTGCTTGATGCGCAGCGCGCGCAGCTCGGGCGTGTCGTCGGCATAACCGAAGAAGTGGAAGATCAGCTCGAAGTTGTCGGGCCCCTTCGGCAGGATCTGCCGCGCGACCAGCGTGTTGTGGATCTGCTGGATCACGAGCTGCGGGAAGATCGGCTGGATGTGGTTCGTGCAGTCCTCGTCGTATTCCGACACGAGATCGAGGATCGACTCGTCTTCCAGCTGGAAGCCCTCGTCGAACGAGCGGATGTTCTGCTGCTTGTACGCGGCCGACGTATCGTCGCCGGTCTTCGTCACGGTGATGATGCTGTGCAGCCCGTGGTTCGCATCCGGAATCGAGCGCGCCTTCATGCCGACGCGGAAGATGTTGAAGGTCGTATGGAACAGGTGCAGCATGCTCGCGTGGTACGGGTCCTTCACGTTCTCCATGTACAGCTTCCAGTTCGACTTCGAGTACTGGCGCGTGCAGCCGAGGTATTCGATCGGCTTGTGGAAGATCCGGTCGATCCATGGGCGCATCTGCTCACCGAGATAGTCGGGCAGCGGCATCACGTCGTCGCTGAAGGTCGCGAACACGAGGCCGCGATAGCTGTCGACGCGCAGCTTGCGCAGCCCGTGCTGCTTCGGATCGAAATCGGCCGGCATCCCGGTCATCCCCTTCTGGCCGCGCCGGAACGGCACGCCGAGCAGGTTGCCCGTGTTGTCGAAGCTCCACTGGTGATACACGCAGGTATGCGACGTCGCGTTGCCGCGCGACTTGCGGCACACCTGCGCGCCACGGTGCGCGCAGCGGTTCACCCACGCGGCAAGCGAGCCGTCCTCGGCGCGCGTGACGACGACGGGCGTGTCGCCGACGAACGTGCTCTTGAAGTCGCCCGCATTCGGAATTTCGGCTTCCAGCGCAACGAAATTCCACGTCGGGCCGCGGAAGATGCGCTCCTGCTCGCGGTCATAGACATCACGCGAGCTGAACACCTTGTACGGTACGCGCGAGCCGTCGTCGTGAGGAAACGTCACGTCGGACGCGTCGCTGCGCGCCGCGAACAGGACTGGCGATTCTGTCTGCTCCATGTCGGACTCCTTGTCGATCCGGTTGGGATGTTTGATGGAGCCGATTTTTGAAAAGTTAAAATTCGCCGTCTATCCGGAATCTGCAAATGTGGCGGCGCAGTATCCACTTCCGGCAGGTTTCTGCGCTAGGATGGCGGCACACGCGACGCTCGCTCGCGATCCCGCCCCATTCGTCGGATCGAAGCACGCGTCCCAAAAAACCAGACCGATGCCCATGTCCCCAACGTCGTTCGAGCCGCTCGCGCTGCGCGCGCACCGGCTGTTCGAATCCCGCGATCTCGACGAGACGCGCGAGCGGATCTCGCGCGTGATGCAGCCGCACGCGCTGCTGCCTAGCGGCCGCGTGCACGGCGCGTCGCACATGGATTTCGTGCGGATCGGCGGGCTCGGGATCGGCGCGATCGCGTTCGGCGAGCCGATGCGCGTGCAGGTCGACGCGGTCGACGGCTATTACCTGCTGATGTTCTGCCTGTCCGGGCAAGCCGACGTGCGGGCGATGGGGCGGCAAGTCGGTGTCGATGGCCAGACCGGCGTGCTGTGCGCGCCCGGCGAGCGCTTCGATGCGCAGCTTTCCGCCGATTGCGAGCAGTTCGTGCTGCGCATCGATGCGGCCACCGTCGGCGCGCTGACCGGCGATCCGCGCGCGACGCTCGACCCCGTGCTGCGCGTAAGCGACGCGGCGCTCACCGCGTGGCGCCAGCAACTGATGCTCGTCGCGGGCTCGCCGGCCCTGCTCGAACGCGCGAACGCGAATCCGCGCGTCGCGTCGCAACTCGAACACCTGCTGATCGACCTGCTGATCGAAGGGCATCCGCCGTCGGCCGTCCCGCCATCGCGCCACGACCCCGCGCCGGGCTTCGTGCGGCGCGCACAGGAGTTCGTCGCGGCCCACTACGCGCAACCGCTGCAGCTCGCCGACATCGTCGGCGCGGCCGGCGTGCCCGAGCGCACGCTGCGCGATGCGTTCATCCAGTTTCGCGGGATGAGCCCGATGCAGTACCTGCGCCACGCGCGGCTCGAGCATGCGCGTGACCTGCTGCGCGCTGCGGGCAGCGAGCGGCGGATCGCCGACATCGCGCTCGATTGCGGCTTCACGCACCTCGGCCGGTTTGCGATCGCGTATCGGGAGACGTTTGGCGAACTGCCGTCGGAGACGCTCGACGGCAAGCGCTGATGCAGCGTGCGGGGCGAGCTCCCTGCGCGTTTTCGCTCACGGCGGTCACATTCTTCATCACTTTTTTCGCGTGCGCCGGCACATGTGTTTTCGCCTGCGCGTGCACACGTGGCTGCGCTCGCTCGGCGTCTGCGTCTGCGTCTGCGTCTGCGTCTGCGTCTGCAAGCAGGTTCGCCGCGCGGCATCGCGCCGACGTACGGCCCGGGAATCGACCGTTAGTTGCGATATGTGACGCAACAGTAACCGTCAGCCCGCCGGCGCGATCATCTCGCGGGCGATCGCGCAGAACGCCGCCGTCGCGGGGCTTTCGTCATGCAGCCGGCGGCTCATGATGATCGGCGACGTCGCGACCGGCTCCGGCAGGCGGCGGTACACGACACCCCTCACCCGCACGCCCTCGACACTTTCCGGCACCAGCGACACGCCGACCTTCGCGGCGACGAGCCCGAGCGCCGTCTGCAATTCGCGCACCTCGTGCACGGCGGCCGGCGCGAGCCCGCCGTCGCGCAGCGCGGACAACTGCTGGTCGGCAAAACTCGGCCGCGGCGTGCTCGGATAGACGATCAGCGTCTCGTTCGCGACGTCGGCCAGCGTGAGCGGCCGGTCCGGATCGGCGAGCGGATGCCCGACCGGCAGCGCCGCGATCAGCTTTTCCTCGATCAGCGCCTCGCGCACGAGCTGGTCGTCGTCGAACCGCAGGCGGCCGAACCCGACGTCGATGCGCCCGCCTTTCAGCGCGCCGAGCTGCTCGAGCGTGAACATTTCGATCAGCGACAGCTCGACGTCCGGCTGCGCCTCGCGGAACGCGCGGATCACGTCCGGCAGCGCGCCGTACAGCGTCGACGGCACGAAGCCGATCACGATCCGCTCCGACATCTGCGCGAGCCGCCGCGTCAGCGGCCCGAGCTCGTCGGCCTGGTCGACGAGCCGCTTCGCCTGCGCATAGAACACGCGCCCCGCCTCGGTCAGCTTCAGCGGCCGCGCGCCGCGCTCGAACAGCGGCAGGCCGATCTCGTCCTCGATCGCCTGCAGCTGGCGGCTGAGCGGCGGCTGCGTCATGTGCAGGCGCTCGGCCGCCCGCGTGATGTTCATCTCCTCGGCGACGGCCATGAAGTACCGGAGCTGACGCAATTCCATTGCATACCTCGAAAGTATGGAAGTAGTCGGAAAGAGTGTTGGACGCCGCCGGGCGGTTGTTCCTACCATGTGCACCAACAGGAGGAATCGCATGATAGCAACTGCCGCCACCATCGACCGCGTCGAGACCCTGCTTGTCGACGTGCCGACGATCCGCCCCCACAAGTTGTCGGTCGCCACGATGAATTGCCAGACCCTCGTGCTGGTCCGGGTTCGATGCTCGGACGGTATCGAAGGCGTCGGCGAAGGGACGACCATCGGCGGCCTCGCGTACGGCGAGGAAAGCCCGGAAAGCATCAAGGTCAACATCGACACCTACTTCGCGCCGCTCTTGCAAGGGATGGACGCCACCCGCCCGGGCGCCGCGATGGCGCGCGTGCGCAAGCTGTTCCAGGGCAACCGCTTCGCGAAGTGCGCGCTCGAGACCGCGCTGTTCGACGCGCAGGCGCGCCGCCTCGGCGTGCCGCTGTCCGAGCTGTTCGGCGGCCGCACGACCGACGCGGTCGACGTTGCGTGGACACTCGCGAGCGGCGACACGCAGCGCGACATCGCGGAAGCCGAAGCGATGCTCGACGCGCGCCGCCACCGTACATTCAAGCTGAAGATCGGCTCGAACGCGGTGGCCGACGACGTCGCGCATGTGATCGCGATCAAGCGCGCGCTCGGCGAGCGCGGCGACGTGCGGATCGACGTGAACCAGGCGTGGACTGAAACCGACGCGATCTGGGCCGGCCCGCGTCTCGCGGAGGCCGGCGTGAGCCTCGTCGAGCAGCCGATCGCGGCGGCCAACCGCGCGGGCCTGAAGCGCCTCACGCAACTCGCGCAGATTCCGATCATGGCCGACGAAGCGCTGCATGGCCCCGTCGACGCGTTCGCGCTCGCGCAGGACCGTGCGGCCGACGTGTTCGCGGTGAAGATCGCGCAGTCGGGCGGCCTGCTGGGCGCCGCGAGCGTCGCGGCGATCGCGTCGGCGGCCGGCATCGGCCTGTATGGCGGCACGATGCTCGAAGGCGCGGCCGGCACGATGGCGTCGGCGCAGCTGTTCAGCACGTTCGGTTCGCTGCAATGGGGCACCGAGCTGTTCGGGCCGCTGCTGCTGACCGAGGAAATCCTCGTCGAGCCGCTGCGTTACCAGGATTTCAAGCTGCACTTGCCGGCGACGCCCGGCCTCGGCATTACCTTCGACTGGGCCCGCATCGAACGGATGCGACGCGACGCCCGCTGATTCCCCGCACGACACCCGATATTGGAGACACAGATGAACAAGGACGCCATCGACGCGCTGCTGAAGACCTTCGACGATGCCGCTGAAAAGCCCGGCAACCCGCGCGTGCGCGCGATCGTCAACCGGATCGTGAAGGACCTGTGCTACACGATCGAGGATTTCGACGTGCAGCCGAGCGAGTTCTGGACCGCGCTCAACTACCTGAACGAGGCCGGCAAGGAATTCGGCCTGATCGCCGCGGGCCTCGGCTTCGAGCGCTACCTCGACGTACGGATGGACGAAGCTGAAGCAAAGGCCGGCATCCACGGCGGCACGCCGCGCACGATTGAAGGGCCGCTGTACGTGGCGGGCGCACCGGAATCGGTCGGCCATGCGCGCCTCGACGACGGCACCGATCCGGGCCAGACGCTCATCATGCGCGGCCAGGTGCTCGGCGACAACGGCGCACCGCTCGCGAACGCGCTGGTCGAAGTGTGGCACGCGAACCATCTCGGCAACTATTCGTACTTCGATCAATCGCAGCCGGCGTTCAACCTGCGACGCTCGATCCGCACCGACGCCGAAGGCCGCTACAGCTTCCGCAGCGTGCTGCCGGTCGGCTACAGCGTGCCGCCGGGCAGCAAGACCGAGCAGCTGCTCGACCAGCTCGGCCGCCACGGCCATCGTCCCGCGCACATTCACTTCTTCGTTTCCGCGGATGGTTATCGTAAGCTGACGACGCAGATCAACATCGAAGGCGATCCGCACATCTGGGACGACTTCGCGTTCGCGACCCGCGAAGGGCTGATTCCGAAGGTCAAGCAAGCCGAAGGGGCGGAAGGCAAGCCTTACGGCGTCGATGGCCAGTTCGCGCTGATCGATTTTGACTTCACGATGATCAAGGAAAAGGCGAACGTGCCGGACAGCGAAGTCGAACGCGTGCGCGCGCAAGCCTGAGCGGTTGCGCGACGAACCGATAACGCAAGGAGCGAGTGATGCTGTTTCATGTGGAAATGACCGTCCATCTGCCGGCGGATATGGATCCGGTCAAGGCGGCGACGCTGAAGGCCGAAGAGAAGGCAATGTGCCAGCGGCTGATGAACGAAGGGGTCTGGCGACATCTGTGGAGGATCGCGGGGCAGTATGCGAACGTCAGCATTTTTGATGTCGACAGCGTGCAGCAGCTGCATGACACGTTGAGCCAGTTGCCGCTGTTTCCGTATATGAAGCTCGAGGTGCGGGCGCTGTGCCGGCATCCGTCGTCGGTTCGGGAAGATGATCGGTAAGTGAGCAGTGCAAACGTGGTCGCCGCCTGGCGGCCGCGTCTGTTTGCAACGCGGGCGACCTGGGATTCCACTCAGGTCGCCCGCTTCGTTTCGTGATCTGCCATTGCGCGTCGTATCGCGTGCTCGCACGGCCCGCATCGCCGGGCGCACCTCGCCGCCCGGACGCCTGCGTATCG
Source organism: Burkholderia sp. PU8-34 (assembly GCF_053427725.1). Taxonomy (NCBI): domain Bacteria; kingdom Pseudomonadati; phylum Pseudomonadota; class Betaproteobacteria; order Burkholderiales; family Burkholderiaceae; genus Burkholderia; species Burkholderia sp. PU8-34. The sequence continues at coordinate 226,461 of NZ_JBSAXC010000010.1, forward strand.
AACGGCGCATCCACAACCGTCATTGATCGGGCCTCAGCGGCCCACCTCCTCCACATGCGCCGCGAACCCCACCCGTTCCGGCGCGATCTCTGCCTTCAACGTCAACGCCGGAATCTCGTATTCGCCGGAGTTCTGCCGCCGGAACGGAATCGGCGAAATCTCCCACAGACTGTCGAGACGCGCGCCGAGCGCATCGCGCGTTGCCGCAAACCGCGCGTCATCCATCTCTCCCGTCCGGTAGATCACGAACGGCGGAAGCACGTCGAAGCCCGGGTAAAACAGCACCCCATGCTGGATCGGAAACAGCACTTCGTCGATCGCGCCGTTGATGCCACGCGGGCTGTAGTGCGATTCCCAGCCGCCCGTCGTGACGAGCACCATCGCGCGCTTGCCTGCGAGCGTGCCTTCGCCGTACCGATTGCCCCAATGTGAATCCGAATGCTCGCCGACCCCATACGCGAAGCCGCACGCATATACGCGCTCGACCCAGCCCTTCATGATCGCCGGCATCGTGAACCACCACAGCGGGAACTGCAGGATCGCCGCATCGGCCCACTTCAGCTTCGCCTGTTCGCGCGCGATGTCGTCGGGTTGCGTGCCTTGCTCGAACGCGCGCTTTGCGTCGTCTGACGGATCGAATCGCTCGCCGGGCGGCTTCGCAGGCCCCCCTCTCCGGCCAGCGTCGCGTGCCACCGCCGCAGGTCACTGTTGCGGATCGTCTTCGCCAGTCGCCCTTACCCGTTACCCTCGCCAATCGCCCCGACCGCTCGCTGACACCCACTGCCAAAAATCTCTATCCAGGACTTGAAACCGTCCGAATCACTGTATATATTTACAGTGCTTTTGGCCATATGACCCGATTTCCGTCATCTTCGACGAACGGACCTTGTGAGGCGACCATGTTCCAGTCATCCGCTTTCGATCCCGAGCAACCCGGCTTCAATCCCGTCCACTTCGAGCGCGCCGCGCAGCGGGCGGTCGTCGACCTGCAGCGTGTGGTCGGCGGGCCTGCCCAGCGTGCGCTCGGCCTGCGCCGGCGCACGCACCCGGCCGCGGTGCGCACGATGAGCTGGCGCGCGCTGCTCGACGTCGAGGAGCTGGCTTTCTCGAATTCGGGGTTTCTGAACCGGAACGATCCTGCGGTGATCGACGCGTTCATCCGGCTGCGCGACAGCCGCCTGCTGGCCGCGGACGTCGAGGAACCAGTGGACTGGCGCCGCGACGACGACGACCTGCCGGCCGTCTATCTGATCGTGAAGGCGATGCTCGAGGCGGAAGCCGCGGAACAGGCCGAGGCCGCCTGAGCATCGGCAGAGTGCGCCATCAGCACTGTGAACGGGTCGGCAGCCGATATTGATCAGGCCCGACGATCGCCCACGCAATGCGAAAACGATCGTTGGGTAGCGACCGCCGCTGCGACGGCTACGTAGCCGTACGGGCCAGCCGCCCTGCCCTCATCGAGAGACGTAGCACGCGCCGATGAGGGCAGGGCCTGCGTACCCGGTGCCGGAGGTTGAGATCAGTGGCAATACGCACTACACGCGTTACAGCCGCGCCGCCAGCCGCGCACCCTGGTCGATCGCACGCTTCGCATCGAGTTCGGCGGCCAGTTCCGCGCCGCCGATCAGGTGCACCGATTGCCCCGCTGCCTGCAGCGGTTCGACGAGCGCGCGCTGCGGCTCCTGGCCCGCACACAGCACGATCGTGTCGACCTCGATCAGCTCCGGATCGGCGCGCTTCTCGCCGTACGACACATGCAGCCCGCGCACATCGATCCGCTCGTAGTTCACGCCGCCGATCATCTTCACCTGCTTCATCTTCAGCGTCGCGCGGTGAATCCAGCCGGTCGTCTTGCCGAGCCCCTTGCCGAGCGGCGCGGCCTTGCGCTGCAGCAGTGTCACCTCGCGGGCCGGCGGCGTCGTCTGCGCACGCGTCACGCCGCCGCGCGTCGCCGCCGGATCGGTCACGCCCCATTCGGCCTTCCATTCGTCGAGATCGAGCGCCGGCGACACACCGTCCTGCACGAGAAACTCCGCGACATCGAAGCCGATCCCGCCCGCGCCAACCACCGCGACCCGCTTGCCGACCGGCCGATTGCCCGCGAGCACGTCGATATAGCTCAGCACGTTCGCGCCGTCTTGCCCTGGAATCTTGGGATCGCGCGGTGACACGCCGGTTGCGAGCACGATTTCGTCATACCCGCCCGCGATCAGGTCGCTTGCATCGACACACCGGTTCAGGTGCAACGACACACCGGTCAACTCGATCTGCCGGCGGAAATAGCGCAGCACCTCATGGAATTCCTCCTTGCCCGGAATTCGCTTCGCCATGTTGAACTGCCCGCCGATATCCGCCGCCGCATCGAACAGGTCGACCCGATGGCCGCGCTGCGCGAGCACCGTCGAACACGCGAGCCCCGCCGGCCCCGCGCCCACCACGGCGATGCTCTTCGGTTTCGCCACCGGCGCATATTTCAGCTCCGTCTCATGGCACGCGCGCGGGTTCAGCAGGCACGACGCGATCCGGTTCTTGAACGCGTGGTCGAGACACGCCTGGTTGCAGCCGATGCACGTGTTGATCTCATCGGCGCGCCCCTGCGCGGCCTTGATCACGAATTCGGCGTCGGCGAGCAGCGGACGGGCCATCGACACCATGTCCGCGCAGCCGTCCGCCAGGATCTGTTCGGCGACTTCCGGCCGGTTGATCCGGTTCGTCGTCACGAGCGGGATGCCGACCTCGCCCTTCATCTTCTTCGTCACCCACGCGAACGCGCCGCGCGGCACCGACGTCGCGATCGTCGGCACGCGCGCCTCGTGCCAGCCGATCCCCGTGTTGATGATCGTCGCGCCCGCGCGCTCCACGGCCTTCGCGAGCTGCACGACTTCGTTCCAGTCGCTGCCGTCCGGAATCAGGTCGAGCATCGACAGCCGGTAGATCAGGATGAAATCGCGGCCGACCGCCTCGCGCGTGCGCTCGACGATTTCGATCGGCAGGCGGATGCGGTTCTCGTAAGCGCCGCCCCACTCGTCGGTGCGCTTGTTGGTGTGCAGCGAGATGAACTGGTTGATCAGGTAGCCCTCGGAGCCCATGATCTCGACGCCGTCGTAGCCGCCTTCGCGCGCGAGCTGAGCGCAGCGGACGAACGCGCGAATCTGCCGCTCGATGCCGCGCGCGGTCAGCTCGTGCGGCGTGAACGGCGAGATCGGCGACTTGATCTTCGACGGCGCAACCGCGAACGGGTGATAGCCGTAGCGGCCCGTGTGCAGGATCTGCAACGCGATCTTGCCGTCTTCGGCGTGCACGGCGTCGGTGATCACGCGATGCCGGCGCGCGGCCGACGACGTCGAAAGCGTGCCGCCGAACGGCTTGGTCCAGCCGGCCACGTTCGGCGCGAAGCCGCCGGTGACCATCAGGCCGACACCGCCGCGCGCGCGTTCGGCGAAATAGTCGGCGAGCCGCGGCAGCGTCTTGCGGCTGTCCTCGAGGCCCGTATGCATCGAGCCCATCAGCACGCGGTTCTTCAGCGTCGTGAAACCGAGATCGAGCGGCGCGAGCAGATGCGGAAACTGTGTCGTCATGATCGTGGGAACTCAAAGCGATAACGTCATCGTAGGACGCGCGCCACCTTGAGCGTGAGGGGGCAAACAGCCATAATGCTTGTCATTTCCGGCCAAAAGAACCGATGACTTCCCCGCTCGCCAAGGACCGCCTCGGGCTGCGCCGGCCGACGATTCCGGTCGCCTATCCGCGCCTGCTGCTGCAGGTGCTCGGCGCGCGCGGCGTCGATCTCGCCGCCGTGCGCGCCGGCACGGGCCTGCGCGACGCAGTGCTGTCCGAACCGGACGCGCGCGTCGCGCCGTCGCAATGGGGCCGGCTCGTGCTGAATGCGATCGAGATTGGCGGCGACGAAGGAATCGGCCTCGCGTTCGGCCTCGAGCTCAAGACGACCGTGCACGGTTTTCTCGGCTACGCGACGCTGACCGCGCGAGACATCCGCGAATCGCTGCAGGTGACGATCCGCTACTTCCGGATGCGCAACCGACAATATCGTCTGACCTATGCGGAGGACGCGCACGGCGCGACGCTCGAGTTGCTTGGCGTGCAGGCGAGCCCCGTGCTGCAGCATCACGTGATGTTCGAGTTCGTGCTGACGGGGCTCGCGCAGAGCATCGCGCAGTTGTCGGGGCGCGCATCGCCGGATATCGCGCTGCAGTTCGCATGGCCGGAACCGGCCTATTTCGCGCGTTATCGCGATCGGATGCCGCCTGTGCGGTTCGGCTGCGCGGCCAATGCGCTGTGGATCGCACGCGACGTGCTCGACTGGCCGCTGCCGCTCGCCGACGAAGTCGCGCACCGGCAGGCGCTCGTGCAGGTCGAGCGAGAATTCGCGCAGGTCAGGCAGGAGGAAGGCGACCTGGTCGAGCGCGTGCGGGCCGAGCTGGCGCGCGCGGCGGGCGGGTATCCGGGGCCGGAGGGGCTCGCGCAGCAACTGCTCGTGTCGACGCGCACGCTGCGGAGGCGGTTGGAGGAAGCTGGCGCGAGCTATCGGCAACTGCTGGACGAAGCGCGCTACCGGGATGCGAAGCAGTTGCTCGCAGCGTCGGATCTCGACCTGAAGACGATTGCCGAACGTTTGCAGTTCACTGATCCGGCAAATTTCACGCGCGCGTTCCGGCGCTGGGCCGGACAGACGCCGAGCGCGTATCGGGACGCGGCTTCGGCGTTGACGGGCTCAGCGGCGGCGCGTGAAGGAAACGGTGACGAAGCCTAACCGCCCCGTCGTTACGGGCGGCCGATCACGCAATCACCCGGCCCGAGCCCCCGCAATCCGCCGCGTCAGAGCTTGCCCGTCACGCTGAACAGCTCGTCACGCAGCGCCTTCGCGCGGCCCTGGCCGAATTGCGTCTCGAACTCTTCCTGCGCGGCCTGCCACGCGCACTTCGCCTGACCGAACACGCGCACGCCCTGTTTTGTCAGATTGAGCGCATGCGCGCGCGCGTCCTGCTCGGACACGCCGGTCGCAACCAGCCCATCGCGCTGCAGCGGCTTCAGCGCGCGCAGCAGCGTCGTGCGATCCATCACCAGCGCGTCGGCGAGATCGCTCATCAGCACGTCGGGCCGGCGCGACAGGATCGCCATGATCGAAAACTGCGCCGGCGTGACGCCGACGGGGCTCAAGTGGCGTTCGTAAATTTGCGTGACGAACCGCGTCGCCTGACGCAGCGCGAAGCAGTTGCAAACACCGGCAATCTGAATGTCATCCATGGCAGGCAATTTATATGTGCATATGCATAAAGTCAACGTATACTTCGCCGTATCGGGTGGCAGTTGAGTCGGCTGCGGCCAAGCAGATCGCCGCCTGCATCCGGGGCCGGATCATCGCGTGCCGGTCGCGACCGCCCCGCTGCCCAGCCCCACCTTCGAGCGCGAGGAGACGCACATGGACTACTTCGACAAGCTGCGGATTTTCCGGTCGGTGGTGGAATATCGCAGCTTCACCCGCGCCGCCGACATCCATGGTCTCGCGCGCCCCGTCGTATCGCGCGCGATCGCCGATCTGGAAATGCGTTTCGGCAGCCGGCTGCTGCACCGGACGACGCGGCAGGTGTCACTGACCGAGACGGCCGAGCGCATCTACGAGCGCTGCGCGGCCGTGCTCGACGAACTCGATGCGCTCGAAGCGGAAGCCGTCACGCATACACGCGAGCCCGACGGCCTGCTGCGGCTCGTCGCGCACACCACTGCCGCGCTGAACCGGCTCGTGCCGCTGATCGCCGGCTTCAAGGCCGCCTACCCGAAGGTCCGTCTCGACGTCACGCTGACCGAGCGCCCGGTCGATCTCGTCGGCGAAGGCTACGACATCGGCATCGTCGTGCCGTACATGCTGACGACCGAATCGACCGTCGTGCGGCTGCTCGAGCGGATTCCGGTCGTGATCGTCGCGACGCCCGAGTATCTGCGCGCGCACGGCCGCCCGGCCACGCCGGCCGAGCTGGCCGACCACCCGTTCGTGCCGCTGTCGCCGTCGCTGCGGCGCCCGGCGCTCGCGTTCCGCGTCGACGGCGACACGCTGACCGTGCCGTACCACTTCGACGTGTCGTCGAACAGCCCGGTGTTCAACCGCGAGATGGTGCTGCGCCATTTCGGGATCGGCGTCGTGCCGCGAGGGCTCGTCGAACCGGAGCTGGCGTCCGGCACGCTGGTTCAACTGCTCGACGACGCCGATCTCGTCGATGCGTTCGTCGAAATCAAACTCGCGTACGCGAACCGCGCGCTGCTGCCGGCGAAGGTCAAGGCGTTCATCGAATATGCGGCAGCCTACGTCGGCCAAGCCGCCGAGGCTGTCGAGGCGGCGGCCGGCTGACATGACTCCCCCGCCGATTGGTACAACCAGCGAACCAATCTGATCCGTCGCCGCGTATCGCTTCACCCGGCCCTGCTCACTATCATGTGCACATGCACAAATACACGCTCACCGATGATGACTGTTTCGCTGTCCGGCAGGCCGCGCGCCGGATCTCGCAGTTTTACGAGCGTTACCTGTCGCACGCGGGCGTCACCTCGTCGCAGTACAGCATCCTCGCACTGCTGCGCGACCGCCCTGGCCTGACGATGGCGGCGCTGTCGGCCGTGCTGGTCATCGAACGCACTGCGCTGCTGCGCGCGCTGAAGCCGCTCGTCGGCGCGGCGCTCGTCGCGGGCCACCACGAAGGCAGCGGCCGGCGGCTCACGTTCGTGCTGACCGTCGATGGCGAAGCGAAGATCGCGCACGCACACCAGCACTGGCTGGCCGCGCAGGAAGCGTTCGAACGGCGGTTCGGGCCGACGCAAGCCGCCCAACTCAGAGACGAACTGTTCCGGATCACGCACAACATTCCGGAACGTTGAAGCAATCCCCCGATCGGCGCGTCGCGTCGATCGTTTCAATAAGTGCATATACATAGGTGAATCGATGGATACGACCCAGACTTCCGTTTCCCGAGAGGCCGCTCCCGTCGAGCACGTCGCGCGGCAGCGCCGCCGCGTGCCGTGGATGAAGGTCGCCGTGCTGGCCGTGGTCGCCGTGGTGGCGTCCGCGGGGCTCTATTGGGATCTCGTGCTGCGCTTCGAGCAAAGCACCGACGACGCCTACGTCGGCGGCAACGTCACGGTGCTCGCACCGAAGGTGAACGGCTTCGTCGATGAAATCCTCGTAACCGACAACCAGCGCGTGAAGGCCGGCGACGTGCTCGTCCGGCTCGACGCGCGCGACTACGACGCGAAGCTCGCGCAGGCGACGGCCGAAGTCGACAGCGCGCGCGCGGCCGTGACCGAACTCGAAGCGAAGCAGCAACTGCAATACGCGGTGATCGGCCAGAGCACGGCGGAGAAAAGCGCGTCGTCGGCCGAACTGACCCGCGCCGCATCCGACAAGTCGCGCTACCGCGAGCTCGTGAAATCCGACGCCGTATCCAACCAGATCGTCGAGCGCGCCGATGCCGACTATTCGAAAGCGAGCGCCGCAGTCGACCGCAGCGACGCCGCGCTGCTCGCCGCGAAACGGCAGCTCGACGTGCTCGGCGCGCAGCTCGTCGATGCCCGCGCGCGCGTGAACACCGCGCTCGCCGCGCAACGGGTCGCGGCGCTGAACGTCGAGTACACGACGATCCGCTCGCCCGTCGACGGCTACGTCGGCAACCGCACGGGCCGGGTCGGAATGCTCGCGAACGTCGGTGTGCCGCTGCTGACGATCGTGCCCGCGTCGGGTCTGTGGATCGATGCGAACTTCAAGGAAGACCAGTTGAAGCGGATGCACGCGGGCGACCGCGTCGATGTCTCGCTCGACGCCTCGAGCGTGACCCTGCACGGCCGCATCGACAGCCTCGCACCCGCGACCGGCGCGACGTTCAGCGTGCTGCCGCCGGAGAACGCGACCGGCAACTTCACGAAGATCGTGCAGCGCGTGCCGGTGCGCGTGCATCTCGATCCGCAGCCGGGCCTCGACAACGTGTTGCGTCCGGGCCTGTCCGCGGTCGTGACCGTGCATACCGACCATACGCACTGACGCGGAGCCCATCATGACCACAGGTTTCTCCGGCGACCCCGCGTCGCAACCGATGAAGCAGCGCGTGTTCGCGTTCGCGCTGATGTGCGTCGGGTTCTTCATGGCGACGCTCGACATCCAGATCGTCGCGTCGTCGCTGCGCGACATCGGCGGCGGCCTGTCCGCGAGCCAGGACGAGCTGTCGTGGGTGCAGACCGCTTACCTGATCGCCGAGATCATCGTGATCCCGATGTCGGGCTGGCTGTCGAAAGTGCTGTCGACGCGCTGGCTGTTCGTCGCATCGGCGGTCGGCTTCACGATCACGAGCATGCTGTGCGGCCTCGCGTGGGACATCAACTCGATGATCCTGTTTCGCGGGATGCAGGGCGCGCTCGGCGCCGCGATGATCCCGACCGTGTTCACGACCGCGTTCGTGCTGTTCCCCGGCAAGCAGCGGCTCGTCGCGTCGACGACGATCGGCGCGCTCGCGTCGCTCGCACCGGCCATCGGCCCCGTGATCGGCGGCTGGATCACCGATCAATGGTCGTGGCACTGGCTGTTCTACCTGAACCTCGCGCCCGGCATCGCGGTCGCCGCACTCGTGCCGCGCTACGTGCATATCGACAAGCCCGACCTCGGGCTGCTGAAGCGCGGCGACTATCTCGGCATCGTGCTGATGTCCGGTTTCCTCGGCTGCCTCGAATACGTGCTCGAAGAAGGCCCGCGCAAGAACTGGTTCAGCGATCACGTGATCGTCGCGTGCGCGTGGATCTCCGGGATCTGCGGCTTCCTGTTCGTCGTGCACGCGCTGACCGCGAAGGATCCGATCGTCGACCTGCGTGCGCTCGCGGTCCGCAACTTCGGGATTGGCAGCCTGCTGTCGTTCGTCACCGGCATCGGGATCTTCGTGACGGTGTTCCTGACGCCGCTGTTTCTCGCACAAGTGCGCGCCTTCAATTCGCTGCAGATCGGCGTCGCGCTGCTGTCGGTCGGCGCGTTCCAGATGCTGGCGCTCGGCGCGTATGCGTTCGCCGCGCGCTTCGTCAGCATGCGCGTGCTGCTCGTGTTCGGGCTCGTGTGCTTCGGCCTCGGCTGCTACCTGTACACGCCGATCACGCACGACTGGGGCTGGCGCGAGCTGCTGCTGCCGCAGGCGCTGCGCGGCATCGGCCAGCAGTTCAGCGTGCCGCCGATCGTCACGATGTCGCTCGGCTCGCTGCCGCAGTCGCGGCTCAAGTCGGCGAGCGGCCTGTTCAACCTGATGCGCAATCTCGGCGGCGCGATCGGCATCGCGGTCAGCGCGACGATGCTCAACGACCGGCTGAACTTCCATTACCTGCGCCTCAACGAGCACGTGACGGCCGGCCAACCGCAGATCGCCTCGCTGCTCGACGGGCAGACCGCGTACTGGACGGCTGTGGCCGGCGACACGCTGAACGCCGCGCAGTCCGGACTCGCGAACCTGCATCACCTCATTTATCGCGAAGCGCTGACGCTCACGTATGCCGACGCGTTCTATGCGCTGTCGCTGTGTTTCGTCGTCGCGCTCGCCGCGGTGATGTTCTCCAAACCCATTTCGTTGGGCGCGCCGCCGCCGGACGCGCACTGAGGAAATCAACATGAAGAAGCTTCTTGTCGCCATCGCCATCAGCGTGTTCGCCGCCGGCTGCGCGGTGCAGCCCGCGCAGCATCCGGCGCTGCACGAGTCGGTCGAAATGCTCGCGCCGGCCGCGTGGGACACGGACGTGCCGCGTGCCGATGCCGATGCGGCGACGTGGTGGGCGCAGTTCCGCGATCCTGTGCTCGACCAGCTGATCGCGACCGTGCTCGACGGCAATCTCGACCTGAAGGCGGCCGCCGAACGCGTGCAGCAGGCGCAGGCGCTGACGGTGCAGAAACGCTCGGTGCTGCTGCCCGAACTCGATGCGACCGCGCGCGGGGCCTACACGCGCCAGAACACGCCGCCGCCGCTCGGCTACGTGAAGCAGACCGGCGCCGGCCTGGCGCTGAGCTGGTCGCCCGACGTGTTCGGCGGCGAACGGCTCGACCTGCTCGCCGCGCAGGCCGAACTCGTCGGGCAGAAACATGCGGAAGACGCGATGCGGCTCGCGCTCGCGGCGGACACCGCATCGGCCTATGTCGACCTGCGGTGGGCGCAGCAGGAACTGAGGATCCTGCAGGACAACGCGCAGATCCGGCAGCGCGCGCTCGATCTCACGCACAAGCGGCAGGCGTTCGGGCTGTCGACCGAACTCGACGTCACGCGCGCGCAGAACCAGCTCGATGCGCTCGAAGCGCGCATTCCGCCGACGCAGGCGCAGATCGCGCATCAGCTGAACCTGATCGCCGTGTATTCGGGCCGTACGCCCGAGTCGGTCGACCGTCTCGTGCTCGCGCAGGCCGGCGACATCCCGGCGCCGCCGGACGGCACGCCGCAGACGCTGCCGTCGCAGGCGCTGCTGCGCCGGCCGGATGTGCTGACCGCGTATGCGCAGGTCGAACAACGCGCGGCGCAGGTCGGCGTCGCGAAGGCGGAGCGCTATCCGAAGTTCTCGCTGAACCTGTCCGACGGCATTCTTGCCGCGTCGTTCCTCGGCATGCCGACGCTGACCGACAACCTGTTCAGCGCGGCGTTGAGCGCGACGAGCCCGATCTTCAATGCGGGGCGCATCACCGCCGACATCGCGCAAAGCGAAAGCCGGATGCGCGAGTCGGAACTCGGGTTGCGGCAAACGATGCTGCAGGCGCTGCGTGAAGTCGAGGACGCGCGCGCGGATCTCGTCAGCACGACCGCGGCGACGCAGCGGCTGAACAGCGCACTCAACGCGTCGGACAAGGCGCTCGATCTCGCGAACAAGCTCTACAAGGGCGGTGCGACGGATTTCCTGGACGTGCTGTCCGCGCAGGAGGTGTATCTGCGCGATTCGGACGCGCTCAATCAGGTGCGCCGCGAGCACGCGCTGTCGGCGGTCGCGCTGTATCGGTCGCTGGGGGGTGGGTGGAGCCGGAACGACGCGGCGGATGGCGCGAAGTCGGAGGCGGTCGCGGCGAATTGATCGATGGTGGTAATGGGAGCTGCGCGTGGTGTGTCGCGCGGTGATGTACCGCGGGCCGTCCGGTGGTGGCCGGCATGGCCCGTCATTCCGGAGCGGGGCGTGAGCGATCCAGCGCGGGCTTCGCGCCAAGACCGACCCCGACCATCCCCGTCACCGCATCGATCGGCTTGCGCAGCTTCACGTAACCCGTCCGTACGCGGCTTGTCGAGAAGACCACCGCCATCGCGCAAAACCACGTCAGCGACTCCGCGACGAAAACCGCGAGCGTCGCGTACCGCTTACTGCGGCGGACGCTTCAGCTTCACCCATCGCTGCACCGACGGCCGTTCCCACTGCGCACGCGCGTAGTCCGCGAGGCGTGGCGGCACCGGATCGTCGTTCAGCACGAGGCGATTCAGCATCACCGCGAGGTCGACGTCCGCGATGCACCAGTCTCCGCAGAGATTCGCCGCGCCCGGCGCGAGCAGCTTGTCGGCGGCCGCGAACAGTTTCTGCGCGGCGGCCTGTGCGAGATTCGACAGCGGCTCGCTGGACGGCCCGTAGAACAGCACCTCCGTCGAACGTTCGGTGCGGATCGGCATCAGGTCGCTGCGCAGCCACGCCTGCACCTGGCGCGCCCGCGCGCGCAGGCGATTGTCGGCCGGATACAGCGGCGTGCCGGGGAATGCGTCATGGAGATACTCGGTGATTGCCGACGATTCCGACAGCGCGAAGTCGTCGTGAACGAGCGTCGGCACGCGCTGCGTCAGCGACGTCGCCGCATAGTCCGGCGCGAAATGCGCGCGATTGCCGAGGTCGACGGTGACCATCTCGAACGGCAGCGATTTTTCCTGAAGCGCGACGTAGACCGACATCACGTACGGGCTCGTGTATTCCGAGTCCGCGTAAAGACGGAGATTCCCGTTTTGCACTGCTCTCTCCTTGTTCATTTGCACCAGGGCATGGGCGCGTGCGATCGGCCGACGCGCCCGCGGAAGCGACAAGCAACTGGATTCTGCGACCAACCCGCAGGAGTGTAGCAACGCGCAGGGGGGCGCGTGTGACGGTTCGGGAAGTGAACGGCGGCTATTCGGGCCACCGGTAACCGATCACGGTGTCGAGCGGATACGCGAGCTCGCGCACTTCTTCGAGCTGATTGCCGCCGAACAGGTAGACGTTCTCGTGGTTGTGGTGCAGATAGAACCCGACATGCCCCTTCCAGCTCGCCGGATCGTCGCGCGTCAACACCGCAATGCAGCCGTAGACCGGCCGCTCGAGCGCCCTGCCCCATTCGAGCCACGAGCGCGCGAGCGCGGAGCCGGTGCCGCGGAGGCCCGCGTGCGCCATGCACCAGTTGAGGAACGACGAGCACCACGAGATCTTGTCGTCATAGCCGACGAGGCTCGTGTGGTTGTTGTACTCGACGATGCGGGGATTCGTCTCGCCCGCGGGGAAACGACGCACGCCGCGTTCTCTCATCGCGACGGGCATCCATACCGGCTGGTGATCGACAGTCATGTGCGTGACGTCAGGATGTTGTTTGCGAAATCGTCGCCGATCTGCGCGCGGATGTCGAGCGGTGGACCGCCCATGCGCCGTTCCGCGTGGCGGATGCATACCGGATACATACAGGACGCGTGACGCCGATCGGCCCGTTCGAATCGTCGGGACAATGCGCGGCCGACGGGTACGGATCGTGCGGTCGCATCGTGGCGCGCTTGCGGCAACGCATGACGTTCGCCTCGCATCGGTCGCGTCGACGCGTGGCATCGGGCCCGAGTGCCGCGGATACCGCCGGATGACGGCATGCGATGGTCGCCAAGGTCCACCTTCGGATCGCGCCCAACGCTTTACAGACTGCCGACAACGATCACGATGTAACCATGCAGTCACTTAACACGCGCCATTTAGGGTCTCAAAGAAATCATCTTTTACACACACTTACAGTACCGGCCCGGCGACTTAACTAGTCTGAATTGACTCGCAGCGCCGCTTCCCGATGTACCTCGGCGGATGACTGCGAGCCGTCAACACGGTTGAAAGACCACATTCAGCAAGGCCCCGCGGCAGAGGGGGCCAATCAGGTGGCCGGCCAAGCCGGCCCGTTCAGACAGTGCGTCGATCCGACGAACGCTCGGAGCGGATGCACTGCGGACAACTAGCGACACAGGTGGGCCGGGACCAGCGCGCACGCGTTCGTGCGCAGCGGCACCGGCTTGCTTTCGACGACGGCGCCCAGCGCTGATGCCAGCACCGGGCTTGCGATGACTTTCGTCCGCTCGTTCGCACGTTTGCCATGCAGGAGAGCCTCATGTCTGACCAGCAACTCGACAACCGCCCGCCTGAGAGCGTCCCCGACGCGCCCGCGCCGCATGACAACCCCATCGCGCGCCGCCAGTCCGCGGCAGGGCGCCCGCTGTGGCACCTCGCCGTGCGCTCGATCGGCTACGGCGTGGTGCTGTTCGTCGCGTGGGTCGTGCTGACCATCATGTTCCCGAACATCTTTACGCGCTCGTCGGAACGGGCCGTGGTCGATAGCCAGGTGGCGCTCGTCACGTCGCCGGTCGAAGGCATCGTGATGCAGCAGCTCGTTGCCGCCGGCAAGCCGTTCGCGGCGAACCAGCCGCTGATGACGGTGCAGAACCCGAACATCGATCGCGCGCTGCTGATCGACCTCACCGGCAAGGCGCTCGATAACCAGCAGCACTACAACGCTGCCCGCGCGCAACTCGCGGGCGACGAGAGCCAGCTCGCCACCAACGGGCACGACCTGCAGCGCTACCAGAGCGCGTCGCAACAGGATCACGCGGCGAGCATCCGCGCGCTGCAGGCGCGGCTCAATGTCGCGAAGGCGCAGGTCGACCAGCAGGCCGACGTCGTCAGCCGCAACCAGGCGATGCAGGAGGCCGGCGCGGTGAGCGAGGCCTACACCAATGCGTCGCGCTACCAGTTGTCGATCCTGTCGAACGCGAAGGCCGCGGCGGCCGCCGAGCTCGATCACGCGATGGCCGACGGCAATGCGTCGCGCAACAAGGTCTACGCGTCCGCCAGCGACGGCTCCGTCTCGACGCTCGAGCAGCACGGCCGGCTGCTCAGTGCGGACATCGTGCAGCTCAAGGCGCAGATGACGCAGTACGAGACGTACGGCCAGTCGGTCGACAAGATGATCGATGCCGAGAAGGCGCGGCTCGACCGCCTGTCCAATCTCGAGATCCGTTCCAGCGAACCCGGCGTCGTCGAAGACGTGGTCGCCCCGCCGGGCACGCGCGTCGCGGCCGGCGCGACGCTGATCCGCGCGAGCAACTGCGGCCAGTCGCGCGTCGTCGCCGTGTTCCCGCGCAGCCTGAGCGACGACCTGCTGCCCGGCACACGCCTGAACGTGCGGATGGACGGCGTGCCGCACGCGGTGCCCGCATCCGTGTCCGAGGTGCTGCCACGTGCGTCCGACGGCGAGCAGGCGCGCTACTTCGTACCGTTCCCGCCGATCGAGAAGAACGAGATCTACGTGATCGCGAAGCTCGACCGGCCGCTGTCGGCGCTGCCCGTCAGCGCGCGCGCCGATTCCGCGGACCGCTGCGCGATGGGCCGCTGGGCGAAGGTCAGCCTCAACCAGAGCTGGCTCGGCAGCAGCGTGTCCGACATCGTTCCGGACGACGTGAACTGGCAAGGCGGCCTCCGGTCGTTCGCCGATCACGCGCAACCGTGGTTCGACGCGCTGGGCGCGGCCGCCGACCGCGGCCTGCACTGGCTGCGCAGCCAGTTGTCGTAGCGCCGAGCGCACCGGGACCGACGCCGATGAAGCTGCCCGTCATCCACCGCTTGCGCAAGATCGCCTGGCTCGCGATGCTGCCGCTCGCACCGCTGATGTTCGCCGCGCCGGTTGCCGCCGGCGCCGACAACGCGCCGCCGCCGTCACCGTCTCCGCAGCGTGCGGCACTGCTCGCGTCGGGCTGCAAGACGCTCGCCGACCGCGTCGCGGCCGTACCGGGCTCGGGGCCCGTGTTCCTCGACAGCTACGAGGCGGCGCCGGGCGGCCCCCCGCTTGCGTCGGCGCTGATGCACGCGGCGTTCGTCTACGACAACGCACTCGCGAGCATCGCGCTGGTTGCCTGCCATCGCCCCGACGACGCGCGCCGCATCGCCGATGCGTTCCTGCAGGCGAGCACGCAGGACCGCCACTTCCACGACATGCGGCTGCGCAACGCGTACCGCGCCGGCGCGCTGCCGGCCGGGCCCGCGCCGCTGCCCGGCTGGTGGGATGAGCCCAGCAAGCGCTGGTTCGAGGATGCGTATCAGGACGGCACCGCCACCGGCAATGTCGCGTGGGCCGCGCTCGCGCTGCTGACCGTTCACGACGCGACGCACGACAAACGCTATCTCGACGGCGCCGCCGCGCTGATGGGCTGGGTCGATCCGGGCCGGCTCGATGCGACGTCGCCGGCGGGCTACGTCGGCGGCGAGTTCGGCTATGAGCCGAAGCAGATCCATCAGGGATGGAAGTCCACCGAGCACAACGTCGATACCTACGCGGTGTTCCACTGGCTCGCCGACCGCACCGGCGACGCGCGCTGGCGCGCGGCGGCAGACCGGTCGCGCAGCTTCGTCGCGGCGATGTGGGATGCGCAGCAAGGCCGCTTCCTGATCGGCACGCGCGACGACGGACACAGCCCGAACGTCGGCCCGTCGGCGCTCGATGCGTCGCTGTGGCCGCTGCTCGCGATTCCCGACGCGCCGCCCGACTGGCGACGCAGCGTCGCGTGGGTCGACAGCGCGCACCGGATCAACGGCGGCTACGGTTTCAACGCCCATCCGGACGGCGTGTGGACCGAGGGCACCGGCCAGGCCGCGCTCACGCTGCAGGCGGTCGGGCAGCACGACAAGGTTCAGCCGCTGTGGGCGCTGCTGCTGTCGCAGCGCGCGCCGTCCGGCCTGCTCTATGCGACGCCCGACGCGCGCATCCGCACGGGGCTGTCGATCGGGCCGACGTCGAAGACCGAGGATTTCTTTTACTTCCACCTGCCGCACCTCGGCGCGACCGCCTGGGCCGTGCTCGCGGCGGCCGGGTGGAATCCGTTCCGTCCCGGGGGATGCCTGCCCGGTGGCAGTTGTCCCGTTGGCGGCAGCGTTCATGCGCAGGTTTTGGACGGGAACTGAGTCGGTGCTGATGCGCTGACGGCGTTGCGTGGGACCGGCATCGTTCACGCGCTGGTCTCGGACAGGAACTGAGCCGGTGCTGATGCGCTGACAGCGTTGCGTGGGACCGGCATCGTTCACGCGCAGGTCTCGGACGGGAACTGAGTCGGTGCTGATGCGCTGACAGCGTTGCGTGGGACCCGAGTACGAAGCGTGGGGCCGGAGCCCCGGTGCTGAAGGACAAGCTCCGCTAGTCACAAGCGCTGACGCATCAACAACTTTGCATGGGATCGAACCAGGCGCCCGGTTCGGTCGACATCTGAACGACAGGAGCAACGATGTTCGATTTCTTTCTCGCCAGCCGATCCCTGCTCGTCATCAACGGCGGCGTGCTGTTGATCGTGTTCGTGCTCACGCGGCTCGGCAAACGCGAGCGCGCCGTCGACCGCATCCTGTTCGGCGGGGTCGCCGCGACACTGCTGCTGACGTACCTGTACTGGCGCGTGACCCAGACGCTGCCCGACCCGCGCATGGATTTTCCGAGCGTGTGGGCGCACGTGTTCTTCGGCTTCGAGTGCATCGCGCTGATGTACACGCTGATCTCGATCGTCGTGCTCACGCGCACCAGCGATCACACACCCGACGCCGATGCCGGCGAAGCGCGGCTGCGACGCGCCGCGAAAGTGCCGCGCGTCGACATCTTCATCGCAACCTATAACGAAGGGCTCGAGATCCTCGAGAAGACCATCGTGGCGGCGCTCGCGATCGACTATCCGGACTTCCGCGTGTGGGTGCTCGACGACACGCGCCGCGACTGGCTCAAGGCGTTCTGCGAACAGGTCGGCGCGAACTACGTGACCCGCCCCGACAACACGCATGCGAAGGCCGGCAACCTGAACAACGGCCTGTATCGCAGCGCGCAGGGCCCGGACGGCGGCGCGCCGTACATCATGGTGCTCGACGCGGACTTCGCGCCGCACCGGAAGATCCTGATGCGCACGATCGGGCTGTTTTCCGATCCGAAGGTCGGTGTCGTGCAGACGCCGCAGTTCTATTACAACGCCGATCCCGTGCAATACAACCTGCGCTCGACCGAATGCTGGGTCGACGAGCAGCGTGCGTTCTTCGACGTGATGCAGCCGGCCAAGGATGCGTGGGGCTCGGCGTTCTGCATCGGCACGTCGTTCGTCGTGCGGCGCGACCTCGTCGATCACATCGGCGGCTTCCCGACCGGCACCGTCACCGAGGACATCCACCTCACCTACCGGCTGATGCCGCACGGCTATGTGACGCGCTGGCTCAACGAACGGCTGTCGGTCGGGTTGTCCGCCGAAGGGCTGGCCGAATACATCAGCCAGCGCAGCCGCTGGGGGCTCGGCACGATCCAGGTCGCGCTGACGCCCGATGGCCCGCTGCGCGGCCGCGGCTATACGTTCACGCAGCGGCTGCATTACGTGCACGGTCTGCTGCACTGGCTGAGCCGGCCGTTCACGCTGATGCTGCTGCTCGGGCCGCTGCTTTACTGGTATTTCAACGTGCCGACGCTGTATGGCGAACCGATGCAGTTTCTCGCGTACGGCGTGCCGTCGCTGATCGCCTACTGGGGCTACAGCATGTGGATCACCGGACGGCGCGCGTTGCCGATCTTCACCGAGGTCACGCAGATCGTCTGTGCAATGGCCGTGAGCGCGTCGCTCGCGAGCGCGATCCTCCGTCCGTTCGGGCGGCCGTTCAAGGTTACGAACAAGGGCCTCGACCGCTCGAAGCTCATCATTCACGGCAAGTTCGCGGCGCTGTACGGCAGCTTGATCGCGCTGTCCGCGCTTGGGCTCGGGCACGCGCTGTCGAGCGATCCGGACGCACCGGGGCTCGTGTTCAATTCGGCGTGGACCGGAATCTCGCTGCTGCTCTATCTCACGTCGCTGCTGGTTTGCGTGGAATTGCCTCGGCCGCGCAAGGAGGAACGCTTTCCTTATCGCGTGTCCGCGCGGTTGCGTGTCGGTCAACAGGAATACGCGGTGACCACACACGATCTGTCGTGCAACGGCGCGGGCGTGATCACGCCGCAAGCCGGTTCGCTGCCGGTCAATGCCGAAGGTGCGCTGTGGCTCGCGCAAATCGGCTGGATCCCGTGCCGCATCGTGCGCCGTCACGGCCGCCTGCTCGGCGTCGCGCTGCACGTGGATACCGCGGCACGGCACGGATTGATCCGCATGCTGTTCGGCGATCCCCCACACAACATCGCGGCGCAGGGCCAGCCGAAGCTGGCGATCTCGCGCCTCATGCAGCGCGCGCTGTCGGACTGAGTCCGGTCTCTCGCCGCCCTTCTTTTTCTCGCTCTGGAATCGTCGATCATGCGTAGCCTTCCGTTCCCTTCTCCGCCGATACGCGTGCTGCCGCTGGCGCTCGTCGTCGCGCTCGCCGCCTGCTCGATGGAGCCGACTTACCAGCGGCCCGACGCGCCGATCCCGTCCGCCTATCCGAGCGGTGCGGCTTACTCAACGCCGGGTGCGAACGCCGCCCAGCAGAATGGACCGGCGGCGGCCGAACTCGGCTGGCGACAGTTCTTCGTCGATCCGCAGTTGCAGCAGTTGATCGCGCGGGCGCTCGCCAATAACCGCGATCTGCGCATCGCGACGCTCAATATCGAGGCGGCGCGCGCGCAGTACCGGCTGCAACGCGCGGCGCAGTTTCCTGAGATCGATGCGAACCTTGGGCTGAACAGCCAGCGTCTGAGCCCGGGGCTGCGCGCGCCCGGGCAGTCTCCGTTGATCAACACGTTTACGGCCGGCGTGGGGCTGACCAACTTCGAGATCGACCTGTTCGGACGCGTGCGCAGCATGAGTCATGCCGCGCAGGAGCAATATCTCGCGACCGTGGAAGCGCAGCGCAGCGTTCATATCAGCCTCGTGGCCGAGGTCGGGAATGCCTATCTGACGTTGATGGCCGATCGCGCGCTGCTCAAGCTTGCGCAGGAGACGCTCAAGAACCAGCAGGATGTCGCGCAGATGATCCATCGCGGCAAGCTCGCGGGCGGGATGGCGCAGCTCGACGAGCATCGCGCCGATACGCAGGTGCAGACCGCGCAGGTTGCAGTCGAGCAGTACACGCGGCAGGTTGCGCAGGATGAGAACGCGTTGACGCTGCTGATCGGCGGCGGTCCGCTGCCAGCCGGGGTGACGAACGCGATGCCGCTAGACAATCAGCATCTGCTCGCGGAGTTTCCCGAGGGGCTGCCGTCGACGTTGCTGGAGCGCAGGCCGGACATCATGAGCGCCGAGCATCAGTTGATGGCCGCCAATGCGAACATCGGTGCGGCGCGGGCGGCGTTCTTTCCGAGGATCTCGCTTACCGGCATGCTCGGGGTTGCAAGTGCGAGTCTCGCCGGGTTGTTTTCAGGCGGGGCCGCGTGGTTGTTCGCACCGCAGTTGACGATGCCGATCTTCGATGCGGGACGCAACAGCGCGAACCTCGATCTCGCGACGGTGGAGAAGGATGTGAATGTCGCGAACTACGAACGCACGATTCAAAGCGCATTCAGGGAAGTCTCGGACAGCATGGCTGCGCGGACGACCTTCGAGCGCGAGGTGAAGGCGCAGCAGACGATGGTCCACGATATCAGCGAAACCCAGCGGCTCGCGCAGATGCGGTTTCAGAATGGGGTCGATGATTACTTCGGCGTGTTCGATGCGCAGCGGCAGTTGTTTCAGGCGCAGCAGTTGCTGGTGACTTATAAGCTCGCGGGGTTGACCAGCCGGGTGGAGCTATATAAGGCGCTGGGTGGCGGGTGGGTTGAATCGTCGAGTCAGGTGGCGGGCGCGCAGCCTGTGGCGAGGGCTCAGCCTGCGGCGGCGGCGCGGCCTGCTCCGGCGGCACGGACCGCTGCGGTGGCTCGGCCTGTTGATGCGGCGCGGCCTGGTGCGACTCAGTCGAGTGTTGTCACGCAGCCCGCTGCAGCAGCGCAGCCGCGTGTGACGACGGTTGTCGTGACGGAGCCGGGTACGGAAGCGCGTCCAAGTGTGGCGACTCAGTCGGGCGTAGCGGCTCAGCCGGGCGCCGCCGCGCAAACAAACACGATGGCACGGCCGAGTGTGACGACTCAACCAGGAACGGCGGCGCAATCGGGAACCACGGCGAACCAAGGGGCCGCGCGGACGCCCGCACCGTCAGTGACTACGACACGCGCGGTTGATTCATCCGGCGTCACGGCGATAACCGAGACGACTGTCACGCCGGGCACCACGGGCGGTATCGCAAGCCCCAGACAGTAACGGACGTCAGCCATCTCCGCCAAGGACTACGAACTTCGCTGAGGCAGATGTTGGAATGCGGTGTTATCGCACCGGGCGCGTGCAGCGGGTCAAACTTGATTCCCGTTTCCCGTTTGACATTGCTGACAGACGCTCGCGTGGGCAGGCCAGAGCCACGGCCGCTCGCGCCGGACATCGCCCGACAAGAGCGCATGCGCCGACAACCGGATGCCCGCGTTCACTCTGCCGACAGGCAGTTGCTTCTGCCAGATCGCAGGCGTGTTCACTCAGACCCGACGGAACCAGTCGTCGATCGCCAGCTTGGCCCGCCCGAATGACCGAGCTTCGGCAACCACGCGAATGCGATGATCACCAGCGCCGAGCCGGCGACCAGCATCGGCACGACCATCGGCCACGCACCATAGCGGTAATGCGGATCGACGAAGGCCGCGGCCGTCTGCCCCATGCAGAAAGCACCGAACATCATGATGAAGCCGGACCACGACACCGCACGCCCCGCCAGGTGCGGCAGGCCGCTGACTGCGTTGGCCTGTCCGCAAGGTTGATGGATGCCATGCCCGAGGCAGTACACCGCGTGGCCCAGCAGCAGCGGCCATGCGCTGCCGGGGAGCAGCCAGCAGCCTAACGCCTGGATGATTGCGCCCGAGAGGCTCAGCGTCGCGCCCTGCCGTACCGTTAGCAAGACACCCTGACGATGCAGCAAACGTCGGCAGCCAATCGTGCTCACCATGTAGACCAGCGAGCCGCCGGCGGGTATCCAGCCGTAAAGCTGAGGCGACAGGCCCAGATACCCGATGTAAATCATCGGCGAGAGCAACAGGAAGCAGAAGACACCGCCATACGTCGTCGCGGCCAGCAGCGCCCACGCCCGAAACTCCGGACTGTTGAAGATTTCCCGAACGCTCCCGGCTTGCTTCTGCACCGCCGCGTTCTGGTGATTGGTTTCCGCGAAGCCGCGCCAGCACGCCACGCACAGCGCGAGCGCATACAGACACATGCCCGCGAGCACCCAGCGCCAGCCCGCGTGCTGCGAGACATAGGCACCGAGAATCGGCGCAACCAGTGCCGTCGCACCCAGCCCCGTGAGCCCGCGCGCCATCACGTGCGGACCGTCGCTCGCCGGATACAGGTCTCGCACCGCCGCGCGCGCACATACCAGGATCGCGGCCATGGCCAGTCCCTGGAATGCACGCGCGGCCGCCAGCATCCACGCGGTGTCCGCGAGTGCGCCTGCCAGTGCAGCGACGGCGTAGCCCGCCAGCCCGGCCAGCAGCACCGGACGGCGGCCATACCGATCGGCAAGGCTCCCCATCGGCAACTGCCCGATGCCGAACGCTAGCGCGAACATCGTGAGGCTGGCGCTGGCCGAGCCGAGCACGGTAGCGATCGCCGGCAGCGCCGGCAGGTAACTGTCGGTTGCGACCGGCTGCGCAGCCAGCAGGAAAGGCAGCAGCAATGCAAAGCTCAGGGAACCGCGGCGGATCATTCAGGTTTGTCCCGGAGCAAATCGGTTGTGGGCAGGATCATCGTTGCGACATTGCGGGCGCAATCGGGGAGTGGCATGCGCCTGGGCACGGGTGCAATCTGGTTTCTCTCAGGGATCACTTTCGTTATGGGTGTTCTTCTTTGACGATGCCGATCTCGAGTCGACCTCAGTACGCAATGGTCGCGGCGCGTCGCAGTTCCTCGGCAGTGGCCGTGCCGAAACCGAAGAACTCCAGGTACGCCGGAATCATCTCGAACAGCATGTCCGTGCCGACCTGAACTTCGCAGCCCTTGTCGAGGGCCGCGCGCAGGAACGGCGTGTACTCCGACTTCATCACCACTTCGCCGACGAAGCAGCCGGGCGACAGGCGTGCCACGTCGAACGGTAGCGGATCGTCCTCTTTCATCCCCATCGGCGTCGCGTTGACCACCACGTCGAAACCGTCCGGATCGTTCGAGCCGGTGCGTACCGTCAGCTTCGGATAATGCTCGCGCAGCCGCTGGGCCAGTTCGTCGGCCGTGTTGGTCCGCGTGTCGTACAACGCGAGTTCGGCCACACCGGCTGCCGCAAGCGAAGCGGCAATCGCCGAACCTACGCCGCCCGCTCCCGAGAGCAGAACACGCGCGCCTTCGAGCCGCCGCCCCTTGCGCAGCACGCCGCGCACGAAACCGGCGCCGTCGAACTGGTCGCCCAGCAGCGTGCCGTCCGGACGCTTGAGCACCGCGTTGCAGGCACCGGCGATGCGCACGGCGGGCGTGACTTCGTCGACGAGCCCGACCGTCGTCACCTTGTGCGGCATCGTGATCAGCGCGCCGCGCAGGTTCGTGAAACGGAAGATCGACTCGAAGCTCTGCGCATAGTCCTCGGCCTTGACGCCCATCGGCACCACGACCGCGTCGATGCCCTTCTGCTCGAACCAGGGGTTGTAGATCATCGGCGACTTGAAGCTCTCGGTCGGGTAGCCGATGTGCGCGATCAGGGTGGTCTTTCCGGAAATCATGGTCGTGGTGTTCTCTAAAGCGACGGTTATGTTCAGGCGGTCAGGGCCTGCGTGCGCAAGCGTTCGTACTCGGTCTTGTCCACCGGTTGCGCGTCGGGCTGGCCCAGGTCGTTCATATGGACGCGATAGGTTTCGCGGGCGCTGAGTGCAGCCAGCGCAGCGATTACCGTGACGACGAACGCGATCGCGCCGACGGTCAACCAGACGTTGGCGGCACCCGGGGGCGCCACTGCAGTGAAGAGTGCCGGCAGCATCGCGGTGATGGCCGTGCCGACGTTCTGTGCGATTGCCATCGCGGAGACACGCGTGCGGGTCGGGAACAGTTCCGGGTAGAAGCTCGGGAACACGGCGTTGTAGCCCTGATAGACCACGCCCCACATCAGCAGCGACATCGCGAACGCCAGCGGCACGCTCTTGATGCTGATCGCGTAGAGGTAAGCGAACGCGAGCACGCCCGACAACAGCGAACCGACGATGATCGGCGGCTTGCGGCCGATCTTGTCGGACAGGTTGCCGACGTACGGAATCACCAGCACTGCGACGATGTTGCCCACCACCGGGATCCACAGGTAGACGTCTTTCGCGAAGCCGATGCCGTAGGCCGGCTGCACCGCGTAGGCCGCGCCGAAGATCGTGGCGACTACCGGGATCACGTTCATCAGCGCCATGCACACCACACGCAGCATGTTCGGCGTGCTGTACTTGAACGCGTCGACGACGGGCGAGCGCTTGCTTGCCTGACGGCCTTCGCCTTCAGTAAAGGCCGGCGTCTCGCTCACCTCGCGACGGATGATATAGCCCGCGATGATGACCACGAAGCTCAGCAGGAACGGGATGCGCCAGCCCCAGCTGTTGAACTGGTCCGACGGCATGTAGTGCGCCAGCGGCAAGAACACGGCGGCGGCCAGGATCTGCCCCGCCTGCACGCCCTGCAGCGTGAAGCTGGAATAGAAGCCGCGCCGGCCGAAGGGCGAGTGTTCGAGGATCATCGAGCTCGCGCCGGAGATTTCGCCGGCCACCGCGAAGCCCTGGATCAGGCGGAGGAGCACCAGCAGCAGCGGCGCCATCAGGCCGACCTGGTCGTAGGTGGGCAACAGGCCAACCCCGATCGTCGAGAAACCCATCATGAACATGCACCAGAGCAGCACGGTCTTGCGGCCGTGAGTGTCGCCGAGGTGGCCCAGCACGAATGCGCCGATGGGGCGGGCGACGTAGCCCACGCCGTAGGTGGCAAGCGACGCGACGATGGCCGTTTTCGGGTCGCCCTTCGGGAAGAAGATCTGCGGGAAGATCAGCGCTGCTGCTGTCGCGTAGATGAAGAAGTCGTAGTACTCGAGCGCCGAGCCGATCCAGCCGCTTGCGGCGGCCTTCTTCGACTGGTGCTTGCCTTGGGGTTCATGAACCGCGCGTGTGGTCATGGTTGTCTCCGGTTTCCTCTAGATAAATTGACGATTTACTTACGTCGTCTTACTGGTAACAAGAGTAGCCGCGGGGGGCGGAGGGGGACAAGGGAGTCAGGCTGATAAATGTTCGATCATCGCGCAGTTGCGTTCGATTATCGGACGGTATGAGGGTTTGTCTGGGGCGGGTGGAGGGTCGGTCAGGTTGGTGGTTTTGGTGGACTTGGCGTTGGACGTTGGACGCGTCGTTGAAGGTGTAGGCATTCGTCAAGGACCTTCCGCTTGCGGCCAGCGGTGAGCCGACGTCCCGCTCGTATCCGCCCGCACGGCCGTTCGACGCCGCACATGGCGCTTACGGTGGCGCAACCGGAAACGCACACGCACTACGACGACGGCACGGGCACGCATTGCACGGCGTCCTGTAGCGCGAGGACGTCGCGGTCGTCGTGCAATATCAAGTGGTGATGGGTGACGCTGACCGCGCGATACCAGCCGGTCAGCATGGCCGTCTCAAGACGAATCCCGGCGGTATCGCATTGCAGCGCCGTATCTCACATCGCCGTGACGATCAACCTGCCCGGCTCGATCGTTATCCGCGCTTTTCGGCCCGGGACAAAACCTGCGTCGTGGATGATCCACATTCCGCCAATCCTGAACCACGGGTAAAAACTCTTGGGCCTCTTTCCCATGTCCTTCGGGAAGCCCCAGGATTCCTGAATCGTTACGTAACGTTCCGTGATCGGTGGGCGTGATTTATCATTTGCCTTAGCCATGGGCAACTCCTAGATAGTTGGCTGTGGTTAGCGGGTCGTGAGTGTTGGTAGCACTTGCGGCCCGCGCTCGTTTACTGCGGTGTTTTGATGATTCGGATTCCTCCTTTGTTGACGTTTCGATGAAGACAGTGCTCCGATGGGAGATCACTGCGTGAGGCGTATCCATCGGCTCTCACAACGCACTCGCGATCGCCATCAGTTGGACATCACCTATTTGACCATCGTTTGTCGCCTAACGTTTGCTGATTGGATGCACGTTAGCCGATAGGCATAGGCATGCGATTTGGTCAGTGTTCTGGGCCATTGCGTGCGCTGATGGCGAGATGGAGAGATGGAGAGCGAATCGGGGCAAACGTCGATCTACCTCAGGGCGCGATCGATCAGAACGTGACGCTTCGAAACAATTCGATTGAATCGGACTCACTTAATGAGCACGTTCCGATCCGGATGTGACTGTTGCTCTTGAGGTTTGTTCGTTCGGCCGTTGCGGACATTCGGGGATGCGATTCTCTGTGGCGGCTACCGGTTGTTTTCGGGACAGCGGGAGCACCGCGGGCGCGACGACTGTCCGCTGTCACTGCCATCGAATGCGTGCTGTCCAACCCAGAACTGCCATTCGTACCGCGCCCCGTCAGCGGCCGTTGTCCACGAAGTCCAACGGCCATTCGCTCACGCGAGGTCGACTGCACCTTTTCGACCTGCTGCGGTCCATGGTTGCAGGTCCTGCCTAATGGCCGGTATCAACTTATACCAACCTGCCTCCACGATTCCTGTGGTGGGTCAGCCTGCTATCTGGCCGCCGCGGGTAAATCGGTTGAGCTGGTTGTCTCATTCAATCCGACCGCAGCAGCCTGCACGGGCGCAAGCCAAGTGCGCAAGAACGCCAAAAAGTCTCGAACCGTTGCAGAGCCCCCGATAGCCTCGTGCTCCAACAAGCCTGTCTGATCTAGAACGACGCCAAGACTCATTCCCGGCTTCTCGCGCTGGCCTTCCACGCAGAATGCAGCCTTCAGGCGCTTAGCTGACATGGCACATACCTGTTCTGGCGACGCACCAGCTGCTGGTGCCCAACTAAAGCGTGCATCAAGGAACTCCAGCGTCTGCTGCAGCCCGGCATGCCCGGAACGGCACTCGTGCACAACATCCTCCAAGGTACCGTTGTCCTCAGCCCACTTTTTCCAAATGTAGGCCGCGGTCGGGCCAAATGCGCTGTCCTGCATGACGGCGGCAGTGTCTTGAAAGTTTCGCCAATCGTTCGTGAGCCATGTCGAGCCACCGATCGTCGCAAGATCCGCACTGACTTCAGCCCGTGCACCTATGAGACCGCGAGCGTCTGCATCGGCAAACAAAACGTAAGTCAATCTCGGACGACTTGCGGATTGCCCTGCACTGGCAAAGGTTGGCGCGTTAAGCAAGGCAAATACGTTCTCTAGGAATGGAGACATATTTGCCTTCCGATTCGAGCCTCCGTAATTAAAAATCATCACCAGCGTATCTTCACACTTGAGAAGATAGTCAGGAAGGAAAAATTTCTTGGCAAGGTCAAGACGCAAATCGTCCGCGACTCGAATCTTGAAACTCTGCTGCAGCACATTTGAAATTGGATACGGCAATTCTGAAAGCTTAAGCTCCGCCTTTGAAAATCCAAGCTGTGTCTTAAGCATCCTATTTAGAAAGGCGGCATCGTGCGGGCCTTCGCAGAACATCAAATGCGCATTGGACCATTGTGTCATTATTGAGCCCCCCGCAGATCGACATCGCCGGCCTCTAGCAATTTCTTGAATTCCGGTCCTGAAAAGTCACGTGTTCTAATTCCTTCCGTGGTGTTAACTATCGCATGGCATGAGAGATCTTCCGTCTGCGGAATGGCCGTGATGAAGGCATCAATGCATTCTTTGCTGTGGCTCGTGATGAATGCCTGGACATTGAATTTCAGCGCCATCTGATGCACAAAACGCGAAAACGGGCCGATCAGCCTATAGTGAAGCGCATTCTCAAATTCATCAATCAGTACGACGCCGTGCTGCGCTGAGGCAAACAGCAGCGACAGCAGGAACATCCGCTGCAAACCTTCTCCGTAGCACGACAAGTCAACGCCAGACGGGAATTGTCGGTCTATCACCAAGAACCGCTGTCGCTCGTCGGTAAGGCGAATGTCCTCCAACGTCGGTAATAAGTTATCTCTTAAGAAATCAAAAATTTCTGGGAGTGCCTTCGATTGAACGCTCTTGTGGTAGAGGCTCGTGTATCGGTGGGGCTCGTTGAAGAAGAACGGGCTGCTAAAAATCACCGGGCATAGCAGGCGAATGCTGTCGGCGTGTGTTTCCCGGTCCTGACCTTTGTAGATTCGATTCAGTGAAACCAACTCAGTTGAACCAAAATTCGACTCGATTTCGATCGAGCCGAGGTAACGAGTTCGTTCGATCGACGAATCTTCCTCAAGACATTGTCGGATATTAACGGCTGCATGTGTTTGGTCATAGGTACCGTCAATACGCAGCGTCTCGTTGCCCAGTTGCTCCAGCATCCATTCTGGATCGAGCTGATCCGTTGCGACTTTGCCGCGACGTCGCATCACATCCAACAGACCGTCCAAGTCGTTCTGTCGTGCGAGCAGATAGATTGCCTCCAACAACGAGGTTTTGCCGGAGTTGTTTATGCCCGCGATGAGATTGATTCTAGCCAACTGTGCCATGTCCACACCAGCAAGCCGGCGATAGCGTTGCACATGAACCCGAGTAAAATGAGAATCTACGCGATCACGGAATACTGCTTTTTGTTCGACACCGCTCAGACCTGAGGCACGCGCACGGTCTATGATCGATTGCAACTTCCCGCGAACAGCCTCTAGTTCGGGCAGGTTCTGTGGACGGATCGCCAACTGTGCCAGCGTTTCTACATCAGCCGCCACAGATCGGACAGCAGATTCCTGTCGCTCCCGGAATACTAAATCGCTCGTGCGGTAAGCACCGTTGAGGTCCCGGTTCGTCTTCAGGTAGGCCAGCGCCCGCTCATCATCGATCACTTTGGCTAAAGTGTCCACATCATCACGCCGCGTGATTACCGGCTCTAGGTATTTACCGCCATAACCAACCGACCCATCATCCTCCGTCTCCTCCGTCGGCTCACGCGACATGAGCGAAAAGAAGAAATCTCGATTTGCGGTGTTGTGAGTGTGGCGGTCTCCATCATCCCACTCCATCCAATTTTTCAGAGCAGCACTCCGCACCGCATGACGGAAAATAGGGAACATGGATTCGTTAAATTGATCTCCGTAATCCGAGGCACGATATTCTGCCACCAATGAAAGTGCGCGCAGGCTTCGGCGCACCTCCACTTTGGTTATGCCAATGCGCTTGCAGATTTCATCTTCGGTCAATTCGTAATCTGTGTGCAGTGACTCCAACAGCTGGGCCTGGTTCCATTCGCCCCACTTCTTGTTCCCACTGATATGCTTAAGGGCCATCAGCGTGAGGTGATGCACCTCGTCGGCATCGGTATACAGTACTACCGGAACCTGGCTGAAAACTTCGGGCTGAAGTTGCCCCAAGTCGATGCCTTTGGACTCGTGCTCCTGCTGCAAGAATTTCAGCGCAGCAATTCGGCGGTTACCCTCAACAACCAAAAATCCACCGCCAGGAAGCTCGCGAACGAGGATCTGGTCAACACGCAGGTAGCCGTTAGCCTTGAAACTGTCAATCAAATCCTGAATATTTTGGTTCTTGTCGCCGCAAAGCAGTCGCATCGTTCGCTGCATTACGTCACGATTCTTCACCTCCACATCAGTAACCGTCTTCTGATCGGGCTCGTGAATGATGCGGAAGTTGTTTGGGTCAAGGAACAGACTACGCAGGCTGATCCGCCGAAGGTTGGCAGAAGCCTTCGGCGCGGCGACGTCATTATCGGGAGGCGTCTGATCAGACATGATATGGCTCCGTTGGCGTTATGCGCAATTCGTCGAGCAGCATAGTCCGTGCGCCGTGCGGACTGCCGGGTGTTTGGCGTTGGTGTGTCACGCGGTGCTTCCTCGCAGAATAGTGCGGGGTAGGGCATTGTCCGACACTCCATGCAACGGGTAGCCGTGCGCTCGACAATAAGCCACCACCATTTCTTCGACCATGTTGGCGACGCTGCGCATCTCGCTCTCCGCAGCCGCTTGCAGCGCCGCTTTAATCCGTGGCTCTACGCGGACCCTCACCATTTGGTTTTTTGCTACCGCCATCAATCGGCTCCTGTAAGCAGAACGCCAGCATATCGCCAGCTTCACGCGGAGACAAGGCTGGCCTTGGTGGTGCTGACCATGTTCCGACCGACCACGGCGATTGACCGCAAAAGTCCGCTGTTTACTGCGGAGTCAACTCTTGGGTATCCGTCCCAGCGCGCGAGCGTACGGCCGAAACTGGCCGATAGTACCCGTTCGGCGAATCTCTACGGAACGTGCGTGGGAACCCGCAATGGTAACTGTCTAGCAGTTGTGTGAACGAGTACTGCCGGCCATCAAGCGACGTTCGCCTCGCGCGTTGGCGTGACATTCGGGCGTCGACCTCAGCCCCACCGGTTCGTGGCTACATTACTCCGATGATGGTTCCGTCCAGAACGCATCACCATCTTCCGGGCCGTCACGCAGCCCCACAATCCCGAGATACATCAAGATTGGGATTGTTTTACGGTACGCCGCCCCCTGCAAATCAAAGGCGAGCCAACTCAAACTCAAGCCCCACACGATCGGGCCAAGCCATTCAGCCCACCAAGGAAACCGTGCGAGGATGTTCTTCAACAATTCCTTGGCCGCCTCGCGCCCGATGAACTGAGCAATGACGGCAATGGCCAAGCCCTGGACAATCGAGGCAGTGATTTCCGGCCCGAGGAGCGAGAACAGAAGCGGCAGGAAGTGTGCCTTGTTACTTTTGATCTTCTCGAAGAATTCGTCTTGCTGTTCCTTGCCTATTTTCGCGTTTTCGAACAGATCTCGTTGCTGCTCTGGCTTTAAATCGAAAAAGGCCCGTTCCACAACGCTCTTGACCAACCGTTCGAGGCGAGCCTCCACGGTTCCAAGCGCCTTCTGACGGATCTTCAGCTTCTTGCTGACGTCGTCCAAGATTTCGTGAATGCCCACGCCGGCGGGTTCCTGTGACGAGAACACCTTTCGGTATGCGTACGCGACCTCGGAACTGCCTAGGTATCGCACCTCCCGCTCGACCAGCTTCGCCAATGCCCCTTTCGCCGTCGCACTGCTGCTCCGCCGAAAGCTGTCGAGCGCCGCCTTCAGGTCACTGTCTGACGACAAATTGAAGATGCCTTCGATTTGCTCGATCAGAAAGACGAAGTCCTCGACTTCGCACTTCATCAGCATTGACGTCATTTCATACGCCATGTTCTCGCTCCGTTATAACTAGAAATTAGTCGGTGTCGCAGAGACGGATTTGCATTGTTGGTTCCGGCTCGAAGTCCCGTCAATACTGCACAAGTATCGTCACCCGCCGATTCACCGCCCGCGCCGCCGCGTCATCCCCGACCATAAGCGGCAAGTTATCCGCGCGCCCGATCGCAGCCAATCGATGCGGTTCGACGCCCCGCTCGACCAGATACCGCACAACAGCCCCGGCCCGCGCAGACGACAGTTCCCAATTGGATTCATATTTCGCCGTCGAAATCGGCACGCTATCCGTATGCCCTTCAACCAGAATGTTGTTCGCCGGATGATCCTTCAGCACACCCGCAATCCGCGCGAGCACATCCGTCGCTTCCGGCAACAACCTCGCATCACCGACGTTAAACAGAACCTTCGCGTTGATTCCGATCTCAACACCGTGCGCGGCATTCGTAACCGTCACCTGTCCCTGATCCTTTAGCGACTTAAGCAGCGAAGACCATTCCTGTGCAGCCTGCCGTTGAGGATCACCAGCGGCACTCGCCTTCCCCTGCCCCGCCCCCAGCTGCACCACCGTCTGATACCGCACCTCAAGCGCGTTGTACTTCGCGAGCTGCAGCACATAAAGCGCGAGAAACAGCACCATCAGTGTGGTGATGAGATCCGCATAGGAGATCAGCCATCGACCGGACTGCGAGCCTTCGCCGCCGTGTTCGTCGTGATCATCGGTATCGGATGCGAGGCGCTTGTTACCAGATTGCGCGTACATAGGTCAGAACCCGTGTTCGTTATGCGTGGCGTAGAAAACCAAGAAACACACTCAGCAAATCAAGCCAACGACTCCGCCGCCCGCCCCCGCAGATCCCCCGTCAACCGCGTCTCGATCGTATGCGGCGACTCCTTCCGCGAGATCGCGAGCAGCCCGTCGAGATAGAGCTTACGAAACCGCAATTCACTGTCCACCTGCGCCCGCAACTTCCCGTACAACGGCAGAAACACAAGATTCGCCAGCGCCAACCCATACAACGTAGCCACAAACGCCACCGCAATCCCCGACCCGAGCTGCGCCGGTTCGAGAATATGGCTCGTCACCTGAATCAGCCCCATCACCGACCCGAGGATGCCGAACGTCGGCGCATACCCGCCCGCCTGCTGCCAGACCTTTGCCGCCGCCATATGGCTGCGCTCATACGCATCGAGCTCACGCTGCAACGCATCCTCGAGCACGGCAGTCGACACCCCATTCGCCAGCAACTCCAGCCCTCGCCGAGCAAACGGATGAATCCCGCTGAGATCCATCGATTCGAACGCGAGCAACCCGTTGAGCTTCGCGCGATCGCCCCATTCCAGGAGATCCGACAGACTTTGCCGATCAACCTGCCGCGCCCTTACGAACGCGAGCCGCAGTTGCTTCACCGCATCAAAGAACCTCACCCACGTGTTCTGAATCATCACCGCGCCGAGCGTCCCACCCAGCACGATGACGAACGCCTCGACCTGAAACAGCGTCGAGAAATGCCCGCCTTCGAGCGAAAAGCCGAACACGATGGCTGCGCCACCGAACACCACGCCGAACAGGGTCAACAGGTCCATGTCTCTCTCCAGCCGGCCGCACACGCAGGGCGGCCAGCAACATCATCAGTCAGCAGCCGTATCGACCACGCTCATTACACGGCATCCGGATCAGCCGCCGCAGCCGCAGGCGGCGCCTTGATCGCCCGCACCGCATCCAGCAACCGCTGTTCGATATCCCCGACCTCAACCGGATCGAGCTTGAGATCGCGCCGCATGACCCACGACACTTCATTCCGCCGCGTCTCGGTCATCACCGAGAACAACCGATCCGCCACCGACTGATCGTCGAGACTCGCGATCAGCTTCGCGAGATCGTACGTATCAAACGCGCTGACGACTTCGAACAGCGTCCGCTGATCGACCCACGCGAGATCCTCCAGCTCCTTGATCTCGCCACCCCGCCGAACATTGCGCCGCGAAAAATATGCAACCCCCTTCTGCTCGACGAAATTGAGCACCTTCGACTTGCGGAACGCGAACACCTCCTCCGAGATCTCCCCATGCGACAGCTTGTTGAGCAGCAGCTTCCGCTCGACGCCGATCAGCGATTCGAGATCGGCCAGCTCGATCAGCTCGAGTTCGCTGTTGATGGAAATGTCGAGATCATGATCCGCGACCTGCTGCGCGCGATCGACGATGCGTGCGGCATCGAACGTGACAACCTGGCGCGCATCCACTGACGACGCATAATCCATCGCCCCGCCGCCCAACTGCTCGGCCTGCGCGGCCTCGATCGTGACGAGATTGAGCTTCTCCATCCGCCTGAGCATCGCCATCACGTGCGGACGCGAATGACCGGCGATCGCGCGGCACTTCTTGATCACTTCGGCGAGTGACACCGACGCTTCCTCGCCATGCGCCTGCATCGCCCGACGCCCCCAAGAGTCGCCGCTGTCGCGCCGCTCCGTGCCCGCCATCAGCGCGAGCACATGCGCATAAGACAGCACGCCCGGCATGAAATCGGCATGCGTATAGGTTGCGAGCTGATCGTCCTTGCGCTTCACGCGGCGGATCATCGTCCGCAGGATGTGGCGCAGCAGCGCCGACACCTTCTCGATTTCCTCGTCGAGCATCGTCGCCGGCACGACCGTGAGCTGGCAGAACGACAGCGCCTTCGCGGTATGGCCGCGCGGCTCGGACGCGAGCAACGCGGATTCGCCGAAAAACTCCCCTCGGCCAAGGGTTGCGACGACAACCTTCTTGTCGTCGCATCGCGTGGAAAGCTCGACTTTGCCATCCGCGATCAGATAGATGACCGCCTCTCCGCCGAAACCTTCCGAATAGATGACTTCGCCGGGCGACGCCGTACGCGACCACGACTGTTGACGATTCACGATGTTCCCCCGCTGCGCTGACTGTTTTTCGACTGCGCCTCACGCTTCGGACGTGAGTCGACAGCCGTTCCCCGTGTACCGGTTTACGACATCGGAAATACAGTTCTTTAACGGCTCACAACGCGTCCGACGGCGACTTTTGATGTGAAACGTTTGCACTTCAAGCGCGTTACATGCAGCAGGCGGATGTGTTGCGATTCTCCCGGGAAAGCGGGAAGTAAGTTGGGTTGACGCAAATCAATCGACATCGAGCCCGAACATTACTATTACCCTTCATCGCAGCCCCTCGTCGCTCACTCGCTCAACCCCCACGACACGAGCACCGCATGGATGTTGCGCGCGTATTCGTCCCGCAAGCGCGGCGTTTCCGAGTGATACGCGCCGATCGCCTGCCACGTGTTTCCGTATCGGACCATCTTCTGCTTCAGCATCCATGCCGCGACGAAGATGTTCACGCACGCGTCCCTCAGCGCGCCGGGCAGTACACCGTACCGGCGCAGTTCGCCGAAATGCACGGAGTTGATCTGGGTCTGGCCGATATCGATGCTGCCATCCGCGTTGCGATGCACGGCGCCGGGATTGCCCTTCGATTCGTACCATGCGATTGCCCGCAAGATGTTCGGGTTGACGCCCTGGTAGCCGCCTGCTCGTTCGAAGCACGCGTCGCCGGACTGAGCGTCATCCGCGTACGCCGGTGCGATCAGAACCGCGCCGAGCAGCGTCGCGAACGACAGCCATTTCACGCAGCCGCGCCGCGTCTTACGGATACAAACGTTTGCCATGATTCGTCACCTGATCCGATCCGGCCGCGTCAATGCGACATCGCCAACGCAGACGCGCCGTTCCCGGTCGCGCGGCGATCGCGCACACCGTTTTCCAGTGCGTCGTCGAGCTTCTTGTCCACGGCGGCGAGTGCCGCGCGTGACGCATCGGACACCACGAGATGCACCTGAAACTCCGGCGCTCGCTTCACGGGTGGCGCGTGGCGCAACTTCTTCGCGTGACGGACGTTTGCGTGCTCCGGCACGTCCTCGTCGCCACCGGATGTCGGCGGCAGCGACGCCAGCGGGGGCAGCGGAGGAAGCACTTGAGTGGGCGCGGCGGACAGGAGCGGCGAGTTGTTGTCGGCGGGTTGCGCCGCGAAGGCGGTTCCGCACAAGAGCATCGCCGAACAGATCGACAGTCTCAACATGGCGAGATCTCCCATCACTGAGTCGGACCGAGCTGAACGCTGTACGGCTGGCAACTGCCGGCCGCGACGTTCTCGACACGCACCGACGCGCCGCGCTGCGCCGCCATGCCGCGGCGGATCGACTGATTCAGGTAGCTGAAATCCTGCGGCAGCGCGGCGACGCGAATCGTCATGGGTTGCGGCTGCCGCGACGCGAGTGCGCCGACTTTCGCGAGCACGGCGGTCAGTTGCGGATCGCGTGCACCAAGCGCATCGGCCGGAATGACGAAATCGACGAGCTTCGTCGGCGCGGGCGATACATCGTTATGCGCATTCGCGTCCTGATGTCCGGGCTGAAGTTGGGCGCAGCCGGCCAACGCGGCTGCGACGATGAAAATGACGAGCGGCTTCACGTGTTGCTCTCCCGATAACTGGACCTGCGTTATCGGCAAAGCATTCGCTGCCTTTACCCCTTTCGCAAACGATTGCCGCCGCGACGGGAGCGTACGTGCCTCATTGATTCGTCTGATTTAAGCGGGCAATGAGCAACTGCGATTCGTCCGATAGATAAGAGGCGATTTCATCTGGGCTGCTCGGCACGGCGCTCGAAACAAAGGCGAAGGTCATCAACATGCTTGCGCACTCCCTCTGCCAATTGCTTACCGAATGCAGCCCACACGACCTACGAATTCGCGTCCAGCCAAGCCTGGAACATGAGAATCGACCAAAGCTGGTGCTGCCAGTTGTAGGTACCGGACAAATGTTGCTGCCAGATACGCTGGACCGCAGCGACATGGAAGAACCCTTCGTTCTTCAGGCGGGTCGGCTCGAGGAGCTGCGATGCCCACTCGCGCAACTCGCCCCGCAACCACCGACCGATCGGCACCGCGAAGCCCTGCTTGGGGCGATCGATCAGTTTCTCGGGCACATACTGATAGAGCAACTCGCGCAGCAGCCACTTTCCCTTCGTTCCGCGCATTTTCATGGACGTCGGCAGACGCCACGCAAACTCGACAACACGATGATCGAGGAACGGAACCCGCGTCTCGAGGCTCACGGCCATTGCTGCCCGGTCGACCTTTGTGAGAATGTCGGTCGGCAAATAGGTCAGCGTGTCCAGATACATCATTTGTTCCGCAAAACTGACTTCAGTGGGCCAACTCTGCGGTGAATCGAGCAATGTCGACGGCTCCGTGCCACCCACGACAATCTGCTCCGGACAATAAAAAACAGAAACCAGTCGCTTGTACAGTTCGTCTCTGCCGTTAACGTCGATCACCGCTGCAAGCTTGTGAAGTTTCTCTCCGATGTGCATGTGGCGGCGATGCGCGGGCAATAGCCGCATCAGCGGAGTCAAGATCCGGTCCAGATGCTCAGCTGGCATGGCGCCCATCATGCGCGCGCAAATCCGCCGGAGCGGAGCAGGCATCAGCTTGAGTTTGCTCCATAGACCATCCGCAACGAAATATCGGTTGTACCCGCAGAACAGTTCGTCACCTGCATCGCCAGACAAGCTCACTGTCACATGCTGACGTGTCATCTGGGATACCAGAAACGTCGGGATCTGGGACGAATCGGAGAACGGTTCGTCGTAGATCGACGGCAACTGTGGCACGACGTCCAGCGCATGCGCAGCCGTCACATAGAGTTCCGTGTGGTCAGTACCCAAATGCCGTGCGACTGCTCGCGCATGTTCGGCCTCGTTGAACTCCTGCTCGTGAAAGCCAATCGTAAAGGTACGCACCGGCCGTGCCGACTGCGACTGCATCAGCGCCACGACTGTCGACGAGTCGATGCCACCAGACAGAAATGCACCAAGCGGAACGTCCGCCACCATCTGCTTGCGCACGACGTCGCGCAGCAGGTCATCCAGCGTGTCGAGCGCTTCACGGGAATCACCGTGGAACGGGTTGGCACGGCCATCGGCCACCGCTTGCGCCAGGGTCCAGTATGGGCGGACCTCCGCTTCGCGTTGCCCCTGCCTCCATTGCGCAAAGGTCCCAGGCACCAGCTTGCGGATGCCCGAATAGATCGTATGTGGCGCCGGTATGCTGTTGTGACGCATGTACAGAGAAAGCGCGCTGCGGTCGATCTGGACGCGCGAAAAGCCAGGATATTTGCGCAGCGCCTTGAGTTCGGAGCCGAACACGAGCACGTCGTCGATCCGGCCGTAGTACAGCGGTTTCTCACCCAGCCGGTCTCGCGCAAATGTTAAAACTCGCTGCTCGCGATCCCATAACGCAAAGGCGAACATCCCTGACAGACTCTTCAGCGCCGGCTCGATACCCCACGCCCGAATGGCAGCCAGCAGCACTTCGGTATCCGAGTGGCCGCGCCAGTCCGGCGCGGCATTTTCGGCCTCAAGCTGTGCCCTGATCTCATTGAAGTTATAGATCTCGCCATTGAACACGATGACAAAACGCCCGCACGCAGAGTGCATCGGCTGATGTCCATGCTCCGACAAGTCGACGATCGACAACCGACGGTGCCCGAGCGCAATGCCAGCGTTCGCATCGAGCCAATAGCCGGCGGCATCCGGGCCGCGACGCTCGATGCTGTCGCACATCAGTTTCAGATAATGCCGGCTCGATTCTTCGTTGAAATTCGAGTCGGCAAGGAAACCACTAATCCCACACATTATCGGCTCACTCGTCGTTTTTCGTCAGCATAGGCATGCTCATATTGCTGCCAGTTGTCATCGATGGAAACCGTCTTTGAATTCGCTGCCGAGCCAGCGTATGAGATCCTTGCAACTGTCGCCTCTCACCTCCCGGCGCGCTTGCGTTTTCTCGCGAAGCAAATCCGAACAGATGATTCTCGCCGGGCACCGCTGTTCGTGCCCACGACTGTTGACAATTCAAGATGATTCCCCCGATGCGCTGATTGTTCTCGACTGCGCGCCGCATTTCGTAAGCATTGGTCGGCAGTCGTCCCCGTGAATCGTTTACGTCATCGGAGCCTGCATTCTTTAAATTTAATGCATTCCCGCCCGCACGCGGAGGAATCGATGCCGAACATTTGCGGATCGATTCAGCAGACGCTTAACTAACATTCGTCTTACATCTCAGTCAAAATATTGAAAGCATTCCTGAACGATAGAAGCTGATCTCATCGCGAATCTCGCTGCAAAATATCTCCGGCTTCTTCAGACGCTGAAAATCTCATTCGCCTTACATCGCAGTCGAGATATTGAAAGCATCCCTGAGCGAGAGAAACGGATCTCGTCGCGACATCTATTACGGAATATTTCCGGGACGTGCGGATCATACGCGGCCCAGGCATTTCATGCCACCACAAACATGTGACGACTGCCTCGAGGGGCTTCCGAACGCATTGACAGGCGTCAACGCACCGCTCAAAACTCCATGTCGAGCTCGTCGATATCTTCCTTCTCCGCCTTCGCCGCGTTGATCCATTCCGCGACGAACGGCTGCGCGAGCACGCGCATGCAATACTCGGCGATATCCGGTTCGAGCTTCACGTCATAGGTCAGGAACCGCGTGACGACCGGCGCATACATCGCATCGGCAACGCTGATCTCGCCGAACAGCCAGGGCCCGCCATACTGCGCGAGACAGTCGCGCCAGATCGTCACGATCCGTGCGATGTCGTGCTGCGCGCGCGACCAGATGCGGAAGTTCGGAAAATGCGCACGCAGGTTCATCGGCAGCGCGGAACGCAGCGCACTGAAGCCTGAATGCATCTCGCCGCAGATCGACCGGCAATGCGCGCGCGCATGCCGCTCCTTCGGCAGCAGTTGCGCATCGGGGCAGACCTCGTTCAGATACTCGGCGATCGCGAGCGTGTCCCAGACCTTGCTGCCTTCGTGCGTCAGGCACGGCACGAGAATCGACGGCGACAGCAACAGCAATTCGGCGCGTGACGCCGCATCGATCGGCACCATCACGGTCTCGAACTGCAGGCCGCTCAGCTTCGCGAGCAGCCACCCGCGCATTGACCACGACGAGTAGTTCCGGCTGCTGATGGTCAGCGTGGTTTCGTCAGCGGATTTCATGTCGGCTCCCAGTGGATCCCTTTCGCGTGCACGTGCACCGAAAGTGGCTGCATCAAACGCGCGCGTCGCACCATCGCTGTGCACCGCGTGCGCCGGCATAGCGCAACGACCCCGCATCGCGCTGAACGTTACGCGCCACAACGTCTCCGACGCGCAGTACATGCTGCGAAGGCTAGCGCGACGCGGCACAAATGGCCATACTTCATCACGGCGTGCAACGCGCGTGCCAGCATGGCACACCGCTTGCCTTGTTCAACGCGTGGCAGCACGAAACGCGAGGGTCATGAACATGCTTGCGTACTCCCTCTATCAATTGTTAGCCGAATACACGCGCCCCGCGCGCGCATGGGCCGCCTGCATGCGCGCGTCGATGTCGATGTGGCCGCCCGCGACGTCGACGCCGCCGGGTCGCACCCTCGACGCGTGGTGCGAACTGGTCGAATGCTGCGCGTTCTCGCATCGCCGCCCGCCGTTCGGCATCGACGCGGTCGACGTCGACGGCGAAACGGTGCCTGTCGTCGAGGAAACGGCCGCCGCCACCCCGTTCGGCACGCTGCTGCACTTCCGCAAGACGCAGCCGGTCGCGCGGCAGCCGCGCGTGCTGGTTGTCGCGCCGATGTCCGGGCACTTCGCCACGCTGCTGCGCGGCACGGTACGCACGATGCTCGCCGACCACGACGTGTACATCACCGATTGGCACAACCCGCGCGACATCCCGCTGCGCGCCGGACGTTTCGGCTTCGACGAATACGTCGAACACGTCATCGATTTCATCCGCCACATCGGCCCGGACGCGCACGTGCTCGCCATCTGCCAGCCGACCGTCGCCGCGCTCGCAGCCGTCGCGCTGATGGCGGCGGCCGGCGACCCCGCGCAACCGGCGAGCCTGACGCTGATGGCCGGCCCGATCGATTGCCGCGTGAACCCGACGAAGGTCAACGAGCTTGCGACGAGCCGCCCGATCGACTGGTTCGCGCGTCACCTGATCAGCGTCGTGCCGTCGGGTTTCCCCGGCGCGCAGCGGCGCGTCTACCCGGGTTTCGTGCAGCTCGGCGCGTTCATGTCGATGAACCCGGATCGCCACGCGTCGTCGTTTTCCGACATGTATTACGAGCGCGCGAAAGGCGATCCCGCGAAGGCCGACGTGCTACGGGACTTTTACGACGAATACTTCGCGACGGCCGATCTCGCGGCGGAGTTCTATCTGGAGACGGTGGAAAAGGTGTTCCAGCAATACGCGCTCGCGCGCGGCGAGCTGACGGTCGGCGGCCGGCTCGTCGAACCGGCCGCGATTCACCGCACCGCGTTGCTGACGATCGAAGGGGAAAAGGACGATATCTGCTCGGTCGGGCAGACGGTCGCCGCGCAGGAGCTGTGTTCGGGGCTGCCGCCGTACCTGAAGACGCATCACGTGCAGACAGGCGCCGGGCATTACGGCGTGTTCAACGGCAAGCGCTGGGAGACGCAGATCTA
Organism: Burkholderia sp. PU8-34; assembly: GCF_053427725.1. NCBI lineage: Bacteria > Pseudomonadati > Pseudomonadota > Betaproteobacteria > Burkholderiales > Burkholderiaceae > Burkholderia > Burkholderia sp. PU8-34. The sequence continues at coordinate 266,521 of NZ_JBSAXC010000010.1, forward strand.
TCCGATCGTGCGCGGCACGATTCACGACAACGAGCCGTACGATCGTACGGCGAAAGCACCGGGCAGCGACGCAAACACGCATTACGTGACGCTGCATGCGCTGCTCGCGTCACGGACCACCGGCAGCAGCGAGGCGACGGGCGTGCTGTCGCCTCACTGACGCATCACTGACCCATCACGACGGCGACGCTCCGGCGAATCATGCCCACGCGTCGTCCCAAGGCTTCGGCGCAGGCACCGCGCACGGCCCTTCGACGTCGATCGACTTGAAGTCCGCGGGCGCGACGATCTCCAGATACTCCATGTCCGGCGAATAGTCGAACAGGTAGTGGACGATCCCGGGCGCCTGATGCACGCAGTCGCCGGCCTCGACGAGCGTCTCCTGCTCGCCGTACATGAAGCGCGCCCAGCCCTTCAGCATGATCACGATATGGAACTCGGCCTCGTGACGGTGCCATCCGGTGCCCTTGGCCGGTGCATGATTCGCCTTCACGAGCTGCGCGAGCACCTTGCCGTTGGTCGCTTTTGCGATACCGAGATCGCGGTACAGGAAGAAGTCGCGCAGGCCCTCGCCTTGATACGCGGTGTCGTGCGGCTTGACGTGGGAGAACTGGGTGGTAAGCGGCGTGCTCATCGCGGTGCTCCTTCGACGAAAGGATCCGTGAGGAAAAGCATATCGCGTTCCAATACGCGATGCGATGGCGTCGCATCCGCCTTTTGCGCCGATGCGCGGCCCCGCCCCCGCGAACAGGTCGAATCGACGGCGACGTTCGTCACATCGTTCGACCCGCCGCGGCGGCGGTGCGTCATCCCCCGGCGTTTTCGGTCAACGCGCGATGCGTTGGAGCCGCGTCCGGCTTACGAACAGGCCTTGCCGTGCGACGGATGGAAGCCCTTCGCCTTCGCATCCGCTTCCGACATGTAGCTGCCTTGCTTCGTCTTGCCGTAATACTTGTCAGACTGGCAGTGATAGACCTTGGTGCTGGCGTTGGCCCACACCTGGCCCGGGCCGCCGCCCGCCGCCGCGTTCTTCATGGGCGCGGCACCGGGCGCTGCCGCGGCGGGCGCCGCAGCCGGCGCGCTTGCTGCGGGCGCCATTGCAGCCGGCGCGCTTGCCGCGGCGGCCGACGCGCCGTACCAGGTCTTCACGCCCTTGTGGCCCGCACATGCGCCCTTCTTGGACGCGCCCGAATAGAACGTGCCGTCCTTGCAGAGGCCCGTCGTGCCCGCCGGCGCGCTTGCCGGAACCTGTGCGAACGCACCGAGCGACATACCCATGCCGGCGACGAGCGCCGCGATCAACATCGTCTTTTTCATTTCTGCTCCAGATCAAGTGAGTTGCACGCAGCGTCCCGGGCGTGCTCCGGGACCGATAGCCTTACCGCACCCAGCGACACACGCGATGGTGGTGATGGTCGAAATGGCACACCCGGTGCGAATGCGCTTCGGCGACTGCCGGAGCCAGGACTGCACATGCAACGACCGTCGCCGCCAGAATCTTCGCGATGCGGATCATGAACATCTCCCTGGGTAGGTCAGCCGGTCATCCGGCTGTTACCTCCTTAACGGAGAGGGCCGGTGCTTCGTGCACCGCACGCGGATGCACTTGACCATCTTTGACACTGAGCAGTGCGTGACGGCAGATGCTTGCAGAAGGGGACCTTTACGCTTTCGAAGCTTTCATTCCCAGGTCTCGGCGCTGAAGGACGCCGGAAAAACAAAAGGCCGCACGAGGCGGCCTGTTCTTCCTTTGGCGTCAGGGCACCCCGTCACCCTACTTCAACCGCCCCGACAAAAACTGCCCCAACCGCTCGCTCTTCGGATTGACGAGGATCTCCTGCGGATTCCCTTGCTCCTCGATCTTCCCCTGATGCAGGAAGATCACGTGATTCGACACGTTGCGCGCGAAGCCCATCTCGTGCGTGACGACGACCATCGTTCGGCCTTCCTCGGCCAGCTTCTGCATCACCTTCAGCACTTCGCCGACGAGTTCCGGATCGAGCGCCGACGTCGGCTCGTCGAACAGCATCACCTCGGGCTCCATCGCAAGCGCGCGTGCAATCGCGACGCGCTGCTGCTGCCCGCCCGACAGATGCGACGGATACATTCCTTCGACGCGCGCCGGCAGCCCGACCTTCTCGAGGTACTTGCGCGCACGCGCAATGGCCTCGTCCTTGCTGACCCCGAGCACGGCCATCGGCGCCTCGATGACGTTCTCCAGCACCGTCATGTGCGCCCACAGGTTGAAGTGCTGGAAGACCATCGACAGCTTCGTGCGCATCCGCTGCAGCTGCTTCTGGTCGGCCACGCGCAGCGAACCGCTCTTGTCGCGCGTGGTCTGGATTGCCTCGCTGCCGATCGTGATCTGCCCCGAGCACGGCTGCTCGAGAAAATTGATGCAGCGGAGGAACGTGCTCTTGCCTGAGCCGCTCGACCCGATGATGCTGATCACGTCGCCGGCCTTCGCCTTCATCGAGACGCCCTTCAACACCTCGTTGTCGCCGAACTTCTTGTGCAGATCTTCAACGATGAGCTTGTACATGCTTGTGTTTCCTTACAAATGCGCGAATGCGTTGATGCGTCAATGGCCGCGGGGCGACAGGAACGCGAGCCAGCGCGCCTCGAGCTTGCGGAATCCCCAGATCAGCGTGAAGACGACCGCCGCGTAAAGCACCGCCGCGATGCCGTACGCCTGGAACGACATGTACGTCGCCGAGTTCACGTCGCGCGTGACCTTCAGGATGTCCGGCACGGTGGCCGTGAACGCGAGCGTCGTCGCGTGCAGCATCAGGATCACTTCGTTGCTGTAGCTCGGCAGCGAACGGCGCAGCGCCGACGGCAGGATGATCCGCGTATACAGCTTGAAGCGCGACATCCCGTATGCGAGCCCGGCCTCGACCTCGCCCGCCGACGTCGACTTGATCGCGCCCGCGAAAATCTCCGTCGCATACGCGCATTCGTTCAGCGTGAACGCGAGCAGCGTGCAGTTCATCGCGTTGCGGAAGAACGTGTCGAGCAGCACGTGGTCGTGCACGACCTGCAGGCTGTAGATGCCCGTGTAGCACATCAGCAGCTGCACGTAGAGCGGCGTGCCGCGGAACACATACGTATAGAGCCACACGGGCCCCGACACCCAGCGGTTGCTCGACGCGCGCGCGATTGCAAGCGGCACCGCAAGCGCAAAACCGAGCGCGATCGACACGACAAGCAGCCACAGCGTGATTGCAAGCCCGCTGAAGCGGTAACCGTCGGTGTACAGATAGTTCTGCCAGTACTGGCTGATGATTTCGATCACAGTGCAAGCCTCCGGACGCCGACCGAGTAACGCTTCTCGAGGTGGTGCAGCACGACGTTCGACACCGTCGTGATCGCGAGGTAGATCGCGCCTGCCGCGAGCGTGAAGAAGAAGAAGTCCAGCGTGCTCTTGCCGGCATCCTGCGACGCCTTCACGACGTCAGCGAGCCCGATGATCGACACGAGCGCGGTCGCCTTCACGAGCACCTGCCAGTTGTTGCCGATGCCCGGCAGCGCGAAGCGCATCATCTGCGGGAACAGGATGCGGCGGAACACGCGCCAGCCGCCCATCCCGTACGCGAAGCCGGCTTCGAGCTGGCCGCGCGGCACCGACAGGAACGCGCCGCGGAACGTCTCGGTGAAGTACGCACCGTAGATGAAGCCGAGCGTCACGACGCCGGCCACGAACGGGTCGATGTCGATCTGGTCCCAGCCGAGCATGTCGGTCGCGTTGTTCAGCAGGATCTGCATCCCGTAGAACAGCAGCAGCATCAGCACGAGGTCAGGCACGGCGCGAATCAGCGTCGTGTAGAACGTGCCGACCGCGGCAAGCGCGCGGTTCGTCGACAGTTTGGCGGCGGCGCCGGCCAACCCCAGCACGAGCGACGCGGCGAGCGACAGCACCGCGAGCTTCACGGTCTCGACCGTGCCGGCCCACAGCAGCGGGCCAAATCCTTGGAAGATCATGTGAGCAAATCCAGAAAGGCGCGCAGCGCGCTCGGCCGGGGCCGGGCGCGCCGCATGGCGGTCAGCCGCCGTAGACGTCGAATGTGAAGTACTTCTGCTCGAGCTTCTTGTACGTGCCGTCCTTCAGCATGTCGGCGATCGCGTGGTCGATCTTCGCCTTCAGGTCGGCGTCGTCCTTGCGCAGGCCGATGCCGGCGCCGTTGCCGAGCGTCTTCGGATCGTCGATGTCGCCGCCCGCGAACTGGAAGCCCGCGCCGCGCGGCGTCTTCAGGAAGCCGATGTCGGCCTGCACCGCGTCCTGCAGGGCGGCGTCGAGGCGGCCCGACACGAGGTCAGCATAGACGCCGTCCTGGTTCTGGTACGGCACGACCTGCACGCCCTTCGGCGCCCAGTACGTCTTCGCGTAGGTTTCCTGGATCGTGCCCTGCTCGACGCCAACCGACTTGCCCTTCAGCGCATCGGCGCTCGGCAGCACCGTCGAGCCCTTCTTCGCGACGAGGCGCGTCGGCGTGTTGAACAGCTTGTCGGAGAACGCGATCTGCTCGGCGCGCTGCGGCGTCATCGACATCGACGACAGCACGCCGTCGAACTTCTTCGCCTTCAGCGCCGGGATCATCCCGTCGAAATCGTTCTCGACCCACACGCACTTGGCCTTCAGGCGTGCGCAGATCTCATTGCCGAGGTCGACGTCGAAGCCGACCACCTTGCCGCTGACGTCTTTCGATTCGAAAGGCGGATAGCTGGCGTCGACACCGAAACGGATCGTCGACCAATCCTTGGCGTGCGCACCGACCGCGATGCATGCGAGGGCAATACCGAGCGCGAGTTTCTTCATGGCGTTCCTGTCAATGGCAAACTGGGCGCCGGGTTCGCAGCCGGGCGGGCGACGCCCGCGTGGCCGGCGCGGCGTCGTGCCGCCGCGAACCCGTCCAACCGGCGTACCGTCGTATGAAATGGACGCCTAAGTTGTACATACAACTTTGCCGTTTACCGGGCTATGCCAGCAATCCGTGTTTATCTCTATGTCACCGAATTGCTTTCATTGGCGTAATTTTCCTTATATTTCAATTAATTAAGATTACATCCAGCTGAAGACGGCCGCTCCGGCGCCGCGCTGCCCCCCACGCCGGCGGCATCGCAGTTGTCTAGCCGCCGCGAACCGACCCCGATTCCGCCAGGGTTTCGACGACCTCCCCGTCGTCGCCGCGCGCCGCGCCGACGGCCTCCAGCCCGAGCAGCCGATAGCCGAACTGCAATTCGGTAAGCAGGTACCGGGGCGTCGTCGGCACCTGCTCGAGCTTCTGCCGCAGGTTCGTCATGTACACGCGGACGTAGTGCGCGCGGTCCGCGTCGTGAATGCCCCATACCTCGGCCAGCAGCTGCCGTGCGGCGATCACGCCGCCGCGTCCGCGAATCAGCGCAGCGAGCAGGCGGAATTCGAGCCGGGTCAGGTGCACCGGCGTGCCGTCCCGGAAGACTTCGTGCTTGCTCATATCGACCACCACGCCGCCGAACCGGACGAGCGATGACGCCTGCCCGTCGGTCGACACGAGCGCCGCGCGCCGCAATTGCGCGCGCGCACGCGCGAGCAGCTCGGGCACGCCGAACGGCTTCGCGAGGTAATCGTCCGCGCCCGCGTCGAGCGCCGCGACCTTTTCCACTTCCTGCTGCCGGGCGGACAGCACGATCACGGGCACCGTCGACCATTCGCGCAGTTCGCGGATGAACGCCTTGCCGTCGTCGTCGGGCAAGCCCAGATCGATGATCACGAGATCGGGCTTGCTGCTCGCCGCGTACATCCGGGCCTCCTTCGCCGTCGACGCCTCGCACGCATCCATGCCCTCCTGTTCGAGCGCCATCCTGACGAAGCGCCGGATGTCCGATTCGTCCTCGACGATAAGCACGCGCGACCTGATCATGATTGACTCTCGTGTTCGATGTCGGGCGGCGCGCCCGACGGCAGGCGAATTTCGAACCGCGCGCCGTGCGGTTCGAGCGGCACCGCACGGATCGAGCCGCCGTGCGCATTGACGATGCTGCGGCACAGCGCGAGTCCCAGCCCGACGCCGGTGATCGACGATTCCTTGCGTTCGCGCTCGAACGATCAGCACGCGCTCGATCAGCAGCGCATCGACGTCGATCAGCGGCAGGTTGGCCGGCAGGTCGGCCTTCACGGCGCGGCCGGCGAGCGCGCCCGCGGAATGCGCGAGCGCGCTGCCGACGATCTCGTCGAGCACGTGCCACTCGCGGTTCAGCCGCACGCCTTCGCTCTGCATCCGCGCCAGATCGAGCAGGTTCACGACGAGCCGATGCAGTTCCTCGGCCTGGTTGCGGATCCCGCGCGCCAGCCCGGCCGGTTGCCCGGGCGCGAGCCGCTCGGGCCGCTCGAGCGTCTCCGCCAGCCCACGGATCGCGGTCAACGGCGTCTTCAGGTCGTGCGACACCGCGGCCAGCAGCGCGTTTCTCAGCCGCTCGCCTTCCATCCTGACGTGCGTCTGCTGTGCGACGTCACCGTAATGCACGCGCTCCAGCGCCATCGCGACCGACGAGCACAGCGCATCGAGCAAGCGCCGGTCGTCCGGATCCGTCGTCACCGGCTGCGCGTCGGCGAGCAGCGCGAGCACGCCGCGCACGCGCATCGGCGCCTTCAGCTGCAGGTACTGTGCGACCGAGCGGTCGAACGCCGGCGTGTCGCGGCCGGCCGGCTGCGCGTGGTCGAACGCCCATTGCGCCGCCGCCGGGTCGACGAACCACACGTCGCGCGTGGCCCGCAGCCGGTCGCGCGCATCGGGCAGCAAGAGTGCGACGTGCACGCCCAGCAACTGCGCGATCGTGCCGGTGCAGATCAACGCGATCTGCTCGGTCTCGATCGCCGCCGACAGATCGTGTGCGACCCGTGCCAGCGCCGCCGAGCGCTTCTCGTTCGCCCGCGCGGCGCGCGCCTGCGCGCGCAGGCGCGCCGCGAGCTGGCCGATCGCGAGCGCCACCGCGAGCGCCACCGCGAGCATCAGCGCGAGCGTGAACACGTACTGCGTGTCGGATACCGCGAACGACCATCTCGGCTCGACGAAGAAGAAGTCGAAGCAGCCGACGCACACGAACGCCGCAAGTTCGACAGGCTGCTTTCGCCGGAATAGGCCTGCCAGTTCGTGTTCGTGATGAACGACGCGGCCGTGTTGAACGCGAGGTCGGGGCTTTGCGCCGCGCGCTGCAGCGAATCGAACGGCAGCACGTCCTGCATGCGCAGCAGCAGATACCCGAGCAGCATCATGCCCGCGTTGCTGAGCAGCAGCACCATGCCGTAGCGCTTCCACGACATCGTTTCGGCGGGATCGACGCCCAGCAGCGCGTAGGTCCGGCGTTCGACCCACGCGTGGCGCGGGCTCGTGAATGCATGCGCGAGCCATTTCCCGACGACGGGAACCAGCGCAAGCATGATCGCGAGAACGATCGCGAATTGAATGGTGTTATTGAACATGTCGACGCTCGCTCACATCCTGTCCAGGCCGTTGATGAAACCGGCTGTCAACGCGAAGAACGCCAGCGTGACCAGCACGAAAACCAGATCGCTCATAAGGTTCACCGATATGCTTTATTCCTGTCGAATCGCTCGAATCAATACCGCTCTGGCTTGATCAACGCGTGGAAGAGATAGACGAACAGCACGGCCGAAATAAACCCCGAAATCCACAGCATCGTTTTCCCTCTTTTATTTCGTTTGCGCGGACAATCCGCGGTATCGTCAACGTCTCCGGCAGGCGTAGCTGCGGCGCTCACGTCCGGACGACGACCACCCCACGTTCAGCTGGAACACGGGATGCGACAGTGTAGAAAGCCGCGTATCAAAGCGGTGTTCAATTTTTCCCGCAAAATAAAAAACGTATAAACGTGCGGCCGGATAATTTCTGATTTTTCAGGCGCGAATCGAACCAATCGATTATTTCGACGCTCGCGTGCGAATGCGGCGCGACGCGACGCGACGGCGGAATTTCGCTTTGAATGGCGACGGCAATACGGTGGCTTCGCGACTTGATCGACGTCTTGCCGAAATGCATCGCGGATCGTCTGCGTTGTGTGCGTCGGCATGAAACGCGCGGACGTTGCGGCACGCAGCGCGCATCGCGCTTTTATGTGATTTTTTCAAACAGGCCGGAAGTCTATACACCGTATCGTCACTGCGATTCCTAGAATGTTCGCCATGTTCAAGACGGAATCCCCGCACGCAATGTGTCCCACGTGTGACGCGGCGCGGGGATCAATGCATGAAATCGCTGAGAACCGAATCGACCTCGATCCACCTGCCGTCCGTTCGCCGATCGCGCGCGGCGGTTTCCGGCCAGTGCGTATCGCTGCGGCCGCGCACGCGCGACACGAACCATCTGGTGCTGCTGTCGATCCAGGTTGAGTCGTGCAACCTGGCCGCGGCACGCCGCGCGCTGCATCAGGCCGCCGGCCCCGTGCTGGGCATCTATACGGCCGAGATCGACAACCGGACCGGGCGCGCATGCCTGCAGCTCGAGCTCGCGCGGTCGCACCTGTCGCGGGCCATGTCGTCGATCATGCAATTGCTGCCCAAAGCCGAGTTCGGCGCGATTCGCCGCTCGCGGCGCTAGACGGCACCCGAGCGCCTGCATCGCGCGCGCCGATCGCCGGCCGCTGCGCGTTCGCGCCGACAACGCGCGACACGTCGGGCGCAGGCGCTTCATCGCCCCATTCAGACGCGCGACGTCCGCGTGAAACGGAACGATCCGGCATCGACCGGCGCTCCGCCGCCGATCGCGTGCGTCCTTCGCAGCTTTTCCCGTAGTAACGGGTCTTACCAGGAAGTTCGACAATGAAAAAAGAAGTCGTCGGCACGCTTTGCGTTGCCATGTTCAGCGTTGCCGCACACGCACAAAGCAGCGTCACGCTCTACGGCCTGCTGGATGCCGGTATCGCGTATACGAACAATCAATCGGGCGGGCACGTCTGGCAGCAAGGCAGCGGGCTGCTGTCGAACACGGTCTTCGGCCTGAACGGCGCGGAAGATCTCGGTGGCGGCCTGCATGCGATCTTCCGGCTCGAAAGCGGTTTCAACCTGAACAACGGCACGCAGTCGTACCGGAACACGATGTTCGGCCGCCGCGCGTACGTCGGCCTGCAAAGCGACCCGTACGGCACGCTGACGCTCGGCCGGCAATACGATGCCGTCGTCGATTACCTCGGCCCGCTCGCGATGGCCGGTAACGGCGACGGCAACAACCTCGCCGCGCACCCGTTCGACAACGACAACATCGACGATTCGTTCTACATCAACAACGCGGTCAAGTACACGAGCCCGACGATCGCCGGTCTCCAGTTCGGCGGCGTGTACGGTTTCAGCAACCAGCCCGGCTTCTCGGACAACCGCGCGTACAGCGCCGGCGTGTCGTACTCGAACGGCCCGATCAATCTCGGCGCTGCGTACCTGCAGCTCAATCGCGGCGGCTCGACGGGAGGCGGCGCGCTGTCGACCAATGACAATGCAAACTTTCCGGCGGCGCGCCAGCGCGTGATGGGCGCAGGCGGCAGCTATGCGTTCGATCGGCTGACGGTCGGCGCACTGTGGACCCACTCGATGTTCGACGACACGGCCGCGTCGTCGCTGCCGGGCGCGCTGAATTCGCTGCGCTTCGACAACTACGAGATCAACGCCCGCTACGCGCTCGATTCGGCGGTGTCGTTCGCCGGTGCCTATACGTTTACCGACGGCCGCTTTGACGACGCGGCCGGCAGCCATCGCCCGAAGTGGCATCAGGTCTCGCTGATGGCCGATTACGCGCTGAGCAAGCGCACCGACGTGTACGCGGAGGCCGTGTACCAGCACCAGACCGGCTTGTCATCGGGCGAGACGCTCGGGTTCGCGAACGTCAACGGGCTCGCGGCCTCGTCGACGAACACGCAGGTCGTGGGGACGGTCGGCATGCGGCATCGGTTCTGACAGACCCGCCCGGATGCCGCTCGTGCACCCGGGGACCACGCTTGGCCGGCGCGCGGCTCTGTGCAATCCCGCATGGACGCGCGCCGCATGAAAAGGGATCATTCAGGGAATCCGGGCCGGCGCGTCCGGGAAACCGGTACACTCGGCGCCGGGCGTGCGCGGGACTGGTACTCGGCGGCGAACGGCCACCGACTCAGAAACAGCGATCCCATGACCACACCGATCTATCAGGAAATCAAGGATTTCATCCTGGCGCGCATCCACGCCGGCGAATGGGCGGAAGGCGACCAGGTGCCGTCGGAGAACGAACTCGCGCGCGAATTCAACGTCGCGCGCATGACCGTCAACCGCGCGCTGCGCGAGCTGACGGCCGAACAGGTGCTGACGCGCACGCGCGGCTCGGGTACCTACGTCGCGTCGCCCAAATACGAATCGACGCTCGTCGCAATTCGCAGCATCTCGGACGAAGTCGCCGCGCGCGGCCACGGCTATCGCGCGCAGGTGCTGCACGTGGGTGCAGCGGTCGCGGACGCGAAGCTCGCCGACGAGCTGCAGCTCGACACCGGCAGCCCGATCTTCCATTCGCGCGTGCTGCACTTCGAAAACGCGACGCCGGTGCAGCTCGAGGAACGCTGGGTCAATCCGGCCTGCGCGCCCGAATATGCGCTGCAGGACTTCACGACGACGACGCCGAACCAGTACCTGACGCGCGTCGCACCGCTGCAGCGCGTCGAATACCGGATCGAAGCCGCGATGCCCGACGCGGAAACGCGCCGCCTGCTGACGATGGACGAACGCGAACCGTGCCTGATGCTGCACCGGCGCACGTGGTCGCAAGGCCTGGTCGCGTCGGCGGTCAATCTTTGGCACCCGGGCAGCCGGTACCGGTTTACCGGGCATTTCTGACGCGGGCGGCACGCGCGGCGCGATCGCCACGCGTCATCCCGATGCGGTCGGATGCCTCAACACGTGCGCCTGCCTGCCCCCCATCGCTCGACCTCGGCGACCGCTCGCCGCACACCGTTCTCTCCCGCGATGCGCCCGCCCAGTTCGGCCGCACGCGCCTTCACGTCGTCGCGTTCCGCAAACGTGATGCCGCACGCAAGGTCCGCAGCGTGCATCCGCCTTCCGGCCACCGGCGCACCGGCAACGCCGAGCCGTTGAAGCCGGTTCGCCCAGAAGAACTGGTCGCCCGCGAACGGCACGACGACCGACGGCACGCCCGCGCGCGCCGCCGAATGCGCGGTGCCCGATCCGCCGTGATGAATCACCATCGAAGTTCGCGGAAACAGCCAGCGATGCGGCGTCTCGCCGACGACGAACACATGGTCCGGCAGCATCGTTGCGTCGATCCCGCTCCACCCCGGATAGAACAGCGCGCGGCGGCCGTCGAGTGCCGTCGTCAGCGCATCGGCCAGCGACGCGCGATCGAATCCCGCCATGCTGCCGAACCCGACATAGACCGGCGGCTCGCCTGCATCGAGAAACGCAGCGAGCGCGGGCGGCGGCGTCCATGCGGGATCGTCGGCGCTCCACTGGCCGCACGCGCACGCGTTGTCCGGCCAGTCGGCAGGACCGGACAGCAGCGCCGGCGACACGCCGTACAGCATCGGATGCCCGGTCCACACGCGCTTGCGCGGCGGCAATCCGCACACGCTCGCGCGCGCCGCGTTCGTCGCGCGCCGGAACGCCTGCCACAACAACGCGTTCACGAACCGGTGGCTCGCGCAGTTGAGCCAGCGCGGCACCTTGTCGGGTGGAAGGAACGGCGACGCAAACTCCGCCGTCGGCGTGATCGGAATGAGGCCCGCGCCGATCGCGGGGATGCCGCGATACTCGGCAACCGACAGGCTGACAAACGCCGCGAGCCCCGACACGACGATCGCATCGCATCCGGCCGACGCGTCGGCAACCTCGCGCATCCACGCGGCGGCGTTCGCGTTTGCGATCGCGGCGATCGCCTTCGACGTGTCGTTGAAGCCGCCGCGCCCCTTCACCGCGCTCGACAGTGCCTCGCCCGGTGCGAGTGCGCGGCGGATGTCGCCCGACAACGCGGCCGACGGCACACCGAGCGCGGCGGCCGAACCGAGCGTCGCGGCGTCGGCCAGCAGCCGCACGTCATGGCCGGCGTCGATCAGCGCGCGGCCCAGCGCCGCGAGCGGACGCGTATCGCCTTCGGTACCGTAGGTGACGATGACGAGCTTCATGCTTGGCTCCCTGAGTGCAGCGCTGCGGATTGGCATCACAAAAATGCACGTCGTATACTAATGCAACTCGTACACTTTTTGTAAAGACCCTCGCCATGGAACCCATCGCAGACGATCCGGGCCGCCGCGCGCGCAAGCGCATCCAGATGCTGTCCCATCTCGCCGAAACCGCCGCGCGCCTGTTCGACGCGCACGGCTACGACACGGTCACGATGGAGCAGATCGCCGCGGAAGCGGACGTCGCGAAGCGCACGCTATACAACCACTTCCCGACGAAGGAAGCCGTTCTCGCGCACTGGCTCGAAGGTGAACTCGCCCGCGATCTCGCGCACTTGCAACGCGATGTCGCAAGGCGCAAGACCTTCGCATCACGGATAACGTGCGTGCTCGACGCGTCGGCCGCGTGGTGCGAACAGCATCCGGTGTATCTGCTCGCGTATCTGCGGCATCGGTTCCTGAGCATCGGCGTGACGGAGCCGGCAGGCGGAAGCGCGAATGGCAGCGCGAACGGCAGCGACATCGCGCTCGTGTGGCAACAACTGATCGCCGCCGGGCAGCAGTCTGGCGAACTGAACCGGTCGCTGCCAGCCGACCAGCTCGCGACGTGGTTCCATCACCTGTATCTCGCGGCGATGCTGCGCTGGCTGAACTTGCCGGGGCTGTCGCTCAAGCGCGAGTTCCACGCGATCGTCAGGCTGTTCGTCGAAGGGGCGGAAGCGAAAGCGTCGCCGGGCGGCACACGGCGCGCATAGTCGAAGGGCGACATGCGGCACCGCCGATGTACGCCAACCGTAAGCGACTGTATCCGCGTCGACACAGCACCCATGCGAAATTGTCCGCGCAGCAGTATGCTGACGACGTACGGCTGCGCACAGTGCTCCGGGCAAACCCTCAGATGCGCACGTTGTCGCGCCGCCGTTGCGATCGCAACCCTGTTTGCAAGGAGGAATTCGTGATGGCTACCACGCATCATTTCCACCTCGAACTACGGCACGCCAGCGCGCCCACCTATTTCGTCAGCTACCTGTTTCCGGCATTGCTGTTCGTTTACGAACTGCTGCGCGTCGGCCAGTGGATCCGCGATCACGGGATGCACTTCGCCGGCTTCAAGGAGATGGGATACGAGTATCTGCTGATGCTGATGTTCGTCGGCCTGCAGATCGCCATCGAAGCGCTCTATCTGCTCGGCGCGGCGATGCGCAAGGATAGCGACTTCGAGCACCGGCTGCCGAACGTGATCCTCGGCATCGGCTGCTCGATCGCGGTACTGGCGATCGATCTCGCGATTCAGCTCGCGTTCTGATCGCATTCTGATCGCGTCCCCCTCGCCGCCGCAACAGGCGCTCAAGCGCCCGAGCGGTGCAGGAATTCGCTGACTGTCGCGAGCACGTCGGCCGTCCGCTCGCGGTGCGGCACGTGTCCGCATTCCTTCATCATCACGACGGACGACGGCCCGGCGACGCGCGACGCGATGCGGTCCGGGTGGACGGACGAGCCGTATTCGTCCTGCGAACCATGGATCGACAGCGTCGGGCAGCGCACGTACGGCAGCATGTCGTCGAGGCTCCAGTCGCGAAACGCATCCGACAGCCACGTATCGACCCACGCGTGGAGCACCCATTCCGCCTTGTCGCCGTGATACCGCGCGAGACGATCGAGCTGGCCGGGCTCGGCGAACTGGCGTTCGGCCTCGCGAATGCCGGCCAGCGTGCGCTCCTCGACGAACGCCTGCGCCGCGACCGTCACGAGCGCGCGGCATCGATCGGGATGCGCGGCCGCGCACCCCACCGCCATCCCGCCGCCGACGCTGTGGCCAAACGCAACGAACGCCCCGAAGCCGAGCTGCTCGCGCAGCGCGTTGAACGCATGGTCCGCCTCGTCGCGCACGAACGACGGCGAAAGCTGCCCCGGATGCGGATCGGACTGGCCGAAGCCGAGCCGGTCGTATGCGATCACGTCGCGGCGCGTCGCGCGCGCCAACTGCTCCGGGAAGTCGCGCCACAGCGCGACGCTGCCAAGCGAATCGTGCAGCAGCACGATCGGGCACGCGGCAGCATCGGGCACGCTGCGCGCATCGGGTGCCTCGGGTGCCTCGGGTGCCTCGGGTGCCTCGGGTGCATCGGGTGCATCGGGTGCATCGGGTGCATCGGGTGCATCGAGCGCAGTGTTGCCGCGCCAGCGTTTCGCGAACAGACGCCCTTGCGGCGTCTCGATCCAGGTCTCCTCGGTCACGATATCGGTCATGTCGGTGTGTCGGATGTTTGAAAGCGGCCGGACGCACGCGGTCCGGCGAGTTGCCGGCCATGTTGGCGCGGCGACGGGCATCCCGTCAAGCATGCAGCCGTCGCTGACCGGCGCCTGACGCGCTCACGGCATCGGCGTGATGACGTCGCCATCGTGTCATCGCACCGTCGTGGCTTCGGCGATGATGTGATCATCGCGCCGTCACACCGTCGCACCATGGCGATGACGTGGTCACCACACCTTCGCACCGTCGCACCATGGCGATGACGTGGTCATCACACCTTCGCACCGTCGCACCATGGCGATGACGTGGTCATCACGCCGTCGCGCCGCACGTCACTCCTGCGGCGGCGGCAGATAGTCCATCTTCGCTTCGTCGTAGAGCCGGTAGATCAGCGCCTGCATCGCGCCGATGTCTTCCGATTCGTCGAGCATCCGCATGCTCATGATGATCGGCGACACGAGGTTCGGATCGTCGAGCGCCTTGTAGCTGATGTCGTCGCGCTTCAGCCCGTACACGCTGTGCGGCACGACCGAAATGCCCTCGCCCATCGCAACGAGGCCGAGTGCAATCTGCAGCTCGCGCGTCTCGTAGATGCGCCGCGGTTTCAGCGCGCGATCATGGAACGCGGCCAGCACCTGGTCCGCGTAGCTCGGCCGGGGCGCCTTCGGGAAAATGATCAGCGTGTCGTTGACGAGGTCGTGCAGCGACAGCACCTCCTTCGCGGTCACGAGCGGATGGCCGAGCGGCAGCGCGACGATCATGCGTTCCTCGCGCAGCACGACGCGCCGCACGCTTGGATCCTCATGACGGATGCGGCCGAACCCGACATCGATCCGCCCCTCCTTCAGCGCCTTGATCTGATCCATCGTCGACATCTCGTGCAGGCTCAGCTCGACGGCCGGGTATTCGTCGCGAAAGCGCCGGATGATCTTCGGCAGCATCCCGTACAGCGTCGAGCCGACGAATCCGATCGACATGCTCCGTTCGATCTTGCCGATCCGTTTCGTCATCGATTCCAGCTCGGCCGTCTGCGCGAGCAGCTGCACCGCGTGCGAATAGAAAAATCGCCCCGCATCGGTCAGCTTCAGTGGCCGCGCGTTGCGCTCGAACAGCTGCACGCCGAGCGTGTCCTCGAGCTGCTGGATCTGGCGGCTCAGCGGCGGCTGCGCGATATGCAGCCGCTCCGCCGCGCGCGTGAAGTTGCGCTCCTCGGCGACCGCGACGAAGTAACGAAGGTGCCGCAACTCCATTTCAATACCTCTTGGATATGAAACTGATACTAAATCAGTGTTGGACGACGCTTTTCACGCGCAACTATCCTTCAACTGCCAGCTCGGAACCCCACAACTATACCCTCAGAGCATCAGTGCTCCAATCGGCCCGAACCGGCGCAGGTCAGACGAAACGTGCGAATCCCGCCGGATCGCAGCCCACCAGAGTCAGGAGAAGACAGTGACCCACAGTGACATCGAAGCCCTCGTCAAAGGGTTCATCGTCGGCGCCGCACAACGCGAAGCCGATCCCCGCATCCAGCAGGTCGTCGTGCGCCTGACCGCCGACCTGTTCAAAGCGATCGAGGATCTCGACCTGACGCCGTCCGAGGTCTGGAAAGGCATCGAATACCTGTCGGAAGCGGGCGCGACGCACGAGCTCGGCCTCCTTGCCGCGGGCCTCGGCCTCGAGCGCTTCCTCGACATCCGGATGGACGAAGCCGAAGCGAAGGCCGGCCTGACGGGCGGCACGCCGCGCACGATCGAAGGCCCGCTGTACGTGGCCGGCGCACCGGCCTCGATCGGCTTCGCGCGCCTCGACGACGGCACGGACGAAGCCGACGGCGACGTGCTGTTCATGCAGGGCACCGTGTACGGCGGCAACGGCGCGCCGCTTGCGGGTGCGAAGGTCGAGGTCTGGCACGCGAACCTGCACGGCAATTACTCGTTCTTCGACAAGACGCAAAGCGCGTTCAACCTGCGCCGCACGATCGTCACCGACGCGCACGGCCGTTACCAGTTCCGCAGCATCGTGCCGGTCGGCTACGGCTGCCCGCCCGACGGCACCACGCAGCGCCTGCTCGACAAGCTCGGCCGCCACGGCCGCCGCCCCGCGCACATCCACTTCTTCGTGTCCGCGCCGGGCCATCGCAAGCTGACCACGCAGATCAACATCGACGGCGACGCGTACCTGTGGGACGACTTCGCGTTCGCGAGCCGCGAAGGGCTCGTGCCGGCGATCGAGCGTATCAGCACCGCCGCGGAACTCGAACGCCACAGCGTCGACCGGCCGTTCGCGTCGATCGATTTCGATTTCCGGCTGCACGGCGAGCAAGCGGCGGCACCGGACGTCGAAGTGACGCGCATCCGCGCGGCCGCCTGACCGATTCAACGAAGTGCGCCGCGAACGCGCGCGCCGCCCTACGCGAAGCATGGGACCAGAGCAAGCGCTAAAGCGCCAACTCTGATCGACCGCGAAGCATGGGACCAGAGTAAGCGCTAAGGCGCCAACTCTGACCGACCAAGGAGACACCCGATGATCCCGATCTACCCGGACCGCACACCCGCCGTGCGCTCGCTCGACGACTTCCTCATCGAGGACAAGGCCAGCGGCGACTACCGCCTGCACCGCAGCGCGTTCACCGACGAAGCGCTGTTCGAGCTGGAGATGAAGCACATCTTCGAAGGCAACTGGATCTACCTCGCGCACGAGAGCCAGATTCCGAACGTCAACGATTACTACACGACGTACATGGGCCGCCAGCCCGTGTTCATCGCGCGCAACCGCCAGGGCGAGCTGAATGCGTTCGTCAACGCGTGCACGCACCGCGGCGCGATGCTGTGCCGCCACAAACGCGGCAACAAGGCAACCTACACGTGCCCGTTCCACGGCTGGACCTTCAACAACAGCGGCAAGCTGCTGAAGGTGAAGGACCCGGAAGGCGCCGGCTACCCCGAGTGCTTCAACAAGGAAGGCTCGCACGACCTGAAGAAGGTCGCGCGCTTCGAGAGCTATCGCGGCTTCCTGTTCGGCAGCCTGAATCCCGACGTGCCGCCGCTGAAGGAGCACCTCGGCGAAGCGGCGCGGATCATCGACATGATCGTCGATCAGTCATCCGAAGGACTCGAAGTGCTGCGCGGCGCATCGACGTACACGTACGAAGGAAACTGGAAGCTGACCGCCGAGAACGGCGCGGACGGCTATCACGTGTCGGCCGTGCACTGGAACTACGCGGCGACGACGAACCACCGCAAGGAGCAGAACGCGCGCGAGGACAAGATCCGCGCGATGGACGCCGGCAGCTGGGGCCGCCAGGGCGGCGGCTTCTACGCGTTCGAACGCGGCCACATGCTGCTGTGGACGCGCTGGTCGAACCCGGAGGACCGCCCGAACTTCAGCCGCCGCGACGAATTCGCGGAACGCTGCGGCAGCGCGAACGCGGACTGGATGATCCAGAACTCGCGGAACCTGTGCCTGTATCCGAACGTGTATCTGATGGACCAGTTCGGCTCGCAGATCCGCGTGCTGCGCCCGCTGTCGGTGGACCGCACCGAAGTGACGATCTACTGCATCGCGCCGAAGGGCGAGGATGCCGATGCGCGCGCACGCCGCATCCGCCAGTACGAGGACTTCTTCAACGTGAGCGGCATGGCGACGCCCGACGATCTCGAGGAATTCCGCGCGTGCCAGCAGGGGTATGCGGGGATCTCGGTCGCGTGGAACGACATGTGCCGCGGCTCGACGCACTGGATCGACGGCCCGGACGACGCCGCGCGCACGATCGGCCTGAACCCGGTGATGAGCGGCGTGAAGACGGAAGACGAAGGGCTCTATACGGTGCAGCACCGCTACTGGGCCGACACGATGAAAAAGGCCATCGAAGCCGAACGGAGCCAAGCATGAACACGATTTCGATCGCCGACATCCAGGCGTTCCTGTACCGCGAAAGCCGCCTGCTCGACGACGAGCAGTGGGACGAATGGCTCGCCTGCTACCACCCGGACGCACAGTTCTGGATGCCGTCGTGGGACGACGACGACACGCTCGTCACCGATCCGCAACGCGAGATCTCGCTGATTTTCTATCCGAGCCGGCAAGGCCTCGAGGATCGCGTGTTCCGCATCAAGACCGAGCGTTCGAGCGCGACGATGCCGGACACACGCACGAGCCACAACATCGCGAACGTCGAGCTGGAAAAGCACGAGGACGGCGTGTGCACGGTGCGCTTCAACTGGCACACGCTGAGCTTCCGCTACAAGACCGTGTCGACCTATTTCGGCATGTCGCGCTACGTGATCGATTTCAACGGCGATGCGCCGCAGATCCTGAACAAGTATGTCGTGCTGAAGAACGACTACATCAATCAGGTGATCGACGTCTATCACATCTAGTTTCGACAGGTTCCGTCCAGAGGTTGAGGAGACGATCATGGAACACACCATCGCACTGCAATTCGAAGACGGCGTCACGCGCTTCATCTCATGCCGCGACGGCGAGAAGCTGTCCGACGCCGCCTATCGCCAGCAAATCAACATCCCGCTCGACTGCCGCGACGGCGCATGCGGCACCTGCCGCTGCCATTGCGAGTCGGGCAATTACGAGCTGCCCGAATCGAGCTACATCGAGGACGCGCTGACCGCCGACGAAGCGGCGCAAGGCTATGTGCTCGCGTGCCAGACGCGTCCGCGCAGCGACTGCGTGATCCGCGTGCCGGCATCGTCGACCGCCTGCAAGACGGGCGCCGCGCGCCATGAAGGCACGCTCGCGGCGGTCGACAAGCTGTCGGATTCGACGATTCATTTCTCGATCGACCTCGACACGCCCGACCAGCTCGGCTTCCTCGCCGGCCAGTACGTGAACGTCGAAATCCCCGGTACGGGGTCGACGCGCTCGTATTCGTTTAGCTCGCAACCGGGCACGCCGCGCGTGTCGTTCATCGTGCGCAACGTGCCGGGCGGCAAGATGAGCGGCTATCTCGCGCAGGACGCCGCGCCCGGCCAGCGGATCGCGTTCTCGGGGCCGCACGGCAGCTTCTACCTGCGCGACGCCACACGGCCCGCGCTGTTCCTCGCGGGCGGCACCGGCATCGCGCCGTTCCTGTCGATGCTCGACGTATGCGCGGCGCGCACGAACGGGCATCGCGATGGCGCACCACCGGTGCGGATGGTGTACGGCGTGACGAACGATGCCGATCTCGTCGCGCTCGAGCAACTCGACGACGTCACGCGCCGTCTGCCCGGCTTCGAATATCGGACCTGCGTCGCCGATGCCGGCAGCGCGCATCCGCGCAAGGGCTATGTGACCACGCACGTCGATCCGTCCTGGCTCAACGATGGCGACGTCGACATCTACCTGTGCGGCCCCGTGCCGATGGTCGATGCGGTGCAGGCGTGGCTGCGCGAATGCGGCGTCACACCGGCCAACCTGTATTTCGAAAAATTCTCGTCGAGCAACGCCGCATGAATACGCCCCATCCGAACCGCTTTGCGGACAAGGTCGTCGTCGTCACCGGCGCCGGACAAGGGATCGGCCGCGGCGTCGCGCTGCGCGCAGCGCAGGAAGGCGCGACGCTCGTGCTCGTCGACCGCGCGACGACGGTGCGCGACGTCGCGGCCGACATCGAAAAGGAAGGCGGCCGCGCGATCGCGGTGCTCGCCGACCTGGAAACGGCCGACGGCGCCGCGCAGATGGCGCAGGCCGCGCACGACGCATTCGGCCGGATCGACGTGCTGATCAACAACGTCGGCGGCACGATCTGGGCGAAGCCTTTCGACGCGTACGAAACCCGCCAGATCGAGGCCGAGATCCGCCGCTCGCTGTTTCCGACGCTGTGGTGCTGCCATGCGGTGCTGCCGGGGATGATCGAACGCCGGCGCGGCGCGATCGTCAACGTGTCGTCGATCGCGACGCGCAGCATCCACCGGATTCCGTACGCGGCCGCGAAAGGCGGCGTCAATGCACTGACCGCGAGCCTCGCGTTCGAGCAGGCGCATAACGGTATCCGCGTGAATGCAGTCGCGACGGGCGGCACCGAGGCGCCGCCGCGCATCGTGCCGCGCAACAGCGAGCCTCAGAGCGAGCAGGAAACGCAGTGGTATCAGGCGATCGTCGACCAGACGGTCGCATCGAGCCCGATGCATCGCTATGGCACGATCGACGAGCAGGTCGGCGCGATCCTGTTCCTCGCGTCGGACGAGGCGTCGTATGTCACGGGGTCGGTGCTGCCGGTCGGCGGCGGGGATCAGGGCTGACGAGCGAACACGTTCGCACACGAAAGCTCGGAAGTCCGACGCTCCGAAAGCCCGAAAGCCCGAAAGCCCGAAAGCCCGAAAGCAGACAAAGGATCGCATCGCCCAAAGCGAACGGGAAGCCATGAGGCTTCCCGTTTCGTCGTTCCCGCGCCGTCGGGCACTGCCGCCGGCAACGACGCCGGCGGCCCGCTCCGGCGGCGCCGTTTACACCTCGGTCGCGAACAGCGCGTCGCGCTGGTCGGCGCTCAGCGTGTCGAGCGGCACGGTCGACTGGTGATAGCAGATCATCGCGCCGTAGAGTTCGGCGAGACAGTCGCTGCCGGCATCGAGCGCGTAGCCGTCCTCGCCGTTCGGGGCCGGCGGGTACACTTCGCGCCACGCGTTGATCGCGGCTTCGATTCGCACGATGGAGACGGGCTCGGCCGTCCGCTCGGCTGGTGATGCGCTCATGAATTCCTCTCGGTTGCGCGCCCCGCGCGCCGTGCCGGTCCCGACGGGGCGATTGAAACACCGGGCGCCGGCTGTCCGATGCGCCGCGCGCATCGGTGGCCGGTCCGGCCGGTGCCGGCGCCGGCGGCGCCGACCGGCGCGCAGCCCGGATGGGTCGGGCAATATAACCGGCTTTGACCCCGTGCCGAAAGGGTCACGCGAAAAAAAACGGGAAGCGCGACGCTTCCCGTTTCTTCGTTCGTGTGCGGCGCCATCGCGCCGCGTGCCCCGAGCACGTTATGCGACGGTTTCCGGCGTCGACACCGGCTGCGGCTGCCTGCCCCGCTGCCCGTCCCGGCTCGCGGCCAGCCACGGCGCGATCTCCATGTCCTCGTAGCGGACGAAGCGGCACTGCTTCACGAGCCGGTAGCCGGCCCACACCGCGAGGAACAGCGGAATGCCGACGTAGGTCGCGAGCACGCCGATCCAGTCGATCTTGTTCACGAGGAACGCCTGGTAGTCCTGGCCGAGCGCGATCACGACACACAGCACGAACGCGAACAGCGGGCCGAACGGGAACCACTTGGACTGGTACGGAAGCTGGTCCAGCGAATAGCCCTGCGCGACGTAGCCCTTGCGGAAGCGGTAATGGCTGACCGCAATGCCGAGCCACGCGATGAAGCCCGTCATCCCCGACGTGTTCAGCAGCCAAAGGTAAACCGTCTTGTCGCCGTACAGCGACGTCAGGAAACACAGCGCGCCGACCGCGGTGGTCGCATACAGCGCATTGCGCGGCACGCCGCCCGGCGACAGCTTCGCGAACAGCTTCGGCGCGCGGCCTTCGGTCGCGAGGTTGTACAGCATCCGAGTCGACGCATACATGCCCGAGTTACCGGCCGACAGCACGGCGGTCAGGATCACCGCATTCATCACGCCGGCCGCGAACGCGAGGCCCGCGTGGCGGAACACGAGCGTGAACGGGCTCACGCCGATGTCGGTCACGTCGCTCTTCAGCAGGTTCGGGTCGGTATAAGGAATCAGCACGCCGATCACGAAGATCGCCAGCACGTAGAACAGCAGGATCCGCCAGAACACCTGGCGCACCGCGCGCGGGATCGTCGTGCGCGGGTTTTCC
This sequence comes from Burkholderia sp. PU8-34, assembly GCF_053427725.1. Classification (NCBI taxonomy): domain Bacteria; kingdom Pseudomonadati; phylum Pseudomonadota; class Betaproteobacteria; order Burkholderiales; family Burkholderiaceae; genus Burkholderia; species Burkholderia sp. PU8-34. Next base: position 288,722 of record NZ_JBSAXC010000010.1, read on the forward strand.
GATTCGCCGGCCGCGACGCCGATCAGCTCGGTGCCCTGGAACGAGAAGCCCGCGATCATCGCGACGCCCATCATCGCCGGCAAGCCGCCCGCGAACGGCGCGTCGCCGATCGTCAGGTTGCTCCACCCGTTGTGCGGCGCGCCCTTCAGAATGCCGAAGATCATCAGCAGGCCGACGCCGATGAACGCGACCACGGTGACGACCTTGATCAGCGCGAACCAGTATTCGGCTTCGCCGAACCCGCGCACGGTGAGCGCGTTGAGCAGGAACATCACGGCGAGGAACGCCGCGCTCCACCAGACGCCCGGCACGTCCGGGAGCCAGTAGTGCATCACGAGCTGCGCGGCCACCAGCTCGACCGCGATCGTCACCGCCCAGTTGTACCAGTAGTTCCAGCCGAGCGCGAAGCCGAAGCCCTCGTCCACGTATTTCGCGCCGTAGGTCGCGAACGAACCGGACACGGGCATGAACGCGGCCATCTCGCCGAGGCTCGTCATCAGGAAGTAGACCATCAGGCCGATCAGCATGTAGGCGACCATCGCGCCGCCGGGGCCGGCCTGCGAGATCGACGCGCCGGACGCGACGAACAGGCCGGTGCCGATCGAACCGCCGATCGCGATCATCGTCAGGTGGCGCGCCTTCAGTGCGCGGTGGAGCTTGGGTGGGTTGGCGGACGAACCTGGCCGGTCGGAATTGGGAAGTGCGGACATAAAACGAGACGAACGTTGAGCAGGCAGGCGGCATAGGGAGCCGGCGGCCGCGCGAAATCGGGGCGCGATGCAAGCCCCGACCTGCATTCGAGGCGGCTCCGGGCACGTCGCGCACCGGGCGCCTGCGGCGAAGCGCGGATTCTACCTGATTCGACCGGACGACAGGGCGCGCCAAGCCGTCCGGCGCGGCGCGCAGCCCGCGGAGAATCAATGGGTTGGAGATGGGCCGGTCGCGGCACGCGCGGCGGCGGCTGGCGAGCCTGCCGCGGCGCGCACATTAAAGTGCGGCTTTCAAAGTGCGGCAGTCACCGGACGCCCTGCCGGGAACCGCCGAAAGTGCCCCAAAGTTGATTAATGTGCAAAATCGAACAAACTCCCGTCATAAATCAGACAAAATGAAACGAACCATAAGATTGATTCAAATCAAATCATGTTCGCCCGGCATGTAACAATGCGTAACAAACCAAATCCGGTCTAAATCCGCAACGGCTTTACCAAAACAGTCAGACAGTTAGAATTCGCGAGATAATACGTATTATCTTGAAATAATTACCACGCGGAACCGTCAACAGGCACGTATTTCCGCCACTCTCCACCCATCAGGATGAAGCAATTCCCGCTGCTGGATGCATTGCGCCGCCCTGTTTCGTCGACGGTCGTGCGGATTCTGTCGCCGAGCGGCGTCATCGTCACGGGCTTTCTGCTGGTGCTGTTCAGCTGGAGTATGTGCGTGTCGGTGTTAATCGAAGCCCGCCGCGACGCTTACAGCCACGCCGTCGAAAATGCCCGGAACCTGATGCTGCTGATCGAGCGCGACATCACGCGGACTATCGAGCTGTACGATTTGTCGCTGCAAAACGTCGTCGATGGCGTCACCGATCCGGCCATCATGGGCCTGCCGCCGCGCCTGCAGCACCGGATGCTGTTCGACCGCGCGGCGAGCGGTACGTATCTCGGCTCGATATTCGTGATGGACGCCCAGGGCAATATCGTGGTCGATTCCGGCGCCGAGCCTGCGCGGCACGGCAATTTCGCCGACCGTGACTATTTCGTCGCCCAGCGCGACGGCCGCGCGCACGGCCTGTTCATCAGCCGGCCCTATGCGTCCCGGCTGCGCAACGGCGCGCTGACGATCGCGCTCAGCCGCCGGATCAACCGGCCGGACGGTTCGTTTGGCGGCATCGTCGTCGGCACGCTGAGCATCGACTACTTCCGCGCGCTGCTCGACGGCATCGCGGTCGGCAAGCACGGCACCGCGTCGATCGTCGAAAACAACGGCGCGCTCGTGTGCCGCCAGCCGTTCGACCCGGCCATCGTCGGCCTCGACCTGCACAACGCGCCGCTGTTCATCCAGGCGATGGCGCAACGCGAAGGCGTGCTGGCCGGCGCGGCGTCGATCGACGGCGTGCGCCGCATCTTCGTCTACCGGCACCTTACCGGCGTGCCGCTGATCGTCAACGTCGCGCCCGCCGAAAGCGACGTCTTCGCGTCGTGGCGCGACCGCGCGATCTGGGTGGTCGTGCTGGTCGGCGTGTTCAGCGTGTTCATCGTCGGCGGCTCGCTGCTGCTGTCGCGCGAACTGAGGCGCCGGCAGATCGCCGAGTCGAAGCTGTACCGTCTCGCGCACACCGATGCGCTGACGGGCCTCGACAACCGCGGCACGTTCGACGCGGTGCTCGCGAAGGAGGCCCGGCGCGCGAGCCGCAGCGGCCGGCCGCTGGCGGTGCTGTTCGTCGACGTCGATCACTTCAAGGCCTTCAACGACTACTACGGCCACCAGGCGGGCGACGACGTGCTGCGCGAAGTCGCGCAATGCGCGTCGCGCTGCCTGCGCCGCCAGGGCGACCACGTCGCGCGCTACGGCGGCGAGGAATTCGTCGTCACACTGCCCGACACCGGCGCGCGCGGCGCGGCGATCGTGGCCGAGGCGATCCGGCGGGCGATCGCCGGGCTCGGCGTCGAGCACGTGAAGAGCCCGTACGGGTGCGTAACGGCCAGCATCGGCGTCGCGACCACTGCGGACGACCGCACGATAAGCGCCGAAATGCTGCTTAAGCTCGCCGACACGGCGCTCTACCGCGCGAAATCCGGCGGGCGCAACCGCGTGTGCGAGGCCGGGCAGTGCCGCGAGGAAGCTTGAGCGTGCAACGGGATAACGGTCGGGCTCCTTCCCGGATCTCCCGGATCTCCCGTATCTCCCGTATCTCCCGTATCTCCCGTATCTCCCGTATCTCCCGTATCTCCCGTATCTCCCGCATCGTCAGCATCTTCAGCATCTTCAGCATCTTCAGCATCTTCAGCACATCCCCGCCCCCTGCCGGGCGCTGAATGCCGCCGCGCTACCGTGGACAGCCCGAGCACGTTCGGCTAGCGTTACGTCTGATCGCAGCCGCGATGCGCCGCCGGCCGAATTGCCGCCGGCGCGTTTCCCCGTCACCCGCTTTCCGTCATGACCGCCTCGCTCCACACCCGGCTGCCGACCGTCGTCCGTAGCGCGCTGCGCCCGCTGCTCGACCCTTATCGCCGCTACCGTCACGCGAAACTGATCCACGCCGCGCGCGTCTCGCTCGCGATCCTCGTTTCGATCGGCCTGTCGACCGGCCTGCGGATGCCGCATGGCGAATGGTCGACGATCACCGTGCTGATCGTCGTCGGCGGCCTCCAGCATCACGGCAACATCCGCAAGAAGGCGGCCGAGCGCGCGCTCGGCACGTCGATCGGCGCGCTCGCCGGGCTGCTGCTGATCCTGCTGCACTCGGCCGTGCACGCGCCGCTCGCGATCTACGTCGTGATGGCGGTCGCATGCGGCGTCTGCGCGTATCACGCGATCGGCAAGGCCGGCTATATCGCGCTGCTGTCGGCGATCACGATGGTGATCGTCGCCGGACACGGCGACAACGAGATCGTCGACGGCCTGTGGCGCGCGGTGAACGTGCTGACCGGCATCGCGATCGCGCTGGCGTTCTCGTTCGCGCTGCCGCTCTACGCAACCTATTCGTGGCGCTACAAGCTCGCCGATGCGCTGCGCGCGTGCGCCGGCGTGCACGCGCGAATCGCGGGCGACCGGCACGTCAGCGACGAGACGCACCTGAAGGACATGGCCACGCTGAGCGCGCTGCTCGTGCAATTGCGTTCGCTGATGCCGTCCGTATCGAAGGAACGCGAAATTTCGATGGCGCAGCTCGAGGCGATCCAGCGCAGTCTGCGCCTGTGCATCAGCTACCTCGAGATTCTCGCGAGCGTGCTGCCGGCGCGCGACGATACGGCTGCCCGCGAATACCTGCGTGTCGCGATGAAGGCGACGAACCGGAACATCCGCGACACGCTCGTCGGCGCGAGCCGCGCGCTCAAGTTCGGCACGCCGAGCCGGCTTGGCGCGGCGCGGCGCCGGCAGGCGCCGCCGCAGGACGCGCCGCCGCCGCAATTGTCGGGCTATGTGTCGATTTCAGCGAAGCTGGCCGGCGAGGTGGATCAACTGCGCGAGCGGCTGCTCGATACCGCGCGGTCGTGGAATATCTGAGTGCCGGCGTGGCGGGCGTGGGGATGCACCTGATTGGTGCGGACGATATCGGCGCCATCCCGCGCCGCGTAAGCGGCGTAAGCCGCGTAAGCGGCGTATGCGGCGTATGCGGCGTATGCGGCGTATGCGGCGTATGCGGCACAAACAGCATAAGCGGCGCCCGTCCGGGCCTGCGCGGGCCGTACTCCCGCCCCGCCGGTGCCCGGCAGCCAGCCGCGCGCCCGCCGTTCCGTCCCTTGAAGACCGGCCGCCGCGACGCGTCGCGAGCAGGCCGCAAGCCGGCCCGAGCGGCCCGGCTGACGGCCGCGCGCCCGAAATCAACCCTTGCCCCAAGGCCCCGGACAGCCGATACTCGCATATTCCGCGAAATACAACCCCTCCCGGACTTCAATCCACGGTAATTCCTATGAGCACGATTCTCGAAAGCCTCCCGACCGGCCAGAAGGTTGGTATCGCCTTCTCCGGCGGCCTGGACACCAGCGCCGCGCTGCACTGGATGAAACTCAAGGGCGCCGTCCCGTACGCATACACGGCGAACCTCGGCCAGCCCGACGAAGACGACTACGATGCGATTCCGAAGCGCGCAATGGAATACGGCGCGGCGGGCGCGCGCCTGATCGACTGTCGTGCTCAACTGGTGGCCGAGGGCATCGCGGCACTGCAGAGCGGCGCGTTCCACATCACGACGGCCGGCGTCACGTACTTCAACACCACGCCGATCGGCCGCGCCGTGACGGGCACGATGCTCGTCGCCGCGATGAAGGAAGACGGCGTCAACATCTGGGGCGACGGCAGCACGTACAAGGGCAACGACATCGAGCGCTTCTACCGCTACGGCCTGCTCGTGAACCCGGACCTGAAGATCTACAAGCCGTGGCTCGACCAGACGTTCATCGACGAGCTCGGCGGCCGCGCTGAAATGTCCGAATTCATGCGCCAGGCGGGCTTCGCGTACAAGATGTCGGCCGAGAAGGCGTATTCGACCGACTCGAACCTGCTCGGCGCGACGCACGAGGCGAAGGATCTGGAAAGCCTCGAGAGCGGCATCAAGATCGTGAACCCGATCATGGGCGTCGCGTTCTGGCGCGACGACGTGAAGATCGCCGCGGAAGAAGTGACGGTACGCTTCGAAGCCGGCCAGCCGGTCGCACTGAACGGCGTCGAGTTCAAGGACCAGGTCGAGCTGCTGCTCGAGGCGAACCGTATCGGCGGCCGCCACGGCCTCGGCATGAGCGACCAGATCGAGAACCGGATCATCGAGGCGAAGAGCCGCGGCATCTACGAAGCCCCGGGGCTCGCGCTGCTGTACATCGCTTACGAGCGTCTCGTCACGGGCATCCATAACGAAGACACGATCGAGCAGTACCGCGAGAACGGCCGCCGTCTCGGCCGCCTGCTGTACCAGGGCCGCTGGTTCGATCCGCAGGCGATCATGCTGCGCGAAACGGCACAGCGCTGGGTCGCGCGCGCGATCACCGGCGAAGTGAAGCTCGAACTGCGCCGCGGCAACGACTACTCGATCCTGAGCACGAAGTCGCCGAACCTCACGTATCAGCCGGAGCGTCTGTCGATGGAGAAGGTCGCGTCGACGTTCTCGCCGCGCGACCGGATCGGCCAGCTCACGATGCGCAACCTCGACATCACCGATACGCGCGACAAGCTGCGCGTGTACACGCAGGTCGGGCTGCTGACGCCGGGCGAATCGTCGGCGCTGCCGCAAATCAAGGACGACAGCGACAAGTAACGCGTTGTCGTTTGCAGCCGGGCGGCGCAGGTGATGCGTCGTCCGGCCGCGAGCAGGCAGGCAGCGTACGTGTTCGACGCGTGTGCTGCCTGCCGGTCTCCTCTTCCTCCCGCCGCTCGTTCCTTCCGTGGCCACGCATGCATGCGTTGCCGCATCTGCTCCACACCATCCTCGCGTTCCATCGTCACGCATCGTCGCGCGCTTGCTGCGGTCGATCCGCGTTGCGCGATGCTCGAATCGCGCTGCAGCGCCGGCGCAATCATGGCAAGCTGCGTGTCGTCCGCGACTTGCCTCATGCCCATGACACCCCTGACCGTCATCCACCTGAACGGCCCGATCTCCACTCATGACTGATCCACGCTACCACTACTACGAACCGTCGCAAGGCCACGGCTTGCCGCACGACCCGTTGAATTCGATCGTCGGTCCGAGGCCCATCGGCTGGATCTCCACGCGCGGCAGCAACGGCTCGCTCAATCTCGCGCCGTACAGCTTTTTCAACGCGTTCAACTACCATCCGCCGATCATCGGCTTCTCGAGCACCGGCGCGAAGGACAGCCTGCGCAACGTCCAGGAAACGGGTGAATTCGTGTGGAACCTCGCCACACGCGATCTCGCCGAGAAAATGAACGCGACGTGCGCGATGGTGCCTTACGAAGTCGATGAATTCGAATTGGCGGGCCTGACACCTGCGCCGTCACGACAAGTCGCCGTGCCGCGCGTGGCCGAAAGCGCCGTCAACTTCGAATGCAAGCTCACCGATGTCGTCCAGCTTCGCGATCACAAAGGTGCACCCGTCACCACCTGGCTCGTGTTGGGAGAAGTCGTCGCCGTGCACATTCGCAAGGACCTGCTCAAGGACGGCATCTTCGATACCTTCGGCGCAGGCGTCATCCTTCGTGCAGGCGGCCCGTCGGCTTATGCGCTCGTCACGCCCGAGAACCGGTTCGACATGCACCGGCCGTCCTGAATGGTTCCCCTCGCCACGCGATGACGGGGGCCGAAGCATGAGCCCGTCGCTTCATTGACGCGCGCGTGTGGTGTTCGCGCCCCTTCTTTTGCGCTTCGAGCGCTCCGTTCAGGCCGGCGCCGGCGAATCGAAATCGATATCTGACAGGTTCTGCGTCAGGAAATCGATGCGTGCCCGAGTCGTTGTCGACCGAAGGCGCGACAACGGGGGCTGCCGCGAACCAGCGGATGGGCGATGCATTCTCGATCGGCACTATTTACCGTTTGCGAGCCAATGCGTCGAGATGCCGTCACGATAGGCCTCTGATCGCCGGATTAACGCGCGCGCGGATACTTAAACTCGTACGCAGTGCAGATACGGAAGGTTTCGTGGATGCATGCAGAAACGCCTGCTCGTCCCAACGAGCGAGAAACTCGCGAATGGTCGCAGGCGTTTCCGGGTTCATAACGAAATACCGGGGCACGCGGCAAGGATGACCGCGTTGGGTCATGAGGCATCATCGGCGTAACGCGTGAAGAGGCATTCGGACACCCTGTCTACCTATACATCCATATTATTACGGATGACTAATCGTGAAAACGAAGACCCTCGTCGCGGGCCTCGCGGCTGCGATCGCCGTCAACCTGTTCGGCAGCGCCGCCAATGCAACCTGCATCACCGATCCTCCG